>DATBKW010000333.1:0-49453 GCA_036555665.1 Solirubrobacteraceae bacterium | reverse complement strand
GTCGTGCCACACCAGCGGAAGCCACGCCTGGCCGGGGTAGTTCTCCGGCCGCAGCGCGGGCTCGATCCCGTAGATCAGCCAGGCCAGAACGAAGAGCACCGCGGCGCCGTACAGCACTCGCCGGAAGGCGTACGCGATCACCGTCGGCAGGAAACAAGACGCGCGATTGATGAATCTGTCGACCTCCGCCGTGCTGTCTGGGCCGGGAGCGCTACAGCGAGCGCTGGTAGGTGCCGAAGGCGCGCGTCGCGAATGTCGCGCAGAGCACGACGAGCGCGACCAGCAGCCCGATGCGGGTGCCGACGACGCCCCAGTCGATCTTCTCCATCGCCGCCGACCGGCCGGCCTCCACCGCCCAGTTGACCGGGTTGACCTTGGAGGCCGTGCTGATCCAGCCGGGCACGAGGCTCTGCTGCATCAGGGCCGAGGACAGGAAGGTCAGCGGCAGCAGGACGAGGCTCACCGCGCCGATCAGCGTCTCGCGCTGGCGCGCGAGCACGCCGACGCCGTTGGACAGCGAGGCGAACGCCGCGCCGAGCAGCGCCGCCACCAGGATCAGGACGAGCACGCCGCCGACGCCACCGCTGAAGTCCGCGCCGAGCAGCCATGCCAGCAGGACGATCACCAGCGTCTGCACGACAATCGCGACCATCGCGTAGACGACGCTGCCGAGGTTCAGCGCGCCGCGCCACACCGGCGAGGCCAGGAGGCGGTCCATGACGCCGCCGTTGATGTCCTCGATGAAGGCCATCCCCGTCCAGCCCGCCGACGAGACCGCGAGCATGACGACGATCCCTGGCGTCAGGAAGTCGATGTACGAGCTGTCGTCGAAGCCCGGGATCTTCGTGACCGCCTTGAACAGCGCCCCGAAGAGCAGCAGCCAGATGATCGGCTGCGTCAGCGTGATGCCCAGGAAGGCGGGCTGGCGCACGAACACGCGCAGGTGGCGCAGGCTCACCTGCCAGGTCTGGCGTAGGGCGGTCGTCATGCCGCCACCTCCTCGTGGTTGAACGTGCGCCCGGCGTGGCGCAGGTAGACGTCGTCGAGCGACGGGCGGGCCATCGTGACCGAGGCGACACGCACGTCGCGCGCCTCCAGCGCGGCCAAAACGGCCGGGATCGCGGCGCCGCCGTCGCGCGCCCGGGCGCGCAGCGTCCGGCCGTCGAGCGACGTCTCGGCGATGCCGCCGACGCCGTCGAGCGCCGCGCGGGCCTCGCCGTCGCCGTCGACGAGCTCGACGTGGATCGTGTCGCCCTCGAGCTCGGACTTCAGCTCGTGGGGCGTGCCCTCGGCGACGATGCGCCCGCGATCGACGATCGCAAGCTGCGAGGCCAGCCGGTCGGCCTCCTCGAGGTAATGGGTCGTCAGCAGGATCGTCATCTGCTCCTCGCGCGCCAGGCGCTCGATCTCGCGCCACATGTCCGCGCGCGCCTCGGGGTCCAGGCCCGTGGTCGGCTCGTCGAGGAACAGCACCTGCGGGCGGTGGATGAGTCCCATGGCGACGTCGAGGCGCCGTTGCATGCCGCCCGAGTACGTCTTGGCCTGGCGGTCGGCAGCGTCGGCGAGCCCGAAGCGCTCGAGCGATTCGGCGGCGCGCCGGCGCAGCTCGCGGCCGGTGATCCCGTAGAGCTCGCCCTGGAGGACGAGGTTCTCGCGCCCGGTGGCCTCGGGGTCGAGCCCATGCTGCTGGCCCACCACGCCGATGGCGTGGCGCACGCGCACCGGCTCGGCGAGGACGTCGAGCCCGGCGACGCGGGCGCCGCCGGCGTCGGGCCGCGACAGCGTGGTCAGGATTCGCACGGTGGTGGACTTGCCGGCGCCGTTGGGGCCGAGCAGGCCGAAGATGGTGCCCGACCGCACGGCTAGGCTCAGGCCGTCCAGGGCGCGTACGTCGGGCGGATAGGTCTTGGTGAGGTCGTTGGCTTCGATCGCGTATGTCATTCGATCTCCTTGGTATTAGCTCACGCACAAAGTATCTTAATCATCAAGAGATCAGAATGGCAAGTCAAAAACGCAAACTCTTCGACGAGCTCATCTACGAGGTCCGTCGTTCGCAGAACGCGACCGACCGCTTCGACCAGGCAGTCGCCGATGCGATCGGGATCAACCGGACCGACATGCGCTGCCTCGACGTCATCCAGCGCGAGGGGCCGGTGCCCGCCGGGCGCCTGGCCGAGGAGACGGGGCTGACGACGGGCGCGATCACCACGGTGCTCGACCGCCTCGAGCGTGCCGGTTACGCCCGCCGCGTCCGCGATCCGTCCGACCGCCGGCGGGTGCTCGTCGAGGTCACGCCCGAGGCCTTCCACGGCGCCGCCGACCTCTACGCCGAGCACCTGGCCCTCGCCGAGCGCAACTACCGCCGCTACACCGAGGAGGAGATCGAGCTGCTGCTCGGCTTCGTCCGCGCGGGTCGCGAGCTCAACGAGCGCGAGGCGGCCACGCTCGAGGCGCGGACGCGCGCGGAGCGGGGAGAGTAGGCGGCGCGCGCGGTGCGAGAATCCGCCGCCCGTGCTCACCGACTACCACGTCCACCTGCGCTCCGACGACATCGACGAGACGCCCGCCGAGCGCTATCTGACCGCCGAGAACGCCGACCGCTACCGCACGGTCGCGAGCGAGCGCGGGATCGAAGAGCTCGGGGTGGCCGAGCATGTCTACCGCTTCAAGCAGGCGCTCGACGTCTGGCAGCACGAGCTGTGGCGCCACTCGGCGCGCGACGACCTCGACGCCTACTGCGCCTTCGTGCGCGAGGAGACCGATCTGCGGCTGGGCATCGAGGCCGACTTCATCCCCGGCCGCGAGGACCGGATGGCCGAGCTGCTCGCCGCGCGCGAGTTCGACTACGTGGTCGGCTCGATCCACTTCGTCGGCGACGGGGCGCTCGACTACGACCGCTACGACATCTGGGCGGCCGCCAGCTCGCCCGAGAAGGTGTGGCGCACCTACTTCGACTGGCTGGCCCAGGCCGCCGTGAGCGGGATGTTCGACATCCTCGCGCACCCCGACCTCGTCAAGTATTGGGGACCCGCGCAGCGCCCCTGGCCCGCTCGCGACCTGCGCTACTTCTACGAGATCGCGATGGAAGGGATCGCCGAATCGGGGATCGCGGTCGAGCTGTCGACCGCCGGGTTGCGCAAGCCGGTCGGCGAGCTGTACCCGGCGCGCGCGTTCCTGGAGATGGTCGTCGACGCCGGCAACCCGATCGCGCTGTCCAGTGACGCGCACACCCCCGACGACCTCGGGCGCGACTACGAGCAGGCGCTCGAGCTGCTCGACGACCTCGGCGTGCGCGAGCTGGCCGTCTTCGAGGGGCGCGAGCGCCGACTGGAGCCGATCGGATGATGGGCGCGGCGGGCATCGGCTGGGACTCGCACCGGCTCGTGGAGGGCCGCCCGCTGATCCTCGGCGGCGTGGCGATCCCGCACGAGCGCGGGCTCGACGGCTTCTCCGACGCCGACGTGCTCGCCCATGCGGTCATCGACGCGCTGCTCGGGGCGGCCGGCCTGGGCGACATCGGCCAGCACTTCCCCGACACCGACGAGCGCTACCGCGGCGCCGATTCGATGGCGCTCCTGCGCGAGGTGGTCGCGCTGCTCGCCGAGCGCGGGCTGGGCGTGGCGCACGTGGACAGCACCGTGCTCATGGAACGGCCGAAGCTCGGCGAGCGCCGCGAGGCGATCCGCGCGTCGCTGGCCGAAGGGCTCGGCGTGAGCGCCGAGCAGGTCAACGTCAAGGCGTCGACCGGCGAGGGAATGGGGTTCGTCGGGCGCGGGGAGGGGGTCGCCGCGCTCGCGGTGGCCACGCTGCGGGAGCGGCCATGACGACGCTGCTGGCGACCTCGTCGGAAACCACGCTGGACCTGTCGCTGCTGGCCGTGCTCGCGGCGCTCGCGCTGTTTTTGATCATCGCCTACCACTCGCGGATCCCGTACCCGATCCTGCTGGTCGTCGGCGGCGCGGTCATCGGCTTCCTGCCCGGGATGCCCGACGTCCAGCTCAATCCCGACCTCGTGCTCGTGATCGTTCTGCCGCCGCTGCTGTATGCGGCGGCGTTCTTCTCCTCACTGCGCGACCTGCGCGACAACCTCGGCCAGATCAGCATGCTGGCGGTCGGGGCCGTCATCGCGACGATGGTCGCGGTGGCGGTGGTGGCGCACGCGGTCGTCGACGGGATGTCGTGGGAGGCGGCCTTCGTGCTCGGCG
Organism: Solirubrobacteraceae bacterium; assembly: GCA_036555665.1. Classification (GTDB taxonomy): domain Bacteria; phylum Actinomycetota; class Thermoleophilia; order Solirubrobacterales; family Solirubrobacteraceae; genus JAOPZW01. The sequence goes on along the minus strand of DATBKW010000333.1, from coordinate 45,248 downwards.
CGGTCGTATCGCCGACCGATGCGGTGGCCGCGACAGCGATCGCCTCGCGCGTCGGGGCGCCGAGCCGCTTTGTCACGATCATCGAGGGCGAGTCGCTGGTCAACGACTCCACCGCGCTGGTGGCCTACAAGTTCGCGGTCGCGGCGGCGGTGAGCGGCAGCTTCTCGCTCGCCACGGCGAGCGGGCGCTTCGTGCTCAACGCGATCGTCGGGATCGCGATCGGCATCGCGATCGGCTGGATCGTCGCGCAGGTGCGCAAGGTGATCGACGATGCGCCCACCGAGATCACGATCTCCCTGGTCACGCCGTACTTCGCCTACCTGCCCGCCGAGGCGCTCGGGGTCTCGGCGGTGCTCGCCGCCGTGACGACCGGCATCTTCCTGGGCTGGCGCTCGCCGCAGCTGATCACGCCGGCTACGCGGATCCAGGCCTTCTCGGTGTGGGAGATCGTGGTGTTCGTGCTCAACGCGGCGCTGTTCATGCTGGTCGGGCTCCAGTTGCCCAGCGTGATGGACGGCATCGCCGATATCGCGACGAAGTCCGTCGTCGTGTACGCGCTCGCCGTCGCGGCCACCGTCATCGGCGTCCGCTTTCTCTGCGTGTACTCGAACGAGTACCTGCCACGCTTCCTGTCGAGGCGCCTGCGCGAGCGCGATCCCTACCCACCCTGGTGGTTGCCGGCGATCGTGGCGTGGACGGGCATCCGCGGCGCCGTTTCGCTGGCCGCCGCGCTGGCGATCCCGACGACGATCGACGCCGGCGGGCCGTTCCCCCAGCGTGACCTCATCATCTTCCTGACCTACGCGGTGATCGCGGCGACGCTGCTGCTCCAGGGCACGACGCTGCCCCTGATCATCAAGGCCCTCGGCGTCGAGGAGGACGGTACGGAGACCCAGCGCGAGTCCAAGGCCCGTCTGCTCGCGGCGCACGCAGCCATCGCGCGGATCGACGAGCTCCTCGAGGAGGACTGGGTGCGCGAGGACACCGCCGAACGGGTGCGCGGGTCCTTCGAGTTCCGTATCCGGCGCTTCTCCGCGCGGTTCGACGACGCGGACGACGGCGCGATCGACGCGCGGTCGCAGGACTACCAGCGGCTCCTACGCGAGCTGCTCGAGGCCCAGCGCGCCGAGATCATCCGCCTGCGCAACGTCGGCAAGATCAACGACGAGATCATGCACCGCATCGAGCGCGACCTCGATCTCGAGGACACGCGGCTGGAGGTGTGAGTCAGCGCGTCGCGGCCTGCGCAAAGGTCTGCACGGCGTTGAGGCCGCCCGGCGGATGTGAGCCGGTCGGGCGGTTGGTCCACACGGTGGTCGGCCGTCCCGCGAGGAGCGCGCGTCCTGCGCGGGCCTCCTGCGCGGCGGAGACCGCCTCGGCCGCGCCGAACGGGCCGCCCGGCGCCGCGACGGCCGCGAAGACCTGGTTGGCGTCGAAGCCGCCGTTGTCCCAGACGACCAGGCGCGTTGCGCCCGCGGCGGCGAGATCCGACACCACGCCGTCGCGGCCGGCGGGCGAGACGTCCTGCGGCGCGCCGAAGCGCGCGCTGGGATCGGTCGACGCCGTGCGCACGCGCGCGTTCGCGCCGTCGAACCCGGTCCACGCCACGGTTGCGTCGCGACCCTGGGTGGCCAGCGCGATCGGCTCCTGGCTGCGGGTCTCATCGTCGCGCTCGAGCAGCTGGGCGGCGCGGAAGCGGTGCCCGGAGGGGCGCACGGCGACCTCGTTGAACACCGGCCCACGGGAGCCGCCCTCGCTGAGGAACTGCGCGCTCCAGGCCAGGTAGCAGCGCCCGGCGTCGGCGACCGCCGCCCGCATCTGCGCGAAGTACGTCGGCTCGGACTTGATGGTTTCGATCGGGTCGAAGCCCGGGCGGAAGGAGGGTCGGTAGCGCGCCTGGATCGTGCCGCGGGCATCCCAGGCGACCAGGATGTCGCCGCGCTCGCCAACGGCCACGGCGACCGAGCGAATCCGCCCGTGGGCGACCTGGAAGGGCGTGCCGAAGCGCCCGCCCGCCCGCCGCAGGCTGATCATCACGCGGTCGTTGGTCACGCCCCGGTCCTCAAAGTAGGCCACCGCCGCGTCGCCGCGCGCGTTCACCGCCAGGACCGGGCGATTCAGGCGCGGGCCGTCGGCGATCGTGCGCGGGGTCTCGAACGATCCGCTAGTGCGCCCGAAGGCGACCCGCAGGCGCGTACGCCCGAGGTTGGCCGGGCCGATCGCCTGATTGATCAGCGCCACCGCGCGAGTCTGGGCGAAGCCGGCGATCCCGACTGTGCCAGACGGCGCCGCCCGTTGCGCGCCGAACGTGGCCGCGCCGGGCCCGCGCGAGGCCAGGCTCCAGCCGCTTCGCGCGCTCGTCCCGATGCCGTCCTGCCAGGCCCACCACGCCAGCGCCGTGCCGTCGCCGGAGGAGGTGACGTCCACGGGATCGACGAACAGGTGCGGGGAGGACAGGTTCTGCGTCGCCGACCAGGGCGGATCGGCCGCGGCGGCGGCGGGTAGCACCAGCGCCAGCAACGCGACGAAAGCGGCGAAACGGCGAACCATGCTGCTGCAACGAGCGGCAGGTGCTCGCGGTTGCGGGCCTTAGCCCATGCTTGCAGGGTCTTAACGGTGTGCAACATGCCGTTCGCCACAATCGCCAGCGCCGCGTCATGCCCCCCGCGCACGAGCTGACAGCAGCACCCAGCCCCCGAGTCCCGGCACTCTCCGTGCCGCGCGTCGTCGTGCGCCATCGCGTGGCGATCGCCGTTCTCGCGCTCACCGCGCTGACCTTCCTGATCCCATCGGCGCCCACCTACGATCCGTGGGCCTGGATCATCTGGGGCCGCGAGGTCCTGCATCTGGACCTCTCGACGGTCGACGGGCCGTCGTGGAAGCCGCTGCCGGTGCTGCTGACGACGCCGTTCGCCCTCTTCGGCGGTCTGGCGCCGGACCTGTGGCTGTTCGTGGCCCGCGCCGGGGCGATCGCCGGCGTCGTGATGGCCTACCGCGTCGCCCGGCGGCTGGGCGGCGTGCCCGCGGGCGCCGCCGCCGCAGCGGCATACGCGATCGCGCCGTGGACGCTGCGCAACGCCGCCCTCGGCAACTCCGAGGGCCTGCTCGTCGCGCTCGCCCTGGCGGCGGTTGACCGTCACCTCGCCGGCCGCACCCGCCACGCTTTCCTCTTCGGCCTCGGCGCCGCGCTCCTGCGCCCCGAGGCATGGCCGTTCGTCGGCCTCTACGGCCTGTGGCTGCTGTGGCGCGAGCCCGCGGCGCGCAAGCTCGTGATCGCCGGCTTCGTCGCGCTTCCCGCGCTGTGGCTGCTGCCCGAGCTCTGGGGCTCGGGCGACCTTCTGCGCGCCGCGCACCGCGCCCATACGCCGCGCGCCAACAGCGCCGCCTTCGCCGACAACCCGGCCGTCGAGGTCGTGCGCCAGTTCTTCGCCATGCTGACGCCCGCGATCTGGATCGGGCTGGGCGCGCTCGTCCTCATGGCGCTGCTGCGCGTCGGATCGACCTGGTGGGAGCGCCGCAGCGCGTTCGTGATCGCGCTCGGCGGCGCGGTGTGGGTCGCCGAGGTCGCCGTCATGACCAACGACGGCTTCAGCGGCAACACGCGCTACCTCATCATGCCCGCCGCGATCGCGTGCGTGGTGGCGGGCATCGGCATCGGCTGGTTCGTGCGCGCGCTGCCCAGGCGCGTGGCCGGAGGCGCGGTCGCCGTGGCGATGCTGGCGCTCGTCGTCGCCGCGGGCTTCGCCGCGCCGAGCGTCAATCGACTCGACGCCGTCCGCGCGTCGGTCTACTACCAAGCCCGACTCACCGACGGCCTCGCCGACGCGGTGGCCCGGGCGGGCGGCCGCGACCGCCTGCTCGCGTGCGGGACCCCCTACACCGGCGCCTTCCAGGTCCCCGCCGTGGCATGGCTGCTGCATCAGCACACGACGGTGGTGCGGTCGGCCAGCGCCCCGGGCGACGCGCCGGCGAAGGTGCCCGCGGTCGTCTTCCGCTCCAAGACGACGAGCACGAGCCATCCCGTCCCGCCGATCGAGAGCATCGGCGGGGAGAAGGCGGTCAAGACCTTCGCCATCGCCGGCGGCTGGCGGATCGTGGGGCGCTGCGGGTGAGCGCGCCCGGCGCCACCCTGGCGCGGCCGCGGGCGCGCTTCGCCCGCCTCGGCACCGCGCGGCTGGCGGTCAGCCTGCCCAAGTCGATCATGGCGCTGGCGTTCCTCGTCGGTGTGTCGCTGGCGCTGCGCAGCCAGGCGATCCACGCGCGCTTCTGGATCGACGAGGGCCTGTCGGTCGGGATCGCGTCGCACCCGCTGCTGCACATCCCGGGCCTCTTGCAGCAGGACGGCTCGCCGCCGCTGTACTACATGCTGCTCAGCGTCTGGATCGACGTCTTCGGCAGCGGGGAGGCGCGCACCCATGCGATGTCGATCGTCTTCGCGCTGGCGACCGTCCCGGTCGCGTGGCTCGGGGCGCGGGCGCTGTTCGGCGACCGCGCGGCGTGGATCGCGGCGCTGCTGGCCGCGATCAACCCGTTCCTGACGTACTACGCGGAGGAGACGAGGATGTACTCCCTCGCCGCCCTCCTGTCGTTGTGCGTGGTCTCGACCTTCGTCGTCGTCTTCCTGCAGGGGCGGCGCCGCTGGCTGCCGGCCTTCTCGCTGTCGCTGGTCCTGCTGGCCTACACCCACAACTGGGGCCTCTTCCTCGCGCTGGGCACGGTGGCGGCGCTCGTACCGCTGTGGCGCGAGAGCAGCGATCGCCGCGCGCTGCTGCGCGACGCCGCCATCGGCTACGGGGTCGCGGCGCTGCTCTATCTGCCGTGGGTGCCGACGCTGCTCTCGCAGGCCAAGCACACCGGCGCCCCGTGGGCCCAGGCGCCGCGCTTCCAGGACATCCTCAACGGGCTGTCGAACGTGCTCGGCGGGGCCGCGCCGGCCATGGCCTTCGCGCTGGGCGCGGGCTTCGGGCTGAGCACGCTGCTGGCCGCGCCGCGCCGCTCTCCGCGGGCCCGGGCCGCGCTTCTGATCGCGATCATGGGCGTGACCGCGCTGGCGCTGGCGTTCATCGCCTCGCAGATCTCGCCGGCGTGGACGAACCGCTACTTCTCCGTCTTCTTCGGGCCGCTGCTGCTGCTCGGCGCCGCCGGGCTGGCACGCGGCGGGCGCCTGGGCCTCGTCGTCCTGGCGATCCTCTTCGTCTTCTGGTTCAACCCGCGCAAGCACGTGCTGGAGACCAAGAGCAACGCGCACACCACCGCCGTGGTCGTCCAGGATCGCCTGGAACGCGGCGACATGGTCGTCGCCGCCCACCCCGAGTACGGCCCCGACATGTACTACTACCTGCCGAAGGACATCGGGCTGCGGTGGGCCAACATCATGGGGCCGGTCAAGGACCCGCAGATCTTCGACTGGCGCAACGCGCTCGATCGCCTCAAGGCGGCCAAGCCGACGCCGACCGCCGATCGCCTGATCGGCATGCTGCAGCCCGGCCAGAAGCTGTTGCTCATCCAGCCGATCATCCGCACCGCGCGATGGGGCGCGCCGTGGACCAAGGAGGTCCGCAAGCGCGCCGCGCAATGGGAGCGCGTGCTCGATCGCGACAAGCGCCTGTCGCGCACCCTGGCGGCGCCGAAGCTCGAGGGCCGGCCGCTACCCAAGGGCGTGCGCGCCGTGCTGTATGAACGCAAGTAGCGCCCGAGTTAAGGACCGTTAGGGACGATTAGCGGGGCGACTGGATTCTCCGCTGTAGCGGGGAAGGTTCCCGGCATGACTCTCCTCGAGATCGATGGCCCGCGCCTTGGCGACGGCGGCCACGACCGTCCCTACGTCGTGATCGGCGGAGGCCCGGCCGGGCTCACCGCCGGCTACCTGTTGGCCAAGGCGGGCAAGCGGGTCATCGTGCTCGAGGCCGACGAGCAGGTCGGCGGCCTGGCGAAGACCGTCGTGGACCCGGACGGCTATCGCTTCGACCTCGGTGGGCATCGCTTCTTCACCAAGAGCGAGGAGGTCAACGACCTCTGGCTGGAGATCATGGGCGACGAGTTCCTGATGCGCCCGCGGATGTCGCGGATCTACTGGCGCGGCCGCTACCTCGACTACCCGCTCAAGGGCACCGACGTCATCAAGAAGCTGGGCCCGGTCGAGCTCGTCCGCTGCACGCTGAGCTACATGTGGGCCGCCATGAAGCCCAAGGGCCGCGAGGACGACCTCGAGACGTGGGTCTCCAACCGCTTCGGCAAGCGCCTCTACACACACTTCTTCAAGAGCTACACCGAGAAGGTCTGGGGCGTCCCCGCCACCGAGGTGCGCTCCGAGTGGGCCGCCCAGCGCATCAAGGGCCTGAGCTTCTTCAGCGCCGCCAAGGCCGCCTTCTTCGGCAACAAGGGCAACAAGATCAAGACGCTGATCGACAAGTTCCAGTACCCCCGCTACGGCCCCGGCCAGATGTGGGAGACGATGACCGAGCGCATCGAGGAGAAGGGCGGCGAGGTGCGCCTGGACACGCCGGCCACGCGCCTGGAGTTCGCCGAGGGCGAGTGCGTCGCGGTCCACACGCCCGACGAGGTCATCGAGCCCGCCGCCGTGATCTCGTCGCTGCCGCTGCGTGCGACCGTCGGCATCGCCGATCCGCAGCCGCCCGACGCCGTCGTCGAGGCCGCCCGCGGCCTGCGCTACCGCGACTTCCTGACCGTCGCGCTCGTGCTCGACGGCGAGGACCTCTTCCCCGACAACTGGATCTACATCCACGAGCCCGAGGTCCACGTCGGGCGCATCCAGAACTACCGCTCGTGGAGCCCGTGGATGGTTCCCGACCCCGACACCGCGTGCGTGGGCCTGGAGTACTTCGCCTTCAAGGGCGACGAGCTGTGGACGATGGACGACGACGACCTCGTCGCGCTGGCCACCGACGAGCTCGCCAAGCTCGGCCTGGCCAGGCCCGAGCAGGTGCGCCGCGGCTACGTCGTGCGCGTCCCGCTCGCCTATCCGATGTACGACGAGGACTACGCCGCGCGCGTGGCGACGATCCGCGAGTGGCTCGACCCGCTGGGCACGAACTTCCAGCAGGTCGGCCGCAACGGCCTGCACCGCTACAACAACTCCGACCACTCGATGCTCAGCGCGATGCGCGCGGTCGACAACGTCCTGATCCGCCGCACCGAGCACGACATCTGGGCGGTCAACGTCGAGAGCTCCTACCACGAGGAGCAGACCGACGCCGACGTCCAGCAGCCGTACAAGCGGGTGCCGGTGACCCCCGCGATGGGCGAGGCACTGGCCCCGGAACGGGCCTAAATGGCGCGGCGCCCAACCCTGCTGCTGCCCGCGGCGGTGTCGGTCGCCGCCCTGGCGGCGGTCGTCTGGTGGGCCTCGCGCCAGCAGATGCCGCACCTGCCCGCCGCGTCGGTTGCGCTGCCGCGGCTGGCCGCGGCGCTGGGGCTCTACGCGCTGGCGACCGGGCTGCGCGGCGAGCGCTGGATGCGGCTGCTGCGCCACGGCGGCGCGCGCCTCGGCCGCGTCGACTCCTACGCGATCACCACCGTCGGCTACATGGGCAACAACGCCCTGCCGGCGCGCGCCGGCGACCTGATGAAGGCCGTGCTCAGCTCGCGCCGCACGGGGATGCCGACCGCGGACGGCTTCGGGACGCTGGTCGCCGAGCGCGTGCTCGACGCCCTCGCGCTCGTGCTCGTCTTCGCCGTGCTCGTCACCACGCTGAGCCTGCCGCTCGGCGTCGAGGGCTGGATGCTCGCGGCCGTCGTCGCCGGGGTGCTGGTCGCGCTCGCCGCCGCGGCGCTGCTCGGCCGCGACACCGGTGCCGGCCGGCGCCTGCGCGAGCTGGCGGCGAGCCTGCTGGCCCCGACGCGACGCCTGTGGTCGCTCGCGGGCGCCGGGCTGCTGGGGCTGTCGGTCGTGCTGTGGCTCGTCGAGGGCTCGGTCTACGCGGTGCTCGGCGCCGTCGCCGGCGTGCACCTGTCGCTCATGGACGGCCTCTACATCATGGCCCTGGCCAACCTCGTCGCGCTCGTGCCGGCCGCGCCCGGCTATGTCGGCACCTTCGACGCCGCCGTGATCCTCGCCGTGCGCCTCGTCGCCGGCGGCACCCACGCCGCCGCGCTGGCCTACGCGGTCGTCGTGCGCTTCGTCCTCTTCGTGCCGATCACGCTCGTCGGCCTCGTCGCGCTGATCGCCCGCTACGGCGGCGTGCGGCGCCTGAGCGTCGCGCTGCGGCGCCCGGAGCCCGTCCCGGCACGCTAGTTCACGGCCGGTTGCGGCCGAGCAGGTCGTGGGCGTCGACCCACTCCTCCGCGACGACCGCCGAGCCGAGCGACAGCTCGCCGCACAGCACGGTCGCCGCGACGATCTCGGCGAACTTGTTGACCTTGCCCGCGCCGTAGCAGCCGAGCATCTCGAGGCACTCGCGCTGCGTGGCCAGCCCGGTCCCGCCGCCATAGGTCGCGACGATCAGCGACGGGATCGTGACCGAGTAGTAGTAGTCGCCGTTGGGGCGCAGCTCGGCGTGGACGAACGCCGCCGAGGACTCGGCGACGTTCGCCGCGTCCTGACCGGTCGCGATGAACATCGCGGTGATGCCGTTGGCCGAGTGCGCGCCGTTGTTGTTGACGCCCGACATGAAGCCGCCGAGGTTCGACACCAGGCGCGCACGGAACATGAGCTCGGTGTTCGAACGCATGACCCGGCGGACGAGCTCGTCCGGGATCGTCGCCTCCGCGACCACGCGCTTGCCCCGCGTGTGCAGCATGTTGACCTGCGAGCTCTTCTTGTCGGTCGCGAAGTTCGACTCCAGGAAGAACTGCTCGATCGGCGGGTGGCTGGCGACGATCCACCGGCAGGCGGCCTGCGTGGCCTTGCCGGTCAGGTTCTGCCCGGCGGCATCGCCGGTCGTGTAGTCAAAGCGCGTGAAGACGATGCGGCTGGCGGTGTAGCGCTCGATCTCCTGCAGCTTCCCCGCGCGCGTCGTCGCCTCCGCGGCCGCCTTGATCTCGTCGAAGTGCTCGTCGAGCCACCCGCAGAACGCGCGAGCCTCGCGCGCGGTCGGGAACACGAACGCGGGCGCCCGCTGCATGCGGTCGGTCATCACGGTCGTGGTCACGCCGCCCGCCTCGTAGAGCAGGCGCATCCCGCGGTTGTAGCTGGCGACGAGCGTGCCCTCGGCGGTCGCCAGCGGGACGTAGAACTCGCCCGTGGCGTGCTCGCCGTTGACCAGCAGCGGCCCGGCGAGGCCGATCGGCACCTGGGCGACGCCGATGAACTGCTCGACGTTGCCGCCGAGGATCGCCGGGTCGAACGAGTAGCTGCCGACGTGCTCGAGGCCGACGCCGCTTCGCTCGCGGACGAACTCGCGCCGCCGCGCCGCGGCCGCATCGGTGTAGTCGTCGTCGCGGTCGCGTGGGACCGGGACGCGCCCCGTCGGCTGGGTGGTGGCCACGGCACGACCCTACCCACCATGACCGCAAGTAATGGCTGCCCGCAGAAGCGTGACTTCGACCTCTGGGCGGGGCGCTGCCTCGATTGGCGCATCGAGCTGACCGCTGAGCGTGTGTATCAGCCGCTTCGCCGCAGGCCTCCTTTTCAGGACGATGAAGCGGGCGTGCGCCCTCACGGCGAGGTGGGAAGCAATTTGATGACCGGCGAGCAGACCGGCAGCTCGCGCGGGTCGAGGGCGGAGCGGCGGCCGAGGTGGAGGCCGCGCAGGTGGCGCAGGCTGCTTTCGATCAGCGCGCTCTCGTTGTCAGGCGTCGGGGTCCTCGTGGTGACGGTCGCCGCGATCATCGCGATGACTCACCGGGCAGGAGCCGGGCCGTTGGGCCTGGACGACCGGTGCACCAAGGCCGCGTTCTCGTGCGGCGTGGTCGGAGGTTTGCTCATCTCGATCGTCCCGATCGTTGTTGCCGTCCTGAGCCTTCTGCTGTGGCGACTCTGGTCGATCCGGCGCCGCTACGCCCGCCGCGCGAAGGACGCTCCCGAGCAACTCGTCGAGACGTTGTCGCCGGATCGCATCGTGGGCCGCAACGGCCTCTGCGACGTGCTGCAACGGAATCTCCAGGATCGCGATCCAGACCATCGCCGGCCGCAGCTGCTCGTGGGAGATGTCGGGGTGGGAAAGACCGCGGTGCTCGTGCGCCTCACGAAGCTGCTCGCGCTGCGGGGTGCGGTGCCGGTTCCGATCCGGCTGCGCGAGGCCCAGGCCGAGCTGGACTTTCTGACGCTCGCACGCGAACGGTTCCTGACCGAGGTGGAGCAGTGGCTGCTCTCAGAGGCGGAGGGCGACAAGATCTGGCGCAAGCTGCTCGAAGAGGACCGGATCGTCGTGCTCGCGGACGGGCTCGAGGAGGCCCTGATCGACGAGCGATCCCGCGACACGACGATCGGCCTCGCGTTCACGGCGGCTCGCCGCAACCGCGTACCGCTCGTCGTCACCGCGCGGGCCCACGACGCCATGCGCTATGCCGACGCCGCGGTCCTGCGCCTCGAGCCGCTCTCCGAAGGCGCCGCGGTCACCTTCATCGGCGACGGCGGCCCGGAGCGAAATGGGAAGTTGCACCAGATCGTCGAGAAGGCCGAGGTCGGGGAAGCGCCGGTGTACATGCAGCTCACGCGACAGCTCCAAGAAGCAGGGCTGCTCGACGGCCTCGACCCGGGCCTCTACGGGCGCCTGGAGTTGCGGCTGTGCCTGCTCGACAGGTGGAGGTCTGCGCTCGTCGACCGGCAGCTGGTCCCGGAGGCGCGGTACACGCCGCGTGAGCGCGACCGCGCGCTGCAGGACCTCGAGGCCCTCGCATGTGCGGGGCTCGCCAAGGACACGCTCGAGGTTGCGTTCGACGAGGTCACGAGTGAGACGCTGAACGGGTCCGGTCGCCGAGACTTCCGCGTGCTGCTCGGGGAACAATGCTCCGATCTCAGGTTCGCCGCCTCGGTCGGCGGGCGCCTCGACGTGGTGGAGCCCAAGTCCACCGGTGTCCGCTTCCGTCACAGCATCATCCAGGCCTACCTCGGGTCACGCCGCCTGGGCGAGTTGCTCGGCCAGGACTCGGACTATCTCGAGAGAGCTCTGTTGAATCCGGGCCGCGAGGCGCTGCTGGCACTCGTGATGTTCTGCCGGCGCGAGGCGGGTGGCGCTCACCGGCGGGCGGTGCGCGATGTTCTGAAGGCCGGGCCAGGTAAGCGGCAGGACGCCAAGCTGATCGAGATGCTCGCGGCGGCGGTGGAGATCGACGCCATGATCGGCGACGACCGCCGCGACTGGATCGAGCATGCCGTCCGCCGAACGTGGATGCGCTCGAACGACGAGGCCACCAAGGAGGCCAAGCTGCACGCCGTGGCGCGCCTGGGCGAGCGGCGCGAGCCCGCCACCGCGGCTGTGGGTGGCCGACAGCGCGGCAGCTACACGTCGCTGTGGCACATCTGCGTTTCCGAGGACGACTACGCCGTGCGGCTGGCCGCAGCCCAGCATCTCGCCGCCGGCGGCTCACCGGCGTTCGAGGCCCTTCAACCGATCGTGCAGCAGGCGCTGCACGCGGCGCGGACGGCCTATGCGGCCGACGAGCCAAGGTTGACCGCACAGCTGCAACGCGAGCTCGGGCTGCAGGGCTGGATCCTGCCGCTGCTCACGACGACGGCGACCGATCGGCACACCGACGAGCTCACGACCGTCGTCGGCGAGTGGATCGACTTGCTTGGGAGCGAGAGCCTGCCGCCCTCGATCGAGGTCTCATGGGCGCAGGGCTTCAAGTACGAAGCCAATGTCCGCGCTGCACGAGTCGACCGCGAGATGCGCGCCTTCATCCGCGGCCAGGCCGCGCGCTTTGCGCCTGCCACGCAGTTCTGGTTCTCACGGATAAACCTCCTGCACGCGTGCACGCTCTGGCGGCTGTCCCAGACCCAAGGTCGACAACGCAACGGCGACGCGCGCCGCGTGGGAGGGCGGAAAGGTTTGCAGGCGGCGCGACGCGTCGTTCAGGAGTGGGGGATCGACCGCGGCCATCCGTTCGTGGACGAGGCCGCGTCCCTGTGCGAGCTCGCGCTCGCGAGCGGCCAGCCCGCCCGCTACGTCTGGATCGACGAGGCGGGGGTCGTCTCGAAGCTGGGGCCGAACGCGGCGAAGGTCGACGACGCCGGCGACGGCATGCTCTGGATCTCGCAGGCTGCCGGCTGGCTCGCCCTCAACGACCGGGCGCGCCGGCTGGTCGGCGAGATCGTCGTCCTCCTGAACCTCGCCGATCGGACCGATGCGAGCGTGGGTGAAGAGCGGTTGCGCAGCGTGAGCGTGGAGCTTCCGCCCTGCATGACGTCGGTCGGCGGACGCGCGCACCTGCGGGTCGACGGCAAGGAGTTGACGCCGGGATCGCCCTCAGCTTGTCACGACACCTGTGCACTGGGTCTGTGCCCCTATCCCGCGCCCGGCGCGGACGTGTTCCGCGGCGAGCTGAGCGAGGCGTTCTGCCGCGAGCAGCTGCGTATCCTCGGCCACGCGCGCGGCCGGCGTGCGCGCTGGCAGAAAGACCAAAGCGCGCACGAGCTACGGAAATTCTGGAACAAGATGGAAGCGCGCGCCCGCTCCTAGGAGTGGCTGCACGCCACCGCCGCCATCTGCTTCCCAAGCGTGTATCAGGCGCGCGCCCCCGTGCTCCTTTTCTTTAGCACGCAGAAAACCTGTGTCTGAAAGGACCGGCGATGACTGACCAGGCAGTAGGTGCAACGAGTACCGCGACCGAGGGAGTGGCCGCACAGATCGGCGGCCTGTGTGCGCTCAAAGGCACGATCATCTATGCCGCCACGCTGACCTTTGCCGGGTTTTACACCTATTTCATGGTCGAAATCTTCTACGCGACCGGAAAGCCACCGACCTTCGACCCCGCCATGGTCTCCGCCAGTGCTGCGCTTGCAGGCGTGCTCGGCTCGGCCTTCGCGCTCGTCATCGGGCTTCCGACCGACAAGAGCTCCGTCAACCCGGGGATCCAAGAGGCCATCGACAACGCGGCAAAGCCAAAAGAGAAGATCGTCCCGTGGCTGCGGAAGATCTTCTCGTACGAACCGCGCAACGCGCAGTCGTCGAGCTGGCCGATGACGTTCGGCATCTGGGCCTACGCCTTCGTCGCCTCGGCGGTCGCCGTCACCTATTTCCTCAACCCGAACGAGACGCCCGACGCGATAAAGACGCTTGCGGTGGCCTTCGCCGGCTATGTCATCGCCTTGCTGACGTCTGCGTATCGCCTCAGCACAAACGGCGCGTGACGCCCCGCAAGGCGTAGAACCCACTCATCGTCGGTTTTTGGGCTTGCTAATGCGGCCTGTCGGATCCCTATCCTGCCGCGGGTGCATTTCCGGCAGGGCCTTACGCTGAGCGCCGTCGTCGTGCTGCTGCTCGCCCTCGGGGGAGCCTTCGCGACGACCGGCAGTCCAGACACCGCTCCCGCTCCTCCGGCTGCCCAGCCGCCCGCGGCGACGTGCCCGCCCGCGGGCGATGTCACGCTCGACGGCGGTCATCTGCGCATGCCCAGTGGCGCCAAGCCGGGGGCGACGCGGCTGCTGGTGGCGATCATGTCCGGCGACGACGGCGACGCCGACGACAACCTGAAGCTCGCGGCGACCGCGAATGCCCAGGGGATCGCCGTCCTCTATCCGACCGCGCGGGCGGGCTCGATCTGGCAGCTCAACGACTCGCGCGGCGTGACCGACGTGCAGGGGGTCACGCAGCTGCTCGACGGCGCGCTGGCGGGCGGCTGCTTCGATCTGCACCGGATCTCGATCGTGGGCCTGTCGAACGGCGGCGGCTTCGCCGTGCGGATGGCGTGCAAGCTCCCCGGGCGCTTCGCGGCGGTCGTCGCCGTGTCGGCCGGCTACCGCGCGCTCGACCCGTGCTCGCGCCGCACGCGGGCCTCGTTCCTGGCGATCCACGGCACGGCCGACACGATCGTGCCGTTCAACGGCAAGCTGCCCGACCGCAAGGGCAACGTCCCCGACTACGCGGCGCGGTGGGCGCACCGCGACGGCTGTCCCGGGCCGCCGGCGACGACCTATCCGCACGCCTTGGTCACCCGTCTGGTCTACCGCGCCTGCCCCGACGGGCTGCGCGTCGAGGTGCTGCGTCTGTCGGGTACCGACCACGGCTGGCCCGGCGCCGCCCCGCCGTGGCCCAAGCACAACCCGTCCGGCGTCAACGCGAGCCTCGAGGTCCTTCGCTTCATCCGTCGCGCCGCGGTTCCCGGCGCCTGACGGCGGCCCCGGTGCCATGCTGGGGGTGTGTGGCGTCGACTGGCAGCGCCGCGCACGGCCGCATGGCCGCTGACCGTTGCCGCGGGTGTGGCGGCCGGGCTCCCCGTCGTCGTCTCGACGGTCCACGCCGTGCAGATCGGATGGGAGCCGACCGACGACAAGGGCATCATCGCCACGCGCGCCTACGACGTGCTGACGGCGCACTCGCCGCTGGTCGGCCAGTACTCGGAGGCCGGCGTCGTGATCGGCCGGGCCACGCACGACCTCGGCCCGATGCTCTACTGGCTGCTCGCGCTGCCCGCGCGGCTCGGCAACCCGGAGTGGATGGTCGTGACGATGGGGATCGTCAACTTCGCCGCGGTCCTCGCCACGGTGGCCCTCGCGCGGCGGCGCGGCGGCCCTACGCTGATGCTGGCCACGGCGATCGCGATTCCGGTGATGTGCATGTCGCTGCCGGCCGAGGCCTTCCACGACATCTGGAATCCCTCGGCGGCGCTCATGCCCTTCCTGCTGCTGATCTTCCTGTGCTGGTCTGTCGCCTGCGGGGACGCGTACCTGCTGCCCGTGGCGGTGCTCGTGGCGAGCTTCGTCGTCCAGGCCCACCTCGGGTACCTCGCCGCCAGCACCGGGATGCTCGTGGTCGCGCTTGTCGGCCTGGCCTTCGGCGGCCGTCGCCGCGTGCCGTGGGCGCTGACCGCCGTACTGGTCGGCCTGGTGTGCTGGCAGCCGGCGATCATCAACGAGGTCACCGGCCATCCCGGCAACCTCACCCTGGTTGCCCGTACCGCGACGACCTCCAAGCCGACGCTCGGGCTGCACGTCGGGGAGAACGCGGTGGCGCGTGCCGTCGGCGTGAAGCCGTGGTGGCTGATCGATCCCGCCACCCGCTGGGATCGCAAGTACGACGTCGCCGCGCCGCAGAGTCGGGGGCGCATGGTCAGCGCGATCGCGCTGCTGGTCGCGCTGGGCGTGGTCGCCGTCGTGGGCGTCGTGCGCCGCCGGCGCGATCTCGCGACCGCGGGCGCCATCGGCCTGATTCTCTGTGCCGCGCTCGCGGCGGTCGCCGCCCAGACGCCGACCGCGCCGGTGCTCGCCGCCACGGTGGCCTACTCGCTGTGGTGGGGATCGCAGTGCGGGATGTGGGTGTGGCTGATCGTCGCCTGGTCGGCCTTTCTGCTCGTGCGCGCGCTCGCGCCGGCGCCTGCGCGCCGGCTGCCCGCGGCCGCGGCGCTCGCGGGCCTCGCCGCGGCCGGCGCCGTCGGGACGGCCGAGGCGGCGGCCGAGAAGCCCGACCAGCACGTCGCGCTCTACCGGCCGATCTCGGTGATCGACGCTCGCCTGAACCGTGCGATCGCGCCGAATGAGCCGATTCGCTTCGACGGCAACCTCGATGTCGCCACGCAGCCCGTGAAGGCCTCGATCCGCTACGACCTCGTACGCCACGGCGACCGCGTGCTCTCAAAGGGGGCCTGGGTTCGCAACGGCCGCTGGTACGAGCTCGACCACCACGCCTACGACGCGACCATCACCCTCACCGATCGCCCGCGGCGCCCCGGCAGGCGGGCGGCGCTGCTGACCCGCGTGGGCTACAGCGAGCGCGGCCTGCGCAGCTCCGTCTACGTGTGGATGGCTATCGCTCCTCGCCCGCCAGCAGCTCCATCAGCAGCCCGTCGTGCCAGCCGTCGCCACCGGCATCGCGCTCGTAGGCGCGCATGACGCCCACCCGCCGGAAGCCGACCTTCTCGTAGGCGCGGATCGCGGCCGCGTTGGCGGCCGCCGGGTCGATCGTGATGCGGTGGTGACCGCGGTCGTCGATCAGGTGGCGCACGACGCGCCTGACCGCCTCGGTGCCGATCCCGCGACCATGCAGGGCCGGGTCGACGAAGAGGTCGATGCCGGCGTGGCGGTACTTCGGCTCGAGCTCCTCGGCGAACTGGATCATTCCCGCGACGGCGCCGTCGACCTCGATCGTCAGCCGGGTCGCCTCGGGCTCGTCGAAGGGGAAGCGCTCGCCGGGCAGGTCCCACCAGCGCGCGACCTCGGGCGTCTCGTGGATGCGGCGCAACGGGGCCTCGTCCTCGGGGGCCAGGGGCCGCAGGATCATGCCGACATGCTGAAGGAGCCGCTCCGCCGATGGGCCTATAGGACACGCCGCAGCACCGCCGCCAGCTCGTCGATCAGCCGCGCTTCCACCGGCATCTCGATCGGCTCGCGGTCGACGCTGTCGTAGAAGCGCGGGAAGTCGCGCTGGCCCCAGCCCCGGACGTCGCTGTCGATGCGATGAAAGGCGCCCTCGGGGGTGAGGAGCAGCCCCGGCTCGTAGCGGCGCAGATCGGCGATCTCGGCGTCGGGGTCCTCGCCGACATCGCGGTGCACCGCGCGCACGACCCATCCGTGCACAGACGGCACGCGGAAGACGCCCGACGCCCCCGTGATCGGGATCTTCGTCGTCCCCGGATCGCTCGCCGCGTGCATCTTGGCCAGGAACTCCTCCGTCGCCGCGGCGCAGCGCTCGTCGAGCGGGCGGTCGTCGGTCACCGTCGCAGCCTCGACCGGCCGCGTCTGCTCCCAGTCCGCCCGCGTCGGCAGCTGCTCCACCGAGGAGAGGTTGCGCCCGCACGCCGCGCAGAAGACCCCCGCGCCCGGAGGCTCGCCGCAGAACGGGCAGACGCGCTCGTCCATCGGGCTCATCGCACGCGACGGGCCACGCGCACCGCGACGCGCGCCGGACGGGCCGGCTGCGCGAGCGACAGGAAGTCGCGCACGACGGCGGCGTGGCCGCAGAACGGGCAGCCGAGCGCGTCGCCCGTGGTGAGTGTGCCCACCGTGTGGACCGGCGCGTCGCACTCGGGGCAGGCCAGCGAGCCGGTGCCCAGCCGCCCGCGCACGACACGCCGGTGCTCGTGCGCTCCTGCGATCGGCTGTGGGCGCTCCAAGCTCACCTACGTGAGTCTAGGCGCCGCGCACGATCAGGCCGGGACGATCTCCCGGACCTGGGTGAGCCGGAGGTGATTCCCGGATACGTCGCGGAAACCGGCGTCGATCCCGTACGGGCGCTCCTCGGGCTCCTCGACGAACTCGACGCCACGCGCCTTGAGCTCCTCGTAGGCGGCGCGGCAGTCATCGGTCGTCAGGAAAACCGTGGCACCCGCGCCCTTGGACATGAGCGAGCGGATCTGCTCGGTCGTCTCGGGCTCGAACACCGGCGGGCCCGGGATCGCCATCAGCGTGATGGCGACGTCCTCCTGGCCGGCCGGCCCGACGGTGAGCCAGCGGAAGTCGCCCATCTCGGGCAGGGTCACGTCGGCGCGCACCTCGAAGCCGAGCTTGTTGGTGTAGAAGGCGAGCGCCTCGTCCTGGTCGTGGACCCAGAGCTGCATGTTGGCGATGCGGATCATCGTGTCCTCCGAAGTTCGCTGAACGGTCGTCGGCGAAGCTACTGGCGACCGGCGCTGGTTTCTTCTCGAAACGTGCGGTGTTGCGGGCGGCCGTAGGCGCGCATGACGCACGTCGGCACGATCGCGTGGCTGGCCGCCGGCGGGAACTTCGCCCGGTAGGCGGTGGGGGACATGCCGTAGATGCGCGTGAAGGTTGTCGTGAACGATCCGATGCTCTGCATCCCCACCGACAGGCAGACGTCGGCGACCGAGCGGTCGGTGGTGCGCAGCAGCGCGGCCGCTCGCTCCATGCGGCGCGTGAGCAGGTACTGGTGCGGCGCCTGGCCGAACGCCTGGCGGAACTCGCGGCTGAAGTGGGCCTGCGACAGGCGCGCCGCGCTGGCGAGCGCGGCGACGTCGAGGGGCTCGAAGTAGCGGGCGTCGGCGAGGTCCTTGGCCCGCAGCAGGTGCCGGGCCGGAGGGACGGGCGTCATTGCAATGAAGTATCGCGCGCCGCGTGCTCGTGCTCGGGCTCGGGGTGCGAGCCCGACGGCAGCTCGATCGGCAGCTCGAGCACGAAGCGCGCGCCCGGCGGCGGCGCGTCCTCGTCGAGGCGCAGCTCGCCGCCCATGCGCCGCGCAAGCTCGCGCCCGATGGCCAGGCCGAGGCCGAAGCCGACCTCGCCCGACGGGGAGCTGCCCCGCTCGAAGCGCTCGAAGATCCGCTCGCGATCCTCGACCGCGACGCCCGGCCCCTCGTCGGCCACGGCGATCGTCGCGTTGTCGCCGTGATAGGCGGGATGGACATGGATCGTCGAGGACTGGGGCGTGTGACGCAGCGCGTTGTCGAGCAGGATGCGCACCGCGCGGGCGACGGCGTCGGGGTCGCCTCGGCCCCAACAGGGTCCGGGCGGCGTGGTGACGTCGAGCTCGACGGCGTGCTCGATCGCGCGCAGCTCGAACTCGGCCGCGACGGCGCGGCACAGCTCGGCCAGCTCGACCGGCTCCTCACGCAGCGGCACCGCTGCATCGAGGCGGCTGAGGTCCAGCAGCTCGGTGGCCAGCCGCGCGAGCCGGCGCAACTCGCGCCGGGCGCTCTCGACCTGGCGCCGCGCGTCGGCCTGGTCGAGGTTGTCGGCCCGCAGGTCGTCCTCGAGCAGCTCGATCGTGCCCTGCAGCGAGGTGAGCGGCGTGCGCAGCTCGTGGGAGGCGGTGGCCACGAACGATCGCCGCGCGGCCTCCTGGCGGCGCAGCTCGCGCTGCATGGTCGCCAGCGCGCGCGCCAGATCGCCGACCTCGTCGAGGCCGTCGTCGTGCGGGGTCGGCGCGTCGGTCCCCTCGCGGGCCACCCGCACCGCCGAGGCGCGCAGGCGGGCAAGCCGGCGGCCGATGGTGGTGGCCAGCAGGATGCCGAGCACCACGGCGACGAGCAGGCCGACGGTGGCCGCGGCCAGGAAGGCGGTCCGCACCTGCCGAACTGCAGTGGTCACGTCGGTGAGCTGCTTCATCGTCACGAGGACGAAGTCCGTCTCCGGCTGCGCCTTGTCGAACCGCGGGACAGTGATCGTTCGCGTGACGATCACGTCGTCGCCCGACCGCACGCTGCGGCCGAGCCCCGTGCTCAGCGCGTGCAGGATCTCTCGCTCAGGGACGGTGCTGGGCGAGAAGTCCGTGTCGGCCAGGGCCTCCTCTCCCGGGACCGAGTCCGTCACCACGACGCGAGCGCTCGTACGGTCCCGTAGCGTCGATGCCCGGCCGTAGATCGCCGAGCTCAACGCGCCGAGCCGCGCCTTCCGGTCGGCTCCGGCGGATCCCGACCGCTTGAGGCTCCCCGCGATCTGGCGCTCCATGAACGGAACTTCGGCCGTTGTTGCGTTCTCGAGGTCCTGCGCGGCCTGGTCGGTCAGGCGGCTCTGCAGCGGCGGCAGCAGCGCGAGCGCCGCGACGCCCAGCGTGACCGCGGCCGTGAAGACCAGCGCGGCCAGCAGCCGCGGGCGCAGCCCATAGGCCCGGCGCTTGGTCATTGCTCCCGGAAGCGGTAGCCGGCGCCGCGGACGGTGAGGATCAGGCTCGGCTCCTCCGGGCGTTCCTCGAGCTTCTCGCGCAGATGCCGGATGTGGACGTCGATCGCGCGCGGGTCGCGATAGGCGCTGTCGCCCCAGATCGCGCGCAGCAGCTCCTGGCGGGTGAAGAGCTTGCCGGGGCGCTCCATGAGGCACGCCAGCAACTCGTACTCGCTGAAGGTCAGGCGCACCGGCGCGCCGCCGACGGTGACCTGGCGCTCGCGCTGGTCGATGGTCACGGGGCCGACCGCGCGCACCCCGTCGACCACGCGGCCGTGCGCGCGGCGCAGGACCGCGCGGATGCGGCTGCGCAGCTCTGCCAGGCCGAACGGCTTGGTGACGTAGTCGTCGGCGCCGGCCTCGAGGCCCTGGACGACGTCGGCCTCGCTGTCGAGCGCCGTGAGCATGATGATCGGGACCACCGCGCGGCGCTGGCGCAGGGCGCGGGCGACGTCGTGGCCGGCCGGCCCGGGGCCGAGAGCGACGTCGAGCAGAACGACGTCGAAGTCGTGCTCGGTGGCCTTCGTGATGGCGGCCTCGCCGTCGCCGACGGCGGTGACGCGGTGCCCTTCGCGTTCAAAGGAGCGCGTGAGCATCTCCCGCAAGGGTTCGTCGTCATCGACAACTAGGATGTCCAGCGCTGAAGAGGCCTGCACGCCCCCCAACGGTACCGGCCCCCACGCGACCCGGATGCGCCTCGGACATTCGTCCACCGGATCGGACACTCGTCCATCCGGCCCCCACGAAACCGTTTACGTCCTAGCGTCCCCAGGACTCACCGGAGGAAGGACCCCCCACAGCATGCTCGCTCGTCTGGCCAGGATGGCTGCCGTCGCTGGGCTCGCGTTCGCGTTCGCGGCGCCGTCGGCATACGCCGCCACGTTCGTCTACGCCACAAGCTCGAACCCCACGCTCGCCCGGTACGCCATCGGCGACGGGGGCCTGCTCAACCCGTTCGTGCCGCTGACCGCGCCCGGGGTGGCAACGTCGACCGGAATCGCCGCAAGCCCCAACGGGCGCACGTTGTACGTCGTCGACCAGCCGACCAACGACGTCTCGCAGTACGCGATCGCCGACGACGGCACGCTGACGCCGAAGTCGCCGGCCACCGTGGCCACTGGCACGACGCCGTTCGGCATCGCGGTGGCGCCCGATGGCCGCCACGTCTACGTCGCCAACCAGGACGACGACTCGATCTCGATCTTCGCCGTCGCGGCCGACGGTGCCCTCACGCCAGGCGCCACGGCGGTCTCCGCGGGGTCGGGCCCAGTGCAGATCGCGCTCACGCCCGATGGGACCAGCGCGTACGTCACCAACGCGGCCGGTGGGACGATCTCGCAGTACGACGTCAATCCGGCCGACGGCTCGCTGACGTCCAAGAGCGATCCGGTTGCGGCGCCGGGCGTGCCCTTCGCCATCGCGGTCAGCAGGGACGGACGCAGCGTCTACGTCACCAGCCGTCAGTCGCCTGGCTTCGTGCGCGAGTACGCGGTGGGCGCCGGCGGCGAGCTGACGCCGATGGCGGCGGACACCGTCCCCGCCGGCACGCGGCCCGCAGGGATCCTCGCCACCGCGACCGGCGTCTACGTCACGAACTTCGCCGACGACACGCTCACGCGCTACACCGCCGGCGCCGACGGCGCGCTGACGGCCAAGGCCGACGTAAGCACGCCGCACAACCCGTTCGGGATGGCGCTCGCGCCCGACGGGCACAGCCTCTACGTCGCCGGCTTCGGCGCGGGCAGGCTCGGGCAGTACGACATCGCCGCCGACGGTTCGCTGACGGCCAAGGCCCCGGCGGACGTCGCGGCCGACACCCGGCCGCTGGCGATCGCCGCCGTGCAGCCGCTCGAGCAGCAGGCGCCCTCCGTCGACCTGCGCACCCCCGCCGACGGTGCGCAGTTCGAGCAGGGCGCCGAGGTTGCGGCCGACTACTCGTGCGCCGACGACGGCGGCTCGGGCCTGGCGTCGTGCACGGGTGACGTCGCCGAAGGCGCGCCGCTCGACACCTCCACGCCGGGCAGCTTCAGCTTCACCGTCGTGGCGCGCGACGGCGCCGGCAACGAGACGGTGGTGACGCACGGCTACAACGTCGTGGCCAAGGCATCCGAGATCACCTTCGAGGGCTTCGTCGGGCCGATCCAGAACGGCAGCGTGGTCCGCGCGGGCAGCGTCGTGCCGATCGCCTTCTCTCTCGGCGGCTTCCACGGGCTCGACGTCCTGGCCGACGGCTCGCCGGGCAGCGTGAAGGTCGACTGCCGCCACCCCGGCAACCCGACGGGCGGCCGTCCCGCCCGGTCCGAGGACGGCCTGCAGTTCGACGAAGAGACCGGCACCTACACGTTCGCGTGGCAGACGCACAGCTCGTGGACCGGGACCTGCCGCGCCTTCCTGGTGACCCTGCGCGACGGCAGCGTCCAGCGGCTCGTCGTCAGCTTCCGTTCGACGTGCTGGTACTGGCGCCCGTGGCGCCACCACTCGTGACGCCGCGGCGCGCCGCGGCCTGCCGGCGCAGTTGCTCGTGCTCGACCTGGCGCTTGAGCTGCTGCAGCGATCGGCGCAGGTGGCCGCGGACGGTAGGCGCCGCGACCTGCTCGGCCACCCAGCCCAGGATGCCCGAGCCGGCCACGCCGTAGGCGAGGCGCAGCTCGACGTGCGTGTGGTCGTCGGCCCGCGCGCGCAGACGCCAGCGCCCGCGCTGGTCGACGCCGGTCACCGAGCTCCAGGCGAGGTCGCACTCCTCGTCCCACTCGACCACCTCGATGAGCCCGCCGACCTCCGCCGATCCGACGCGCATGAGCGTGCGATAGCGCGCGCCCAGGCCGGTAGCGTCGTCGCCGGCGACCTCCCAGCGCGTCACGCCGGCCATGAAGTGCAGGTAGCGCCCGGGATCCACGATGAACTCCCACACCGTCGCCGGCGGCGCGGCGATGTCGATGTTCGCCTGGACCCTCATCCGAGCAAGGGGAGCCGGCGCTCGGCCGCCAGCGCGTCGAGCGTCTCCTGCATCAGCCGCACGACATGGTCGTAGGCCTCGTCGACGTCGACGTCGGGGCCGAACTCGTCGCGCAGGCGGATCGGCGGCAGTGCCTCGACGGTGATCTTGGCCGGCAGCGGGATGTGGCCGAGGAAGTCGCCGACGTTCAGGCCCCACGGCGCGGCGAGCGAGATCGGCAGCACCTTCAGGCGCAACAGCTTGTCCAGGCCCAACAGGCGCGAGAGGGCCTCGCCGCGGCTGAGGAACAGCGCGGTCTCCTGCCCGCCGATCGACACGATCGGGACGATCGGTACGTCGTGCTCGAGCGCGAGGCGCACGAAGCCGCGGCGGCCGCCGAAGTCCACCCGGTTGCGCTCCCAGACGGGGCGGTGGACCTCGTGGTCGCCGCCCGGGTAGACGAGCACCGCGGCGCCCGAGCGCAGCGCCTTCTCGGCGTTGGCGGGCGACGCGGCGACGGTTCCGAACTTGCGCAGGAAGCCCAGGCCGGGGAACGAGAGCACGAGATTGTGGGCGAGCTGGTAGAAGGGCCGCTCGACGCCGAAGTAGGCGCTGAAGGCGAGCGTGAAGACCGTCGTGTCGGGGGTCAGGTTGCCGCCCGAGTGGTTGCCGACCAGCAGCACGGGGCCGTGCTCGGGAATGTTGCCCAGGCCGCGTACCTCGCCGCGGAAGTACAGGCTGGACAGCAGCCACATGCGCGGGAGCGATTCGCGGATGTAGTCGGGATCGCGCTCGTCGAGGTCGGCCGGCGGGATGCGCCGCGTGACCTGACCGGCGAGCGCCTTGGCCAGCCGCGTCGGCAGCGGCCCGGTGCCGGGCGACTCCTGCTCGCGGCGCAGGCGGCCGTCGCCGACGGGGTTGGTGCTGTGGCCGTTGCGCGTGGCGGTGGCGCCCATGGCGGACTCGATTTCAGCAGATCGTGGCCGGCGGCCCGGCCACGACCTCGAAGGCGTCGCCCGGGATCGGGTGGCGCGCGAGCGCGGCGCGGCGCATGCTCACGCGGCGCGCGCGCCTGGGGCGCCGAGCGCGTCGATGCGCGCGAAGAACCGGCACAGCAGGCCGATCGTCTGCTCGGAGCGCTCGACCTGGGGGACGTGGCCGCAGTCCTCGAGCACGATCTGCTCGGCCGTCGGCAGCCATTTCGCCACATGGCGCTCGAAGCCCGGCGGGATCAGGCGGTCGGACGAGCCCCACACGAAGAGCGCCGGCGCCTCCAGCCCGGACAGGCGCGAGTAGAAGCCGCCGCGCCCGAACGGGCGGTCGAGGTAGAGGTTGCGCGCCGAGGCGAGGAAGGCCAGGCGGGCGCCCGGGCTCGCGTAGATGCGCTGGAACTCGTCGACGACGACGTCGGCCACGCTCGGATCGACCTGGTCGGGATCGGCGAACAGGCTCCAGAACTGGCGCGCGACGCGGGCGCGCCCGAAGTTGTGCGGGAGCAGGCCGAACTCCGGGCGCAGCAGCCGGACGATCGGGTGCCAGTCGCGCTTGACGAAGGCCACCGCGGGCGCCAGCAGGGCTAGGCCGGCGACGCGCTCGGGCGCGCGCAGGCCGATCTCGATCGCCACGCGTCCACCCATCGAGTTGCCGACGAGGTGGGCACGGCCGACGCCAAGCGCGTCCATGACCTCGACCACGGTGTCGGCGAACCAGCGCGCCGAGTACGGTGCGGCGATCGGCTTCGACGAGCCGCCGAAGCCCGGCAGGTCGAGCGCGTGCACGCGGTAGCCCGCGCGCGTGAGCGCAGCAGCGGTGTCGAAGAACGAGGCCTTGGTGGCGCCGAGGCCGTGAAGGCACACGACGTCCGGCCCTTCGCCCATGGTCAGGGTCGAGACGCGGCGCCCGGGCAGCCGGACCTCGTGGACGCGCAGCAGCGGCGGGCGGCCGTTGGGCAGACGGAAGAGGCCCTCGAAGCCGATCGCGAGGTCGACGTCGCCGCGTGCGTACAGTTGGCGCTGCCAGAACGCCTCGACGCCCGACAGCTCGCCTTCGCGCAGGGCCAGCCACGTGGCGGCGTCGGTGCCGATGACCACGTCGGGCTGGCGCCGCGTGCAGCCCTTGCGCACGCGGGCGCCGTGCGCGGTGCAGCGCACCTCCCAGGTGCGCCCGACGTCGCCCAGGCGGACGTGGTAGGTGGCATCGAAGCCGTCCGGAGCGCCAAGGTAGCGCTCGGGCAGCGTGCGGAAGGCCTCTTCGAGCAAGGCCAAGCGCCGGGAGTGGGGCACCTCGCCGGGCATGGTTGGAGACCTTATACCCGGGCCCGGCCGCTGATGGACCCGCCCTTCGTAGCGTCTCGGCACCGCGCGCGGACGCGGACCTTGCGTACATTGCGGTCGGATGGCCCGCGAGATCCGCCTCCACGACACGCGCACCGGCAGCAAGGTCCTGCTCGAGCCGCGCGATCCCGGCCGCGTGGGCATCTACTCGTGCGGGCCGACGGTCTACAACCGCATCCACATCGGCAACGCGCGGCCCTATGTCGTGCCCTCGCTGCTCAAGCGCTTGCTCGAGCACGAGGGCTACGAGGCGACGTTCGTGGCCAACATCACCGACATCAACGACAAGATCTACGACGCCGCGCGGCCGCTCGGCGTGCCCAGCGCGCAGCTGGCGCGCGAGATGACCGACCACTATCTCGCCGACACCGAGGGGCTCGGGCTCGGGCGGCCCGACCACGAGCCGCTGGCCTCGGAGACCATCGGCCCCATCGTCGAGCTGATCCAGGCGCTGCTCGACAACGGCTCGGCCTACGCGGTGCAGGGCGACGTCTACTTCCGCGTGCGCTCCGATCCGCAGTACGGCTCGCTCAGCCACCGCTCGGTCGACGACATGGACCAGGGTGAGGGCGTGGAGGGCGCGGAGCGCAAGGAGGATCCGCTCGACTTCGCGTTGTGGAAGGCTCAGAAGCCGGACGAGGACACGGCCTGGGACGCGCCGTGGGGCCGCGGCCGCCCCGGCTGGCACATCGAGTGCTCGGCGATGGCCGAGGAGGTGCTGGGCGTCGGCTTCGAGATCCACAGCGGCGGCAACGACCTCACCTTCCCCCACCACGAGAACGAGGCCGCGCAGACGCGCCGGGCGCGCGGGACCGAGCTGTCGCGGATCTGGATGCACAACGGGATGCTCCAGATGGGCGGCGAGAAGATGGCCAAGAGCGTGGGCAACATCACCTCGCTGGCCGAGGCGCTCGCCGAGCACGGCCGCGACGCGGTGATCATGTTCTTCGTCGGCGGGCACTACCGCCAGCCGATCCAGTTCGACGACACCACCATGGGCCAGGCGGCGGCCAACGTCCGCCGCGTGCGCGAGGCGGCGCGGCGCCTGGCGCCGGGGCCCTCGCCCGAGGACCTGGCGCCGCTCAAGGAGCGCTTCTTCGCTGCGCTGGCCGACGACTTCAACACGCCGACCGCCTTGGCGGCGGTCTTCGACTGGATCAGGGAGGCCAACCGCCGCGATCCCGGCACCGGCGACGCCGACCTGCGCGAGATGCTTCAGATCCTCGCCCTCGACAACCTGCTCGACGTCGCGGCGGGTGACGGCGAGCCCGGCGAGGATGCCCTCGCGCTGCTCGAGCGCCGCGAGGCGGCCCGCGCCGCACGCGACTTCGCCGAGGCCGATCGCCTGCGCGACGAGCTCGCCGCCCAGGGCTGGCAGGTGCGCGACTCCGCCGACGGGCCGCAGCTCGTGCCGATCGGCACGTGATCCTCTACGGGCGCAACCCGATCCGCGAGGCGCTGCGCGCGGGCCGCCGCCCCGTGCATCGTGTGTGGGCGACGCGCGGCGCCGCGGCCGAGCCGTGGCTGCGCGACGTCGACGTGCTCGACACGCGCCCGGAGGAGATCGCCCTGCGGGCCGGCAGCGAAGCGCACCAGGGGCTGTGCGCCGAGGCCGGGCCATACCCGTACGCCGACGACGCCGAGCTGCTCGAGCGCGTCGACCCGCTCGTGGTCGTGCTCGACGAGCTCCAGGACCCGCAGAACCTCGGCGCGATCTGCCGCACGGCCGAGTGCGTCGGCGCCGACGGGGTCGTCATCCCCGAGCGGCGCTCGGCGGAGGTCACGCCGGCGGTCTGCAAGGCCTCGGCGGGGGCCGTCGAGCACCTGGCGATCGCGCGCGTGCGCAACGTGGCCGACTTCCTGGCCGCCGCCAAGGAGGCGGGCTGCTGGTGCTACGGCGCGGCGGCCGACCGCGGCGCCACTTCCTACCTCGAGCCCGACTACGGCGGCGGCTGCGTGCTGGTGATCGGCGCCGAGGGCCGTGGGCTGCGCCCGCGCGTGGCGGCGGCGTGCGACCAGCTCGTCGCGCTGCCGCTGCGCGGGCAGGTGCAATCGCTCAACGCGAGTGCCGCGGCCGCCGCGCTGCTGTACGGGATCTTGCAGCGCCGAAACTCGGCTTGACAGCGATCCATAAGTCTGAAAACCTCGCGCTCGCTGAGGCTCGACCTGAGGTTGAGCCGATTCTGGGACTTCATACAGCTGGCGCTCCGGGGAGGATTGCGCCACTGAGCACATTCCGACCCCGTCGGCACGGCTGCCGACGGGTGCGAAAGGAACGCTCGTGGCCCGTCTTTCCCCAAATTCTCAGTCTCAAGTTCAGGTTGATGATGGCTACCTGATCGCGCTCGCCAAGCAGGGCGATCCGACCTCGTACGACCGTCTCGTCCGGCGCTACTACGGGTTCGTGCGCCTGAAGGCGTCGTCGTACTTCCTGGCCGGCGGCGACGGCGACGATCTCATCCAGGAGGGCCTCGTCGGCCTATACAAGGCGATCCGCGACTACCGCTCGGACCGCGAGTCGAGCTTTCGCAACTTCGCCGAGTTGTGCATCACGCGCCAGATCATCACCGCGGTCAAGACGGCGACGCGCAACAAGCACACGCCGCTGAACCAGTACGTCTCGTTCTCGAGCACGCCGGCCAGCGCCTCCGATGGCGAGCCGACGCTCGACGAGGTCATCCCGGGGCCGTCCGTCCACGACCCCGTCAATCAGGTGATCTCCTCGGAGGAGCTGCGCTCGCTGGTGGCCTGCCTGTCCACCGCGCTGTCGGACCTGGAGTCGCGCGTCCTTGCCCTGTATCTCGACGGCTACTCCTACGAGCACGTCGGCGAGCGCATCGGCTGCGACTGCAAGACCGTCGACAACGCGCTGCAGCGCGTGAAGCGCAAGGTCGGTGCGCACCTCGCCGCGCGCAACGTGCTGCTGTAATCCGAGGGCGTGAGCGGGCTCGAGATCATCATCATCGTCGTCGTGGTCGTCATAGTCCTACTGATTGTGGGAGGACTGGTGATCACCGGCCGGCGCAGCCGTGCGGAGGAAGGCGAGC
The DNA here is from genome assembly GCA_036555665.1 of Solirubrobacteraceae bacterium. GTDB lineage: Bacteria > Actinomycetota > Thermoleophilia > Solirubrobacterales > Solirubrobacteraceae > JAOPZW01. The sequence continues at coordinate 17,261 of DATBKW010000333.1, read as the reverse complement.
TGCGCGCGACGCTGCGCGAGGCCGATCAGGCGCTCGCGCTGGCCCGGGCCGAGGACCGTGGCTGGGACCGCGACCTGCTCGAGGCGGCCTGCCGCGAGGCCTTTGCCGCGCGCTCGCCGGTCGAGCCGCGTGAGCTGCTGCTCGTCAAAGTCGTCGATCGCCCCGGCACCGAGGAGGACGAGGCGTTGTTCCGCGTGATCACGGACGCGGGGTCCGAGGAGATCCTGCTGGCGCGCCACGGCGGCGCCTGGGCGGCCGCCGGCCCGGTCGCAGGACCCGGTCCGGCCGAGCTCTGATCGCCACGTTCGGCGCGCAAATACGTCGCTCGCGAACGCCGAGATACGCAGTCCTGCAGATGTGCGCAGCGGCGCGCGGACCTACGGTCGATGGGCCATGCCCGCCGTGGATTCCCAGTTTCGCCCCGTTGGCTTCGGCATCCGCACGTTCCTGTTGGTTGCGACGCCGCTGGCGTTCCTGGGTGGTGCCCAGGTCACGCTGCTGGCCGCGCACACCGAGACGTATTGGGCGTGGACGATCGCTTTGCCGATCAGCGCGATCTTCATCGGCGCCAGCTTTTCGGCGACGGCGGTCCTGTTCGCCTGGGGGCTACAGCAGCCCGAATGGATCCGCGTGCGTGCTGTCGTCTCCGGCGGGCCGTTCGTGACGGTCGGTCTGCTGGTCGCGACGCTGCGGCACGTCGGCGAGTTTCACGGCGCCGTCGGGGTGATCTGGGTGGAGGCCTATGTGTTCGCGGTGCCGGCGTTCTTTGCTGCGGCCGTTCAGCAGCTGTCGGTCTCCGGCCGCGACCGGCCGGTCGAGGAGACACTGCCGGGGTGGCTGCGCGGCACGCTGGCGTTGCAGGCGGTGGTCATGCTCGCCTGGGGCATCCTGTTGTTCGGTCGCCCCCATCACGCCGGCGCGGTGTGGGCGTGGCCGCTGTCGCCGCTGGCTGCCGAGGCGATCGCCGCGTGGCTGCTGGGCATCGGCGGCAGCGCCGCCTACATCTCGCTGCGCGGCGACCGCGCCGACATGCCCGGAGCGGCGCTTTCCTACATCGTTCTCGGCGCGATCTGGATCGGCGGAGCCATCTTCGCCGGCGAGGCATTCCACAACGGACTGGATGAGGTGCTCTACATCCTGTTCGCCGTCAGCGTCATCGTCGTCGGCGTCGCCGGGGCGATCCTCAGCCACCGGGAAGGGCGCTATTTGCCGGAACGCGCGGCGGGCGTCATTGCGCCGTGAGCATCGCCAGCAGCCGCTCGATGACCGGGCGCACCCTGCGCTCGAAGCCCGGGCGCGGCGCGGTGACCTCGTCGAGGCGCATGCCGTCGATCGCGCTGGCAAGGATGATCGCGTCGGTCTCCGGGCGCGGCGAGCCGGCCGCGCGCAGGACGCGCTCGGCGAGGTCGCGCACGGCCTGGCCCCACTCGATGTGGATCGCGCGCAGCTCGGGGCGGTGGACGGCCTCGAGCTGCAGGTGGTAGCCGGCGCGGACGCGCAGTAGACCCTCGCCCCGCAGCTGCTCGGTCAGCCACGCGGCGAGCGCGCGGGCGATGGACGCGACGTCGGGGTCGCTGACCAGTCTTTCGGCGTCGCGCGCGATGCGCTCGATCTCCAGCGCGGCCACGCGGCGCAGGGCATCGGAGACGATCTCGTCCTTGGAGGCGAAGTGGTAGGTCGTCGAGGACAGCGAGACCCCGGCCTCGCGCGCAACGGCACGGTGGGTAACGCCGTCGACGCCGTCGCGGCCGATCAGGCGGATGGTCGCCTCGATGATCGCGGCGCGGATGGCCTCGGGTCGCGGACGGGTCGCGGTCGCCATCGGTCCAGTTGACAGTACAGCTGTACTGCGGGAGTCGCTACCATCGCGCTGCTCGCGGCACGAACGGCCGCGCGCCCCCGACGCTCATTGATGCCGTTTCGCGTGCCAGAGACCGGCTTGCCCCGTCGCGGCTTCCTTGCCGCGAGCGCCGGCGCGTTTCTATGCACGATCGGCGGTGAGCGGGTGCTGCTGCGCAAGCCCGGCGACGCCGCCAAGGCGGATGCGGCGGCGCGCCGGGTTACCCGCCCTCGCGCTCTCACGGCCGCCGCCAAGCCGCCGCAGGGGGCCTCGCCGGTCGACCGACTCACCTTCGCCACCCCGCGGCCGCAGCCCGGCGGCGTGGCGCGGGAGTACTGGATCCAGGCGAGCGACTTCCTGTGGGACATCGTGCCGACGCGCCCCCGGCGCGATCAGTGGCACGGGCGCGCGGTGCAGGGCCCCAGCGTCTACCGCGCCTTCATCTACCAGCAGATGACCGAGGGCTTCGCCGCTCCGCTTTTCCCGCCGCGGATCCCGGGTCCGACGCTGCACGCCGAGGTCGGCGACACGGTGGTGGTGCATTTCCGCAACGGCCTGTCGGAGGCCGGCGGCCAGGCGCTGACCATGCACCCGCACGGCGTCAAGTACAACCCGGAGTACGACGGGGTGTACCTGGGCGACTTCACCCGCGCGGGGGGCTTCATCGAGCCGGGGTCGGAGTTCACCTATACATGGGAGGCGACGCCCGATTCGGTCGGCGTCTGGCCCTATCACGACCACGGCCCCAACCACACGCTCAACACCTTCCGCGGGCTGTTCGGCTCGCTCATCGTGCGCGAGAAGGGGGCCAAGATTCCCGATCTCGAGACGGTGCTTTTCTTCCACGCGCTCGCTCCGCCGGTCACGGGGCTCGAGCGCCAGTTTCAGTGCATCAACGGGCGTGCCTTCGCCGGCAACACGCCGACGATCCAGGCCAAGGTTGGCCAGGACGTCGCCATCCACGTCATCGGGATGGACTCGAACTTCCACGACTTTCACATTCACGGGCACCGCTGGAAGGACACCAGCGGCACGTACGTCGACACCCCCGCCGTGGGGCCCAACGAGACGCTGACCGCCCGCTTCATCGAAGACAACCCGGGCCGCTGGCTGTACCACTGCCACGTCTTCACCCACCAGGACGGTGGGATGGCGGGCTGGTACCTGGTCGAGCCCTAGGCATCGGAGGACAGACAGGTATGTCGCACATTCGTATCGTCGGCCTTGCCCTCGTCGCGGCGCTGGTCGTGCCGGGCGCGGCGCTCGCGGGCCAGTACCCGCCGCCGTCCAAGCCGACGACCCAGAAGGCGCCGAAGGGCCCTTTCCACACGCTCACCGTGTGCAAGCACGGCTGCAAGTACTCGACGATCCAGTCGGCGGTCGACAAGGCCAAGGCCGGTGACAAGGTCAAGGTCAAGAGCGGCACCTACCGCGAGGCGGTGCAGGTGACCGGGGCGTCGAAGCGCTACATCAAGCTGGTCGGCAACCCGAAGGACCCGTCGAAGGTCGTCCTCGACGGCTCGCGGGGCAAGGGCGTCCCGCGCCAGAACGGCGTGTGGGTCAACGGCGCCAACGAGGTCACCATCGACGGCTTCACCGCCAAGCACTACAACGGCAACGGCTTCTACGTCGTCAACGCCACCGGGTACACGCTCAACCACCTCAACGCGACGCTCTGCGGGGTCTACGGCATCTACGCCTTCAACTCGCTGGGCGGCGTGATGAAGAACTCGCAGGCCTCGGACAACAGCGACTCGGGCTTCTACATCGGCCAGACGCCGCCGCAGACCAAGCCGAAGCGCTCGCTGGTCACCAACGTCAAGGCATTCGGCAACGTGCTCGGCTTCTCGGGCACCAACATGCGTTACGTGACGATCACGAAGTCGCAGTGGTTCAACAACGGCGTCGGCATCGTGCCCAACGCGCTGGACTCCGAGAAGTACGCGCCGCCGGAAGAGAACGTCATCACCGACAACGACATCTTCTGGAACAACTTCAACTACTACATGGGGGCGCCGTTCAAGCTGCGCAAGCAGGCCACGGCGACGCCGTATCCGATTGGCGTCGGCGTGCTGCTCTTCGGCGGCCGCCACAACACGGTGAGCGGGAACCGCGTGTACGGCAACTACCTCGTCGGCGTGGGCGCGCTGAAGCAGATCCTGCTCAAGCAGACCAGCGCGGCCGATCTCATCGGCAACGTCGTCCGTGACAACCAGTTCGGGCTGGGCGGCACGGATCTGAACGGGCGCGAGCTGTTCTACGACGGAACCGGCAGCGACAACTGCTTCGGTCCCAACGTGGGCGTGCAGACGACGACGCCGGCCAACGGCGACACGTTTGCGGCCTGCCCGTTTACGGGCGCCAACACGTTCGACAACGCCGCGCAGGCCGAGGCGATCAACTGGAGCGTGGGCGATCCGACGCACGAGAAGTTCTGGATCAAGCATCCGCACGCGCCCAAGGCCGGCCTCACGCCCCTGGAGCACTACGCCAAGTGATGCGTCTTTTCGCTTTGGTCCTCGCCGGTGCCGTGGCATTCGCTGCGGCACCGGCGCTGGCCGGTACGAGCGCGGCCATCCACAAGCCGCAAAAGAAGAAGGTCGAGGTCTACGACAACTACTACGGCCCGAAGAAGCTGACCGTGAACCTGAAGTCACGGATCACGTGGCAGTGGAGCGAGGACTCGGCCGACGTCCACGACGTCAAGCTCATCTCCGCGCCCAAGGGCTTCAGGAAGTTCCAGACCGAGCCGGCGTCGGCGGGCTACACATATTCGAAGACGCTGACCAAGCCGGGCACTTACAGGTTCATCTGCACGTTGCACGAGGAGGACAACATGCGGATGACGATCGTCGTGCGCCACTGAGCGCCTGGGGGCGGCGCCGAGGCCGCCCCCCACGCTCAGCCCCGGGCGCGACCTACCCGCCGAGCGAGGCCCCGCGCGCCACGGCGCCACGGAAGACCACCCGCCGGGTGATCTGGAACTTGTGGATCTCGTAACCGCCGGCGACGGTGGCGTTGCCCTTGTACTTGAAGCGGATCCGGTACTTGCCGAGCTTCGTCAGCCGGAAGCGCTTCGAGAACCGGTGCTTGCGGATCTTCACCGTCCCGAGCGAGCGGTACTTGCCCTTCGACCCACGCCCGATCGCGATGTTCACGCGCCCACTCGCCCCGGTCGCCCGGATCACCGCCGAGAACCGATAGCTCGGCCCCCGCGAGTCCGTCCAGCTGAACCGCTGGAGGTCGAAGGGGGCGAAGGTACGAAGCGCGACCGGCGTCGCCCACGGCGCGAACACCCCCGTGAAGCCCTTGGCGTGAGCCGCCACCACATAGAACCCAGGCCCCTTGTCGAGGCGGATCGCGATCGTCCGCGCCGTCGTGTCCGGGAAGATCTGCTCAGGCGTTCCCGGCAGCGACCCGTCGGCGTTTGGCACGACATTGCGCTCCACGAAAGCGTCCGTCGAAAGCGCCCCCGGGTTGAGGTCGATCGGCAACGTGACCGTGTTGGGAATCGTCGACCCGGGCGGGCGGGTGAGCGCGGCGCCGGGCGGCGGGGTGATCGCGGTCGACGCGGTGATCGTGAACGCAAGTGCCTGGGTGCTGGCGACCACCGTGCACGCTGAGCTCGTGAACGTCGTCACGTTGACGGTGTACGTGCCGTTGCCGACGTAGTCCACGGGTTTGCTCGTCAGACCGCCTCCGGTTGCACAACCGGAGGCCGGTGAGACCACTGCGCCGTTGGGGCCCGTCACGGACACAGTCCAAAAGTCGGTGGCGCCGGCCGTGGCACCGAGCGCCGGGTTCATGTTGCGGATGTTGAGCGTTCCCCCGAGCGGGATCGGGTTCCCATCGTCACCCGTGACGGTGACGCTGACGGCCGCACTTGCGCCTGCAGGCGCGATGGCCGCGGCAGCGACGACCGTGACGAATGCGAGCAGCCCCCTGCGGCCACTCCGTTGAGTCTTCAAGCGATGCCTCCCTACCTAGACTGCTTGACGGACGTATGAAGGCGGCATCCTGACGCAAGTTGCACCGGTCGCAAAGCGGGTCCGCCAAACCGAGCGGATACGCTGGGCGAGGGAGTACGAGTTGCCGGAGTAGCTCAGTTGGCAGAGCAGCCCCCTTGTAAGGGGCAGGCCGTCGGTTCGAGTCCGACCTCCGGCTCTGCGCGGCGTCTACGACTCCGACGCGCCGACCGCGTGCTCGATGTTCCCGTGCCCGTTGGACGAGACGACGTGCTCGTAGGGGGGCACGCCGGTGTCCGCTGGGGCGTTGAAGCGGCGCTCGAGCTCGCCCAGCACGACGCCGAACAGGAGATGGCGCCAGGTCGCCTGGGCGAACGCGCGGGCGTTGCCCCACAGGATCGGGAAGTCGCTGCGCGCGGGGTGGACGCGCTCGACCGCGACCGTCATCGGCCAGGTCGAGAGGTGCTCGACGAGCGCGACGGCCGGGCCGCGGGCCCACGAGGGCAGCGGGATGCGCGGCGCCAGGTTCGCGTAGGCCGCGCCGAGCGATGCTCCGGCCAGCAGGTGCAGGGCGAAGCCGGCGACCGGCCAAGCGGGGCCCTGAGTGACCGCCTTGCCAAGCAGCGCCTCGTCCGAATACGGCACCCCGAAAGCGCGCATGTCGAGGGGCGCCTGAGCCGACCAGGCGCCCGCGGCGATGGCTCCGGCGAGGGCTCCGCGGGCGGTCCGGGCGCGATCGATCGGCATCGCGCAACTGTAACCGTGCCCACGGAATGGGCGTATCGGGAGCATGGATCGCGAGGCCCTGCTGGATCGCGCGCGTGGTCGGGGGGTCAACCCGATCGTGTACTGGCTGCTTCGCGCGATCGTGCAGCCATCGGCGCACATCTACTTCCGCCTGAGCCGCATCGGCCGCGAGCACATTCCGGCGGAGGGCGGGTTCATCATCGCGTCCAACCACCGCTCGTTCCTGGACCCCTTCGTCATCGCGCTCATGGCGCGGCGGCCGATCTATTTCATGACGAAGAAGGAAGCCTTCATCAACCGGCCGGCGGCCTGGCTGCTCAGCGCGCTCGGCGCCTACCCGATCGATCGCGGCGCCTCCGACCAGGACGCGATGGCCACGACTAAGGCGATCATCGAGCGTGGCGACGGCGTCCTTATCTTCCCCGAGGGGACCCGTACCCGGCCCGGCGCGCTGGGGCGGCCCAAGCGCGGCATCGGGCGCCTCGCCCTCGAGACCGGCGCGCCGGTCGTGCCGATCGCGGTCATCGGCACCGAGGCGGTCCGCAACGGCTGGCGCTTTCGCCCCCACAAGGTGCGCATCCGCGCCGGCGCTCCGCTCACCTTCCCGAAGGTCGAAAAGCCCAGCAGCGCCCTCGCCGGCGCGGTGACCGACCGCATCTGGCCCTGCGTCGAGCTTCAGTGGGAGTGGCTGGGCGGCACGCCGCGCGTGCGCCGCGCCGCGGTCATCGGCGCGGGGGCCTGGGGCACGAGCCTCGCCATCGCGCTCGCGCGCGCCGGCCTCGAGGTCGACCTCGGCACCCGGACCGCCGAGCAGGCGACCGAGCTTGCCGACACCCGGATCAACAGCCGCTACCTGCCCGGCGTCCCGCTCCCCGACAAGATCGCCGTCCACCGCGCGGCCGATCTCGAGCTGGCCCACCACGACCTCGTCTGTCTCGCCGTCCATGCGCGCGACCTGCCGGCCGTCGTCGGCGCGCACGGCTCGGACATCCCCGCGCGTGCCGGCGTGCTCGTGCTCTCCCGGGGCCTCGTGCCGCCGCTCGGCACGCTGCCGACGGCCTACGTCGCCGAGCGCACCGAGAGCTACGCCGTCGCCTGCCTGGGCGGCCCCGGCGACGCTGCCGACGCGCTCGCCCACGGCGCCTCGCTCGTCGCCGCCTCCAACGATCAGAACTTCCTCGCCCAGCTCGGCGACGCTCTCGCCGCCGCCCGCCTCGACGTCCAGCGCACGACCGACGTCATCGGCGTCGAACTCGCCGGCGCCGCGCGGCACGCCGCGATCCTCGCCGCCGGAGCGGCCGCGTCGGCCGGGCCGAACGCCGCCGGCGCCGCGGCCGGCAAGGTGCTCGCCGAGGTCGACGCGTACTCGCGCCGCCACGGCGGCCAGGCCGGAACCTTCGCCGGGCTCGCCGGCGCGGGCGACGTCGTCGCGACCGTCATGGCCAACGGCAGCGGCGAGCCTCGCACCGACGAGGCCCTCGACGCCCTGCCGCTGCTTGCCGCCGCCCTGAGCGAAGACGGCGCCGACGCGCCGGCCGTGACCGGCCTCGCCGACGTCATCGCCGGGCGCGTCGAGCCCGAGCGCTGGGCCGCGACCGTGATGAAGCCAACCCGTGCGCGATCGAGTCGCGCCGCGTGAGTACGCTCCGTGCGTGGAGAAGGCTCAGCTCGATCGCGAGTTCTCGGAGCTGTACCGAGCGCATCTGCGCGACGTCTATTCCTACTCGTACTACCGAGTGGGCAATCACCACGACGCCGAGGACCTGACGGAGCAGACCTTCCTACAGGCCTATCGCCACTACGAGCGTGCGCTGCGCGAGTCCGACGGCCGGCCGCTGCGCCCGTGGCTGATCAGGATCGCCCACAACCTGGCGGCCAACCTGTACCGCGATCGGGCACGCAAGCCGCAGACGCCGATCGAGGACACCGGCACGTTGAGCGCGATGCACACGACAGAGGACCTGGTGGAGGGCCGCGACGAGCTTGCGCGGATCCTCGACGGGGTCAAGGACCTGCCGGACGATCGCCGCGAGGCGCTGATCATGCGCTTCGCGTTGGGAATGGACAATCGCGAGATCGCACGCGCAATGGGGCGTACCGACGGCGCGACGAAGGTACTTATCCACCGTGCCATCAAGCAGCTCGAGGAGATCGTCGCCGCGAAGGGAGGTGTCGCCTGACATGAGCGATCCGCTCGCCGCCGATATCGAGGGGTTGCTGCGCCAGGCGTTCCGCCCGGTCGAGCCGCCCGAGAGCCTGACCGCCCGCCTCGAGACGACACTGCAGGAGCTCACCGACCTCGCCGCCGAGGAGCTGGAGTCCTGGGAGCTGAGCTCGATGCGCGACCCGCGCAACTGGGTGCGGCCGGTCGCCGCCGCCGCGATCGGCACCGCCGCCGGCGCGGGGCTCGTCGTCCTGCGCGTGCGTCAGCAGCACCGCAAGCAGCGTAAGCAGGTGCACGGCGTGGAGCTGGCCGAGCGGACGCTCAAGGCCGCCACCGACGAGGTCAAGCGCCTCGTCGATCGTTTCTGAGTGGGTGCCGGAGGCGGCCATGTGGCCGCCGGAGGCGGGCCCCCCTTTCGCGATTAATCCAAAATCGCCGGAGCTGCGTACGCCATCCTTAGGATGGCGCTGATGCACCTCGCAGACGAGGATCTCATGCAGCTGGTGCGTCGCGGGGACGCGCGGGCCTTCGAGACCGTCTACGAGCGCCACGCCACCGCAGCGTTCTCGCTGGCCTACCGGATGACCGGCAAGCGCAACACCGCCGAGGACGTGGTCCAAGAGGCGTTCCTCAGCCTCTGGCGCTCGGGCGCGCGCTACGACCGCGCGCGCGGCTCGGTGCGCACCTGGGTGCTCGGCATCGTCCACAACCGCGCGATCGACGCGCTGCGCCGCTCCATGGTCCACGACCGCCGCCGGGCGAGCGACGAGGGCATCGAAGAGCGCTTCGAGGCGCCCGAGCGCACCGACGTCGAGGTCGCGCGCCGCGACGAGGCGCGCGACGTGCGCGAAGCGCTCGAGACGCTCCCGCCCGAGCAGTGCAAGGTCATCGAACTGGCCTACTTCGGCGGCTTCACGCACTCCGAGATCGCCGAGATGCTCGAGACGCCGATCGGTACCGTGAAAGGCCGGATGCGGCTGGGGCTGGAGAAGCTGCGCGGCCAGCTCGGCGGGCTCGCGGAGGTGGTCTCGTGACTGAGTGCACTCAGCGCGAGAACGTCGGCTCCTACGTGCTGCACTCGCTGCCCGACGACGAGTACGAGCGCTTCGTGACGCACCTCGACGGCTGCGAGGAGTGCCGGCGCGAGGTCGCGGACCTGCAGATGGCGGCCGACACGCTGCCGCTGGCCGCCGACCAGCTCGCGCCTCCGCCGGAGCTGAAGGACCGGATCATGGCGATCGTCAACGCCGAGGCCGAGTTGCTCTCCGCGGCCGGCGCTCGCGCCGACGAGCCCGAACAGGCAAAGCGGTCCGACAGCTGGTGGAAGCGCAGGCTGGTCTCGCTGCGTCCGTTGCCGGCCATCGGCCTCGCGACCGCGGTCCTCGCGGTGGGCGTGGTCGCCGGCGTCCTGCTGACCGGCGGCGGCGAGAGCACGCGCACGGTCGACGCCAAGGTGACGCTTGCCTCGGCGCCCACGGCGCAGGCAGCGGTGAAGGTCAGCGGCAACGACGGCCGGCTCACCGTGAGCAACTTCCCCGCGGCCGGCGACGACCGCGTGTATCAGGTCTGGCTCATCCACGGCAAGAACGCACCCCGGTCCGCGGGGCTCTTCCGGGTGCCCGCGAACGGCAGCGCGACCTTCGCCATCCCCGAGTCGATGAAGGGCGTTGACCAGGTAGCGGTGAGCGTCGAGCCGGGTGGCGGGTCCGACCAGCCGACGACCGAGCCGATCGCCGCGGCGTCGATGGCCTGACCAGAACCCAACACGGCGGTTGATAGCGTCCGCCGCCCGAATGGCGACCTGCTACCGCCACCCGTCGCGCGAGACGGCCGTCTCCTGTTCCTCGTGTGGCAGGCCGATCTGTCCGGACTGCATGACGCCCACGCCCGTCGGGATGCGCTGCCCGGAGTGCGCGAAGCAACGCACCCGCGTGCAGACGATGAGCTCGACGCGCAGTGAGCCCCGGGTCACGATCGCGATCATCATCGCCTGCGCCGCGGTCTTCCTGGGCACGAACGGCTTCAGCGGCGGCTCGGGCAAGCTGTGGAACGACCTGCTGCTCTTCGGCCCGGCCATCCACTTCGGGCACGACTACTACCGGCTGGTTACCTCCGGCTTCCTGCACGCCGGCCCGATCCACATCCTCTTCAACATGTACCTGCTGTGGATCCTGGGCAACATGCTCGAGCCCGTCCTGGGGTCCGGCCGGTTCGCGGCGCTGTACTTCACCGCGCTGTTGTGCGGGTCCTTCGGCGCGCTCGTCATCAATCCCGACGTGCCGACGGTCGGCGCATCCGGCGCGGTCTTCGGGCTGATGGGCGCGGCGGCGGTCGAGTTGCGCTCGCGCGGCATCAACCCGTTCAAGACCGACATCGGCCTGCTGATCATCTTCAACCTCGTCCTGTCGTTCGTGATCAGCCACGTGTCGGTCGGTGGGCACATCGGCGGACTGATCGGCGGCGTCCTCGTCGGCGCGGCCTACGACATCGCCGACCGGCAGCGCTGGCCGTGGTTCGCCTACCTCGCGACGCTGCTGATCTCGCTGGTCGCCGTCTTCGGCGCGCTGTCGGTCGCCTAGACCTCGACCTCGTGCACGACGCCGGGCGCGTCCGGCACGAGGTCGGGATGCAGGATGTGGGCCATCAGCTCCAGGCCATCGACGAGCCGCGGCCCCGGCCGCGAGAAATAGGCGGCCGCGTCGACGGCCACCACGCGCTCGGCGCCCAGACCGCGCAGCGCGTCGAGGTGCGCGAAGGCCTCGGCGAGCGATTGGTCGGCGTCATAGCCGCACGGCATGCAGACGACGACCTTCGGTCCGGCGGCCGCCACCATCTCCCAGGTCGTCTGCTCGGAGTGCTCGCCCGGGAACCCGAGCACGTCGATGCCGCCGGCCAGCTCGATGATCTGCGGCGTCCAGTGCCCCGCGACGAAGACCGGGTCGAGCCACTCGATCGCCGCCACCGGAACCCGCTCGGCGCCACGGACGGCCACGCGGACCGCGTCGACCCGCGCCCGCTGGCGAGCGATGAGCTCGAGCGCCGCGTCGCGCGAGTCGGTGAGCTGGGCGATCGTGCGCACGTCGCCGAACGACTCGCCGAGCGTGTGCGGATCCAGCGCCACGACCCGTGGCTTGGTCGCGATCGTCTGGGCCACCGCGCGGACGTCGTCGTAGCTGACCGCGCACACGGGGCACAGCTCCTGCGTGACGATGAGATCGGGCTCCAGCGCGCGCAGCGCCTCGGCGTCGAGCTCGTAGATCGCCTCGCCGCGCTCGGTGTACTCGCGCACGGCGGCGTCGATCTCGGCCGTCGTGAGGTTGGAAGGGAGCCTGTCCCGCGTGATGTGCGGTAGCGACCGGGCCGCTTCGGGAAAATCGCACTCATGCGTGACCGCGACGACGTCATCGCCGAGGCCGAGCGCGAACAACAGCTCGGTCGCGTGGGGGACAAGGCTGACGATCCGCATACGCAGACCAACAGGATGACACCGCTGGCTCGCTGCTAGCCTCCGCAACAGATCCGGCTCGTGCCCGACGACCTTCCTCGAAGTAGCCTCGAACAGGCTGCCCCGCGATGACGGCCCTGGCGCTCGTAATCACGGGGCTGCTCATCGCCTTGAACGCGTTCTTCGTCGCGGCGGAGTACGCGCTCGTGCGCTCCCGGCGGTCGCGTCTGGAGGCGTTGAAGGACGAGGGCGCCCGCGGCGCCGAGCTCGCGCTGCAGGAGGTCGACGACATCGGCGACTACATCTCGGCCGTCCAGGTCGGGATCACGATGACCTCCATCGGCATCGGCGCGCTCGGCGAGCCGGTGCTGGCCGACCTGCTCGAGGGCCTCTTCGGCAAGCCCCTGAGCCACGGCGTATCGATCGTCATCTCGGTGACAGTCGCCTACCTGCTGATCACCAGCGCGCACATCGTGGCCGGCGAGCTCGTCCCCAAGCTCTACGTCATCGACAAGGCCGAGGGCGTGGCGCGCCGCCTTGCGCGCCCGTTGCGCTTCTTCCGCATCCTCTTTCACCCGTTCATCGTCGTGCTGACGGCGATCAGCTACCGCATCCTGCGGTGGTTGGGCGTCGACCCCGAAAAGGTCGCCGAGGAGGGCGGCACGCCGGAGGAGCTGAAGGCTCTGATTGCCGAGTCGTATACCGGCGGCAAGCTCGACCCCGGCGAGGCCGGAATGCTCACCGGCGTCTTCCACCTCCATGAGCAGGAGGCGCGCCAGGTCATGACCCCGATCCCGGCCGTCGTGACCGTCGACATCTCCGAGGACGTCGAGACCGCGCTGCGGCGCTGCATCTCCTCCGGGCACACGCGTCTGCTGGTCACCGAGGACGAGAACCAGGACCGCGTGCGCGGCACGGTGCACGTCAGCTCGCTGGCGCGCCAGCTCATGGCCGAGGGGCCGCACGCTGCGATCGACGGCCTCGTCAAGGACGCGGTCATCGTCCCCGAGACCAAGCCGCTCGACGACCTGCGGGCCGACCTGCAGCGCGCGCGCTCGTCGAGGGCCGTGGTCATCGACGAGTACGGTCGCGTCGCCGGGATCGTGGCCGTCGAGGACATCGTCGAGGAGGTCGTCGGCGAGATCGACGACGAGACCGATCCGGCCGGCGGCGAGATCCGGCGCCTGGCCAACGGGGACTGGTTCGTCCGTGGGCACGTCGCCGTCACCGACCTGCTCGACTACGGCCTCGAGTTGCCCGTCGACACCGACGCCTACAACTCGGTCGGTGGCTTCGTCTTCGCCGAGCTGGGTCGCCTGCCCAAGCGCGGCGACACCGTCACCGCCGACGGCTACTCGATCCGCGTCGAGTCCGTGCGCGAGAACCGCATCGAGGCCGTGCGCATCCGCGACCGGGGCTCCGCGACGGCAACCGGATAAACGCCGCAAGTTCTTCGCGACGCGTGCGTTGGATGCTGCTGACGCCGCGGGAGGCGTCACAGAAACAGGCCGGCCCCTCTCGTGGGACGGAGGGGTCGGCCTTCAAAACGGTGGATCAGGGTGGGTCCACCGGCACGCATACAACGAACGGCCCGCATCGCGCGCGGGCCGTTCGTCTACCTGGAGTGCTTGCAGACAACGAACGGCCCGCTTGCGCGGGCCGCTCGTCTGCTTCTGGGAGGAGGTGCACTTGCGAGGTACGTTCGCAGTCGCAGTATCCGCACGCTTCCTCAACGCGCCCTAAAGGAGCTTCAGGAATCGGTTCACGCGCGCGCGAGCCCGTCGACGCGGTGCACCCAGGCCTCGATCGCCGGGAACGCGCCCTTGATCGGCAGGTGCTCGGCGAGCACGTGGTGGAACGGATCGCTGTCGTCGGGACGCAGATCGAGCACGCCGTACTTCAGGAACGGGAAGGCGCAGAGGTCGGCGGCCCCGAACGTCTCGCTCATCAGCCAGTCGCGCCCGTCGAGCATGTCCTCGAACAGGTGCAGCCAGCCGCGCAGCTCGTCGCTGAGGTCGTGCAGCAGCCGCTCGTCGGGCCGGTCCTTCGCCAGCTCGGCCGCCATCGCGTTGGGCGGAACCTTCCAGACGCGGTTGAACCACTCGATGAAGACGTCGACCTCGGCGCGCCGTCCGGCGTGGGCCGGCCACAGCGGCGGATCGGGGCGCCGCTTCTCCAGCCAGTCGACGATCCGCATCGAGTCGGAGACCACCTCGCCATGGTCGGCCTCCAGCACGGGGACGAGATCCTGGCCGGACAGCTCTACGACGGGCGAGCGGTCGGCGGGGTCGACGTCGACCCAGTCGACCGGCATCGACTTGTGGGCGAGGGCCAAGGCCACCCGCTCCACGTTGGTGGAGTACGGGATGCGATAGACGCGCATTAGATGACGGCTCCCATGGCCGACGTGCTCGCACAGGCGAGTGTGGGGGTCGTCATCTGTGGTTGTACAGGCCGCGGCCCGTCTTGCGCCCCAAGGCTCCCTCGGCGACGAGGTCGCGCAGGCGCTGGGGCACGTCGGCGCCGATGGCGTCGCCGATCGCGATCGCGACATCGAGGCCGACGTAATCGAGCAGCGCAAGCGGGCCCATGGGGTGGCCGGCGCCCAGTGTCATGCACAGGTCGATGTCCTCGGAGCTCATCCCCGTCTCCTCCTGCAGCACCACGGCGCTGAACAGGTACGGGAAGAGCAGGCGATTGACCACGAAGCCCGGCAGGTCGGGCACCTCGACCGGGGTCTTGTCCAGCGCCTCGCAGAGCGCGCGGGCGCGCGCTCTGGTCGTGTCGGTGGCGGCCTCGGGAAAGGCGAGCTCGACCAGGGCCATCTTCGGGACCGGGTTGAAGACGTGCAGGCCGACGAAGCGCTCCGACGCGCCCGTGGCACGCGCGAGACGCTCGATCGACAACGAGGACGTCGTGCTCGCCAGCAGCGCATCGTGGTCGGCGACGCGACCGAGGTCGGCCAGGACGCCGGCCTTGACCGCCTCGTCCTCGCTCACCGCCTCGACCAACGCCGTGGCCTCGCCGAGCGCCTCCAAGTCGGTCTCCACGCGCACCTGTTGCGCGTCGACCTCGCCGCTGAGCTTGCTACAGATGGCTTCCACGCGGCCGCGGGCGCGTTGCGCCGAGTCGCCGGAGCGCGCCCAGAGCACGATCTCGCCGTGCCCGTGCCGCGCGGCCGCTACCGCCAGGCCGCAGGCGATGGCGCCGCTTCCGGCAATCCCGAGTCGTTCCTGCACGTTCCGTTCACCACTGGCTGACTGGACAGTCAATGACCGGTAATCTACGGCAAGGCGGGTGATGTTGCGCAACTGAAAGGCTGTCCGAACGATGAGTGGTCAACAGGGTCGTGAAGTCGTGATCGTCGAGGCCGTCCGCACTCCGGTCGGCCGCGGGCACCTGGAGAAGGGCTACTACAAGGACACCCACCCCGCCGACCTGCTCGGCAAGTGCTACACGGAGGTCCTCGACCGCGCGGGCGTCGATGCCGCCGAGGTCGAGGACGTCATCGCGGGCTGCGTGCAGCAGTTCGGCGAGCAGGCGTTCAACGTGGCGCGCAACGCCTGGCTGCAGGAGGGCCTGCCGATCGAGGCGGCGGCGACGACCGTCGATCGCCAGTGCGGCTCGGCCCAGCAGGCCGTGAACTTCGGCGCCGCGCTGATCGCCGCCGGCATCCACGACGTCGTCATCGGCTCGGGCGTCGAGCACATGGGCCACTTGCCGTTCGCTGCGGGCATGAAGACCCAGCAGGAGTTCGGCATGGCCTTCACGCCGAAGCTGATGGACAAGCACAACATCGTCGGCCAGGGCCTGGGCGCCGAGATGATCGCCGACCAGTGGGAGATCCCCCGCTCCGAGCTCGACGAGCTCGCGCTGCGCTCGCATCAGCTCGCCGCCAAGGCCACCGACGAGGGCAAGTTCGAGCGCGAGATGGTGGCGTTCCAGGTCAACGGCGACACCTACGTCTCCGACCAGGGCATCCGGCCCGATACGTCGCTGGAGGCGCTTGCGTCCTTGAAGCCGGTGTTCAAGGAGGACGGGCGGATCACCGCGGGCAACTCGTCGCAGATCTCCGACGGCGCCGCCGCGGTCCTGATGATGTCGCGCGAGAAGGCCGATCAGCTCGGCCTGCGCGCGCGGGCGCGGATCGTCGACCAGACGACCGTCGGCTGCGACCCGGTGAAGATGCTCGAAGGCCCGATCCCGGCCACCGCCAAGATCCTCGAGCGCAACGCGATGACCATCGGCGACATCGACTTCGTCGAGATCAACGAGGCCTTCGCGCCGGTCGTGGCGGCGTGGGCGCGCGAGCACGGGCCCGACATGGACCGCGTCAACCCGCGTGGCGGCGCGATGGCGATCGGCCACCCGCTCGGCTCGACGGGCGCGCGGCTGCTGACCACGTTGCTGCACGAGCTCGAGGACGAGGACAAGGAGATCGGCCTCGTGACGATGTGCTGCGGCGGCGGTCTGGGCACCGCGACGCTGATCCAGCGGGTCTGATCGAGCTCTCGTCCGACGAGGCGCGCCGGCTCGCCCTGCGCGCCCAGGGGTTGCTGGGCGCCGACGGCCGACGCGGTGGTCCTTCCGCGATGCTGCGGCGCCTCGGCGCCGTGCAACTCGACACGATCTCGGTGCTCGCGCGCTCGCACGAGCTTGTCGCCTATGCGCGGCTCGGCGCGGTCGGGCGCGAACGGGTCGAGCGCGCCTATTGGAGTGGCGCTGCCTTCGAGTACTGGTCGCACGCGGCCTGCGTGCTGCCCGTCGAAGAGTGGCCGATGTTCGCCTTCCGGCGACGCTGGTTCCGCGCGCGCGGCCAGCGCTGGCACAAGGTGGGGCCGGAGGCATGCGACCGCGTGCTCGAGGCGCTGCGCGCCAACGGCCCGATGACGGTGACCGAGCTCGGCGGCGGCCGACGGGGCGCCGACTGGTGGGACTGGTCGGACGCCAAGATCGCGGTCGAATGGCTGCTCGACCTCGGCGAGGTCATCTGCACCGAGCGCCGCGCATGGAAGCGCATCTACGACCTGCCCGAGCGGGTTCTTGCGCCCGACTTGGTCGCCGAGGACCCCGACGACGCGACGTGCCTGCGGCGGCTCG
>DATBKW010000332.1:0-5451 GCA_036555665.1 Solirubrobacteraceae bacterium | reverse complement strand
CGATCGGGACGGCGGAGCGCTTCACCGCCGTCCAAGGGTAGTCGGCGGCTATGCTTCGCGATTCAGGCGGCGGTAGCTCAGTTGGTAGAGCATCAGCTTCCCAAGCTGAGGGTCGCGAGTTCGAGCCTCGTCCGCCGCTCTGCGACAACGTGCGAAACCACGAAGATCCCTGCGAACGAGCGGGGATCTTCAGCTTTGTCGAGTAGCTCGCAGCATCCCCTCGCGTAGCTTTGCAGGACCTCGCATGCGGGTCGTGGTCTCATTCGGTCGCATCGAGCACCGACCTCGCCATCCGCACGACGCAGCGCCACCTCTCGGGGCCGACGAGCGCCCCCTGGTTATGCGCTCGCCGTGCACGCGGCGCCGGCTGCGTGGGCCGGGCTGCTCCCTTCGTCCAGCTCAGGAGCGCCCGACGCTCCGCCGGCGCGCCTGCTTGTGCCTGCGGCTTTCGCATACATCGACGACAACGTAAGAGAGTCCGCTTCCCGGCGACTGATTTGTCTCGGCGACCTCCCAGAAGCCGTTTGAACGGCTCATTGCGCGTCGCCGACCCCGAGGCCGGCCCCGCGCGACTTCTGCGACAGCCTCGCGCGAAAGCGGACGCTTGCCCGGCGCCACCGACCGCACCGTCGCGACGTCCGACGGCCAGCAGTTACACACGCGCGCGAGCCGGTTGTACATTCGCGTCGGACAATGACGGAGGTGCGTGTGCCGCGCTTCGAGGAAATCGCAGAATCCGATGCGTCGCCGGAGTCGGTGTGGAAGCTGCTCTACGACCCGGAGCAGTTCTCGCGCTGGTGGGGCTGCTTCGAGGCAGGTGACGTCCCACAGCTGTCGTCGCATCCGGTTTTCCCGATGCCGCGCGTTGTCGCCAGCGACCGGACGGAGGGGCGGATCAGCGTGTCGTGCCTGGTGAGCGACATCGCCTTCGATTGGTGCCTAGCCGAGCGACCATCGGGCGGCACCCGCATCGAGCTCGCCGTTACCGTCCCCGACAGCTACGGGTTCAACATCGAGTCCCAGCGCAACGTCATCGCGTTCTCGGTCGGCCGCCTCGCGCGAAAGGCCGAGGAGCTGACGTCGGCCTGAGGCATGGTGCGCGGATGAAGGTGCAAGAGATCCGCCCGGGCGTCTTCTCGGCGACGCTGACCGCCCATGAGCTGTCCGTCCTGCTCGCAGGCGCTCGGATGTCGCTGTCCTTGATGGAGAGCGATCCGGAGGGCTCCACCGAGAACGCGCGCTTGTCGTTGGAGAAGGTGCTGGCGTCGTTCGACGTCGCGCTGGCGCGCACCCGCGCCGGCGGTGAGGAGCGGCAGACCTGAGCCGCCGCTCCTCGCCGGATTGCCTCACGCCGGGACCGGCGCCGGGTCCATCTGCTTGCGCACGTGCGCGGCAATCTGGTCGAACTCGCGGACGAACTCGTCGTAGTCGAACTGCCGCGTGTTGAGGTAGGTGCTCCACCCCATCGTGTTCTTCGCCACCAGCGCGGCCTCGTTGATCTCCTCGTCGGTCGCGCCGAAGAGGCGGGCCGCTTCCGTGTGGAAGTACACGCAGTAGCGGCAGCGCGTGGCGCCCGAGACGCCGAGCCCGATCAGCTCCTTGTACTTGTTCGGGATGGCCGTCTCGGAGAGCATGAGGCCCTTGAAGCTCTCCCACTCGGCCGGGATGAGGCCGTCCGGGACCTCCTTGAAGAACGTTGGGACGACGCCGAGGGTCTCCTCGATGTCATGGTCGACTTCTGCGCGGCTCATTGCTGCTCCCTTCGGTTGAACTGGAATGGTCGTCACGCCTCGTCCCACGCCTGGACCGCGACTTGGCGCACGATGCGTCCGCCGCTGAGCTCGGCCACAGTTGCGCACAGCACGTTGGTGCCGTCCGGATACCGGCACCTTTCGGTGAACGCGACCGCGTCCTCGCCGAGCACGGGCGTCAGCACGGCGTGCGTCATGTCGCGGGCACAGATGTCTTCGATCCAGTCGCGGATCTCCTCGCGGCCACACAGCACACGAGGCGAGCGCGGCGTATTGACGCGGTCGACGAGACGCACTTCGGCGTCGTCGGCGTAGAGCGCGATCTGTGCTTCGGCGTCGCGCTCCTCTACGGCGCGCTTGAGCGCGGCGAAGTCGATCTGCGTCGGTTGGGCGCTGCGTGAGATCGCCATCGTGCCTCCTCATCGGAAAGTTCGTGAGCGATCGCCGGCATGGTCGCGTCACTGCGGTCAAGCAACCGTCAAACGAGCGTCAATCCGGGCTCCGGGCCCGTCAACGCGATTACGCTTGCCGCCATGCTGCGCATCCGCGTGCTCGGCCCGATGCGCGTCGACGTGGACGGCGCGGCGCTCGCGGCGCCGGCCAGCCGCCGCGCCTGGTCGCTGCTCGCGTACCTCGCGCTGTATCCGGGCGCTCACCGCCGAGGCGACGTGGCCGCGCGCTTCTGGCCCGATGTCCTCGACGCCAGCGCCCGGCAGAGCCTGCGCAGCGCGACTTGGTCGCTGCGCCGCGGCCTGGGGTCCGCGGCCGAGCAGCTGGTCACCAGCCGCGACGAGATCGAGCTCGGCGGCGACGTCTGGGTGGATGTCCGGGAGCTCGAGCGGCTGGTTGCCGCCGGCCGGCTCCGGGACGCGGTCATGCTGGGCGACGGGGAGCTGCTCGCCGGGTTCGACGACGAGTGGGCGCTGGCGGCGCGCGCGGACCATCGCGAGCGGATGGCGGACGTGCTCGAGACGCTCGCCGCCGCCGCCGAGCGGGACGGCGACCTGGACTCGGCCGTGCGCTGGGCGCGGCGGCAGGCGGCGCTCGACCCGTTCGATGAGGCTGCGCACCGCCGCCTGATGACACGCCTATCGGCCGCGGGAGACCGTGCCGCCGCTCTCTCGACCTACGAGCTCCTGCGCGAGCGCCTGAGCCGCGAGCTGGCAGTCGCACCTTCCCCCGCGACGCGCGAGCTCGCGGGGGAGCTCCGGCGCGAGCCCGCGCCGGCCGCCGCCGCGCCTGCTGTCGTCGCGGCCGCCGCACGGCAGCTCCCCATGGTGGGCCGGGAGCAGGAGTTGGCGCGGCTGCTCGTCGCATGGTCCGACGCACGGTCGGGCGCGGGCGGCGTCGTCGCAGTGACCGGCGAGCCCGGGATCGGCAAGACGCGCCTGGCGCTCGAGCTGCTCGCGCGCGCGGCGAAAGGCGGCGGGCGCGTCGCGGCGTGCGCCGCGCTCGACCTGGGCGGGACCGCGCCACTCAGCCTGTGGGCCGAGCTTATCCGCGACCTTTCCCGGCAGATCGGCGCTCCGCCGGCCGACGCGTCTTGGCCGTCGGACCTGGCGCCACTCGCGCCCGAGCTCGAGCGGCGCGCCGGCGGTACGCGCACGCCGCAGAGCCCCACAGCGCCCGACCTTGAGCGCGTCCGGTTGTACGAAGGCGTCGTCGAGCTCGTCGCCTGGGCCGCCCGCCAGGCACCACTCGCGCTCGTCATGGAAGACGTCCACGTCGCCGACCCCGCAAGCCTCGAGCTCACCGGCTACGTCGTACGGCGCGCGGCCGACCTGCCGGTTCTGATCGTGCTCACTCGCCGGCCCCTCCCGGCGAGCGACGCCGTCGACACGCTCGAGCACGCGCTCCGCGCGCGCGGCGCGCTCCTGCTCGAGCTCGAGCTCGAGCCGCTCCCTGACGATGCGCTTGTCCGCCTCGTGCGCGAGGTGGCGCCGTTGGCCGACGCCGACGTCGAGCAGGTCGTCGTCGCGGCGGAGGGCAACCCACTACTGGCGGTCGAGCGCGCCCGGGCGCTGGCCGCCGGCCGGCGTGACGCGCCGGCGAGCCTGCGTGCCGCGGTGCGCGCCGCCCTCGCCCCGCTGTCGCCCGAACCGCGGCTGCTCGTCGAGTTCGCAGCCGCCGCCGGGCGCGACCTCGAGCAGGCGGAGATCGCGGCACTCCCGGTCGCGTCGCCGGCGCATGCGGCGACGGCGGCGCTCGGAAGCGGCCTGCTGACGGCTACCGGCCTGCGCGTCGGGTTCCGCCACGCGCTGTTACGCGAGGCGGCGTACGCCGACCTCGCCGAGCCACAGCGCGCCTGGCTGCACGCCGGGCTGTCGGCAGCGCTGATGCAGGCCGGCAGGCCACCGGGCGGGGCGGCCGAGGTCGCCAGGCACCTTCAGCTCGCGGGCCGGCCCGACCAAGCGGCCGAGCATCTCGTGCGCGCCGCGGCACACGCCCGCTCGCTGGGGGCGCTCGAGCAAGCAGCCGACTTCCTGCGCGAAGCGCTCGCCGTCCACGAGGAGGACGGCGAGTTGCTGCTCGAGCTGGCCGAGGTGGATGCCTGGCGCCTACGACGCGAGGAATCCGAACGAGCGTGGGCTCGCGCGCTGGCCGCGCTCCCGCCGGATGGCGAGCACACCGCGGGCGCCTGGCTGCGGCGCGCGTACTGGAACCGCGGTGCGCTGTGCCGCCCGCACGACGTCCTCGAGTCCAGCCGCCGGGCGCTGCAGGCGCTGGACGATGCCGGCGTGGAAGCGCCGTACATCCGCGCCGACGCGCTGGCCTTGGCCGCCTGGGCCGAGGCGATCGCAGGCGATCCGGACGCCGCGGAGCGATTGCTGGAGGACGTGCATCGCGTCGTCGGCCCCGGCGGCGCCGAACCGCAACTCGCTCACGCCGTCAACCACGCGCGCGCTGTCGCTCTCATTCGGCGCGGCCGGTTCCGCGAGAGCTACGCGCCGCAGATCGCCGCCGGCGAGGTCGCAACGCGCCTCGGCCGCCCCGACCTCGCATGCGGTTGCTGGCTCAACGCCGCCTGCGCCGCCTCATGCGCGAACGAGTTCGACCGGGCGCTTGAGTTCGTCGACCGTGGAGCGCAATCGCTGCGCGGCCGACGCCTCGGCTGGCTCGAGGTTCAGTTGCTCGCTGCCCGCGCGTACGTGCTCGTCCGCCTCGGGCGCCTGGCAGACGCGCGTGCGGCCGCCGAGGAGGAGGCGGCGGTGGCTGACCGCGCCGACGCATCAGACCTGCGCGCGACCGCCGAGCACGACGGCGGCATGGTCGCGCTGGCGCTCGGCGACCACGCGCTCGCGGCCGACCTTCTCGATGCGGCGTTGCAACACGACGCCCCTGTTAGCCGCCCGCTCGCCCGGCTGGCACGGGCCGAGGCGCTCGTGCGGCTCAGGCGGTGCGACGAGGCCGACCAGGAGGTTCGCGCAACGGTGCTCGAGCGGGTGCGGCCGGGCGACTTCCCCGAGGCACTCGTCCCGCGGCTGACGCGCGTGCAAGGACTGATCGCCGCGGCCCGCGGGGACGCCGCCCTCGCGGCGCGCCGGCTGAAGGAGGCTGCGGACGGCTGGCGCCGGATGGTCGATCGCTCCGGCGACGGCGAGCGCTACACGAACTCGTTCGCCGACCTAGCGCGCCCGCCCGTCCTCGGCCTGGTCGAGCCCGAACGCGAGCTCAACCGGATCGTCGCAGAGCTGCACGA
>DATBKW010000331.1:0-2066 GCA_036555665.1 Solirubrobacteraceae bacterium | reverse complement strand
GACCTCGTCGAGCCCGAGGCGCTCGTCAAACCGGGCGACGCCGACGCGCTCGCCACCGCAGCCCAAAAACGCTTCGGCGACGAGCAAGCCGGCGCGGCCGGTCTCGCGCGCATCCGCGAACTCGCCTCGCCGGAGGCGGTCGCGGCGGCCGTACGATCGATCTACTGAACGCCCGCGAACTCCGGCTGCTCGGCCTCGGGCTCGCCGCCGTGCGCCGGCATGACCGCGGTCTCGCGCAGGAACACCGCCCCGATCGTCGCTGCGGTAATCGCGAAGATCGCGCCGACGAGGAAGGCCAGGTGATAGCCGCCGAGCAGGGCATCGACCGCCGACTCGCCTGAGCCGCGCAGGCTGTCGGTGCGCGACGCGGCAACGCTCGCCAGGATCGCGAGGCCGAGCGCGCCGCCCATCATGAAAGCGGTGTTGACCACGCCGGAGGCAAGGCCCGCCTCGGACGGGCCGACGTCGCCCATCGCGGCGAGCAGCATCGGGTTGAACGCCATCCCGGCGCCGAAGCCGAGCAGGATCATGCTGGGCAGCACGTCGGTGACGTAGCTGCCGTCGGCCGGCGCGCGGACGAAGAGCAGCAGCCCGATCGACGCCAGCCCGAGCCCGACGCCGAGCGGCCGCCTGATGCCGTAGCGCATGACGAGCTTCGCGGACAGCCCGATCGAGAAGGCGCCCATGATCAGCGTCGAGGGCAGGAAGGCGAGACCGACCTCCAGCGGGCTGTAGCCGAGCACGAGCTGCAGGTAGAGCGCGGCCATGAAGAACCACGCGAACATCGCCGCCGCCCACAGCACGCCGGTGATGTTCGCCGTGCGCAGGTTGTGCAGCCGGAACAGCCGCAGCGGCACGAGCGGCGCGCTGACCCGCGCCTCGATCGTGATGAACACCGCGAGCAACGCCACGGCCAGCGCCAGCAGCCCGAGCGTCTCGAACGACGTCCAGCCGTTGTCGTTGCCGTTGACGATCGCGTAGGTCGCGACCATCAGCGCCGCGGTGACGGTCAGCGCGCCGGGCACGTCGACGCGGCCGGTTGCCGCCGGGCCGTGCGCGGCCGGCAGCAGCCGCAGACACAGCAGCACGACGACGACCCCGATGGGCACGTTGACGAGGAAGATCCAGTGCCAGCTCAGCGAATCGGTCAGCACGCCGCCGAGAAGCACGCCCAGCGTGCCGCCGCCCGACGCGACGAAGCCGAAGAAGCCCATCGCCTTCGCGCGCTCGCCGGTCTCGGTGAAGAGGACCATGATCAACGACAGCGAGACGGCCGAGGCCACGGCGCCGCCGACCCCCTGCACGGCGCGCGCGACGACGAGCATCCCCTGCGTGGTCGACAGGCCGCACGCGAGCGAGCTCAGCGTGAAGAGTGTGATGCCGTAGATGAACAGCCGGCGGTGGCCGAAGAGGTCCCCGAGCCGGCCGCCGAGCAGCAGCAGGCCGCCGTACGTGAGCAGGTAGCTGTTGACCACCCAGGCCAGCGACGTCTCGGAGAACCCGAGGTCCTCCCGGATCGACGGCAGCGCGACGTTCACGATCGTCGCGTCGAGGACGATCATCAGGCTGCCCAGGCAGAGGATGTAGAGCGCCAGCCAGCGCTTGCGGTCGTCGAGGTGGGTCAAGGGCCGGACCTCCTCAGCTTCTCGGCGTACGCGTCGTGCAGATCGTCCCAACCATAGTCCTTCGCCTCCTCGCCCCGGATTGCGCCGATGGGCTCCCCGTCGAGCAGGAACCCGAGGACGTCGAAGCACAGATGCCAGCCGGCCGCGTACTTCGGCGCCCCGTCGCGGTCGTCGAAGGTGTGGCGCAGCGTCAGGCGGGTGGCGCCGTCGATCGCCTCCAGATCCCAGCGCAGCGCATCGGTTTGCCACGCGCACTCCAGCCGCCGCGGCGGCTCGGCCCACGTCACCGTGACCTCGTCGGCGCCGTAGGGCGACCATTCGCTCAGCTGCGCCGGCTCGGTCAGCGCCGCCCACACCTTCTCCGGCGGGTGGCGCAGCTCGCGGACGAAGACCAGCGTCCAGCGCCCGCCCTCGCCATGGCACTCGGCGCCGCCCACCGGG
>DATBKW010000330.1:0-23131 GCA_036555665.1 Solirubrobacteraceae bacterium | reverse complement strand
CGCGCGCGGGCGCGACCGGACGCTCCGGGTGGCGCGGACGATCGCCGATCTCGCCGCGAGCGACGCGGTGCTCCGCGACCACATCGTCGCGGCGCTCGGGTATCGCCACGAGGCGAGCGGCGCGCTCGGGGCGGTCGCATGACCGGCATCGACGCGTGCGATGCCTGCCTGTCGCGGACGTGGCTCATCGCCCACCTCGCGGGCGCGATCGAAGTCGCGCGCCACGAGAAGCGCCGGATCCGCGAGATCCTGGCGCTCTCCGAGGAGCAACTGCTGGCCAGCCTCGGCGGTATGCGGGCGGCCGCGCTCGCCGCTGAGCTCGAGGCTTTGAACATCGATGGGCTGCGCACGTCGGTGGACGAGGCCGGCCTCGAGGCCGTCTGTCGCCATACGGACGCCTACCCGGCGCGATTGCACGACCTCGACGACGGCCCGGCGGTGGTTTTCGTCGCCGGCGGCGCGGAGCGGCTCGCCGACCTGGTCGGAGGCGATCTCGATGACGGTCCACGAGCCGTCGCGGTCGTGGGGACGCGGCGGGCATCGATCGACGCACTCGAGGTGGCGCGCGGGCTCGGCCGCGGCCTGGCGGCGGCGCGGGTCACCGTCGTCAGCGGGATGGCGCTGGGCGTCGACAGCGCCGCGCATACCGGCGGCCTCGAATCGAGCGGCCGCACCGTCGCGGTGCTCGCCGGCGGCGCTGACGTCCCCTATCCGCCGAGCAAGGCACGCCTGCACCGGCTGATCGCCGAGCACGGATGCGTGGTGAGCGAGCTCCCGCCGGGTTTCGTCGCAATGCGGTGGTGCTTCCCAGCGCGCAACCGGATCATCGCCGCGCTCGGCCACATGACGATCGTCGTCGAGGCCGCGCAGCGCTCGGGCTCGCTCATCACCGCCGAGGTCGCGGCGGACCTCGGGCGCGAGATCGGCGCGGTGCCGGGTCCCGTGACCGCATGGCGCTCGGCTGGGGCCAACGCGCTGCTGCGCGACGGCGCCGTGGTCATCCGTGACGCCCGCGACGCCCTTGACGCCGTGGTCGGCGTCGATCGCCACGACGCGCCCGAGTTGCACATCGAGCCGCGGCTGCGCGACGTGCTCGTAGCGGTGGCCGACGGACGCGACACGCTCGCCGCGCTGACTCACACCCCAGCCGACGCCGGCCCGACGCTGGCGGCTCTGACGGAGCTTGAGCTGATGGGCCATCTCCGACGGGCGCCCGGCGGCCGCTATGTCGTCATCCCTCAGTGAGCGCAGCGATGACCCGCGAGGCGTCGCTTGCGCTGGGCCCGGTCCCTGAGATCGGCTTTGTCTTGCAGTTCGTGGCGACCTTCGGAGCGCTGGGTGCGGTCGCGGCAGCGAAGTCATTTGAGCGCACGAAGGACGCCGACCGCAGGTGGCTGATCACCACCCGCTGGGCGACGTTTGGGCTCTGCGTTGGCGTTGTCCTCCTCGTGACCTTGAAGGCTCTCGGCGTACCATGAGGCGCGTGCGTGACCACGTCGTCCTGTGCTTTCTCGCAACGGTGGCCGTGACGTTGGGGCTGTTCCTGGTCGGGCTTGGGACGAGTCCCTGGCTGCAGCTCCTCGTGCCGGTCTTCGTCGCGATCGTCTGCACGCGCCTCCTCGCGCCCGTCTATTTCGGCTGGCGCGAGCCGGACGAGGTCCGCGGTCGCGCCCGCCGGCGCTAGCGCTGGTCGCGCCTATCCTTGGCCGCCGTGCCAGCTTCCGGCCGTATCCCCGTCTGCCTGTCCATCGCCGGCTCGGACTCCGGCGGCGGCGCCGGGATCCAGGCCGACCTGAAGGCCTTCGCGCGAGCCGGTATCCACGGCACGACCGCGATCACCGCGATCACGGCGCAGAACACCGTCGCGGTGACCGCCGTCGAGCCGGTGTCGCCAGCCATGGTGATCGAACAGGTGCGGGCGGTCGTGGAGGACATCGGCGTCGACGCGGTCAAGGTCGGGATGCTCGGCAGCGTCGCCGCTGCGCAGGCGGTGGGGGAGGCATTCGATCTCCTGCCCGCCGGCACGCCGATCGTGGTCGACCCGGTGATGGTCGCCGAGTCCGGCGCGCGACTGCTCGACGAGGACGCCCAGAGCGCGCTGGTCGAGCTCGTCGTCGCGCGCGCGACGGTGGTCACGCCGAACGTCCCCGAGGCCCGCGCGCTCGCGGGCGACGACGCGCTCGAGGACGAGGAGCTCGCGCGCGCCGTCCATGCGCTCGGCCCCGCCGCCGTGGTCGTCACGGGCGGCCACCGCGAGGAGGCCGTGGACGTGCTCTTCGACGGCGAGCGAGTCACCGAAATTGCCGGGCCGCGCTACGCCGACGGAGCCGCCCACGGATCCGGGTGCACCCACTCTTCGACCCTCGCCGCGCGGCTCGCGCTCGGCGACGACGTCGTGTCTGCGGCCCGAGAGGCGAAGCGGGTCGCGTCCGAAGCCGTGCGCGACGGTCTACGCGAGATCGGGGCGGGGCCAGGGCCCGTGGACGTGTTCGGCCTGGCCCGGCGGCGGGAGTCGGTCGGCCGACAGTGATGCTTTGTCATAATCGCGCGCGACCATGAAGTTCCTTCGCATGAAGCCCGGGCACGGAGAGGTGCTCATCGTCGAAGGGGACGTCGAGCTGGCCGAGGACGAGGAGCTGCTCATCGAGGAGTTCCGCCGGCAGCTTGATCTCGGCATGTGGGCCGCCGTCCCCGAGCGCACCTCGGCCGGGCGCCGCGAAGCGCGCATGGTGAAGGCGTTCGAGGAGATCCCGCGCGACGCCGAGCGCGTGATCTTCTTCCCGCGAGCGGCCGGAGGAGCCTGAGGCCGCCGCGGCGGCCGGACGGGACCATGCTGCTCGCCATCATCGCCATCGGCGTCGTCATCGTGGCGTTGCTGTGGGACCTCGTCCTACCGTCGGTGAAGACCGCCGTCGCGCGGCACCGCGCGCGCCGGGCGATCATTCCCGGCGCGAGCTACGACCCAGGCCGCGAGCGCCGCGCCGAACAGCGCGCGCGACAGCTCCTGAAGTCGTGCGTCAACGACGAGGAATGGGGCATGTACCGTGACCTCGGCTTCATCCGCGTCTGGGGCGCGATGGCGCGGGCTCCACGCCGCGGACGGCTCGGCTCGGACGACCCGCGGGCGGGCGCGCCGTACGCCTACCTCATCTACCCGCACAAGCCGATCGTCGCGTACCTGCCCCAGACGCGCGAGCTGCTCAACGAGTACTGCGTCGAGTTCCCCGACGAGACGCGCCCATACGGCAGCGCGCTGCTCCCCGACTCCGACGACGTCCTGGCGAAGTGGATGGCGCTGACCGGCGACGAGCGCCGGCTGATCTCGACCGCCAACATGCACCTTCCCGGCCGCCAGGTCGACCCCAAGCAGGTCCGCCGCGACCTCTGGCGGCTGGGCCAGTGGGAGCGCGAGCGGCTGCGCCGCACGCCGCAGGCGCCGGGCGAAGTCGCCGCACCGTAGGGAGGAATCGCGCGGCGAGACGGCCGCGCGCGGCCGTTGACGTGCCGGGTGGGCCGCGCAGCGCGGCCGCTCAAGGCCGGGCGAGCGCGTCGAATAGTGTCCAGCGCGTGAGCACAAACGGGTTCGACGTCAAGCACCGTTCGCGCGGGTTCCTCGAGGGCGACGCCCGCGCCGGCGCCCGAGCGCAGCTGAAAGGCATCGGCTACGACGACGAGGCGCTGGCCAAGCCGATCATCGGCGTCGCCTCGACCTGGATCGAGACGATGCCGTGCAACTTCCACCTGCGCGCGCTGTCGGCGAAGGTCAAGGAGGGCATCCGCGACGCCGGCGGGACGCCCATGGAGCTCAACACCGTCGCCATCTCCGACGGCATCACGATGGGCACGACGGGCATGAAGACCTCGCTCGTGTCCCGCGAGGTCGTCGCCGACTCGATCGAGCTCGTCGCCCGCGGCCACTTCTTCGACGCGGTCATCGCGCTCAGCGGCTGCGACAAGACGATCCCCGGCACCGTCATGGCGCTCTGCCGCCTGAACGTGCCGAGCCTGATGCTCTACGGCGGTTCGATCCCGCCCGGCCAGTTTCACGGCGAGGACGTGACGATCGGCGACGTCTTCGAGGCGATCGGCGCGCACGCCGCCGGACGGATGAGCGACGAGGACTTCGCGGAGATCGAGGCGGTGGCCAGCCCGGGCTTCGGTGCGTGCGGCGGCCAGTTCACCGCCAACACGATGTCGATGGCCTTCGAGGTCCTCGGCATCTCGCCGATGGCGCGCAACATGGTCCCCGCCCAGGACGCGACGAAGGCCGACGTTGCCTACGAGGCGGGCAGGCTCGTCGTCGACGTCCTGCGCCGCGGCCTGCGGCCGAGCGACATCATCACGAAGGCCGCCCTGGAGAACGCGATCGCCGGTGTCGCCTGCTCGGGTGGCTCCACCAACGGCGTCCTGCACCTGCTCGCCGTGGCGCGCGAGATGGGGGTCGACCTCGACATCGACGACTTCGACCGCATCAGCGAGCGCACGCCGATCCTGTGCGACCTCAAGCCGGCCGGCCAATACGTGGCCACCGACCTCTACAGGGCTGGCGGCGTCGCGGTCATGCTCCAGCGGCTGCAGCAGGCCGGCCTGCTCAACGAGGCCCCGATCACCGTCACGGGCCGGACGATCGGCGAGCTCGCGAGCGAAGCGAAGGAGACTTCGGGCCAGCGCGTCGTCCGCCCGCTCGACGACCCGCTCAAGGCGACCGGCGGCCTGGCGATCCTGCGCGGCAACCTCGCGCCCGAGGGCTCGGTCATCAAGCTCGCCGGCCACGAGAAGCGCCACCACTCGGGCCCAGCCCGCGTCTTCGACGGGGAGGAGGCGGCATTCGCAGCGGTCACCCACGGGGAGATCAAGCCCGGCGACGTCGTCGTGATCCGTAACGAGGGGCCGGCCGGCGGGCCCGGCATGCGCGAGATGCTCGCCGTGACGGGCGCGATCGTCGGCGCCGGCCTCGGCGAGGACGTGGCGCTGCTCACCGATGGGCGCTTCTCGGGCGCGACCCACGGGTTCATGGCAGGCCACGTCGCCCCGGAGGCGGCTCGCGGTGGCCCGATCGCGGCGGTGCAGGACGGCGACACGATCACGATCGACGTCGACGCGCGGCGCATGGACGTCGACCTCGGCGACGAGGAGATCGCGCGCCGGCTGGCCGCCTACGAGGCGCCCGCGAACGGCGACCGCAGCGGCGTGCTGGCAAAGTACGCGGCCCTCGTGGGGAGCGCCTCCGAGGGCGCAGTCACGGTGCGCTGAGCGAGCGCGCCCGGCGGAGGGGCGCGGGTCGCGGCGAGCGGGGCGGGTCGCGGGGCGCGGCGCGGGCCGCGATTGCTGAGGCCGGGCGACGCGGCGCGGCGCAGCGTGCCGCGCTAAGCCGCGCCGGTCACCGGCGGGGCGTCCGGCGCGCCCGCGGCGGCCGCCGCGTCCACGCGCTCGCCCGGCTCCTCGTCGAGGAACGCCGCCAGCAGGCGGTTGAACGCCTCGGGCCGCTCGAGCATCGCGACGTGCCCGGTCTCCTCCCACACGACCTTCCGTGCGTTCGGGATCAGGCGCTCGAAGTCGTCGGCGTCGCGGACCGGGACGAGCCTGTCCTCGGCGCCCCAGACGATGAGCGTCGGGCAGGCGATCTCGCCGAGGCGATCGCGGATCGGGTAGTTCGTCAGCGCGTCGAGCGCCGGGACGAATCCCGGCTTGCCGGAGCCGTGCAGCTGTTCGGCCACCAGCGGCGCCGGGAGCAACTCGGGGTGGCGGGCGACGACGCCGAACAGCAGCTGGCGGGGGCGCGGGCGGCGCGCGAACGTGTCGGACTTCGCGCCCACCCAGCCCGTGTACGCGGCAAGGCGCTTGTCAAAGGTGCGCAGCATCGCGAGGACGCGATCGTTGCGCTGATGCTCGATCGTCAGCCCCGCAGCGCTGACCAGCACGAGACGCTCGACGCGTGCCGGGAACTGGATCGCGAGCTCGGCGCCGATGAAGCCGCCCATCGAATTGCCGACGACCGCCGCACTGCCGACGCCCAGCTCGTCCAGCAGCGCATCGACCCACCGCCCGTAGCCGGGGATCGTGATGTCCTCGGTCGGCATCTCGGACGCGCCGAAGCCGGGGAGGTCGAACGTGATCACCCGATGGTCGCGCGCGAAGACGGGAAGCTGCTCGAGCCAGTTCTGCCACGACCCCGCCAGGCCGTGGATGAACACGACGGGCGGGCCCGAGCCCAGGTCAACGACGTCGACGCGCCGCTCGCCGACGGTGACCCACCGCTGGTGCTCACCCCAGTCGACGTCCATCCACGGCGAGCGGCCAGCCGGGCCATAGCGCCCGGGGGCGTCGGGTAAACGCGCGCGTTCGTCGGCCATGCAGATCAGGATAATCGGGGCTGCGAGCGACCCGGTCCATGCGCATCGCCATCGACATCGACTCCACGCTGCACCACTACTGGGACGGGCTCGCCGCGGCGGCCCGGAAGCGCTTCGGCGTCGACCTGCCCTACGACGAGCAGCTCACGTGGGTCATCTCCCGGCTGCGCCAGGAGCAGCTGCAGGCCGCCATCGACGACACCCATTCGGACGCCGCCATCGCCCGCGCGCGGCCCTACCCGGGCGCGGTCGAGACCGTCAACACGTGGCACGACGCCGGCAACTTCATCCACATCACCAGCCACCGCAACCCGCGCAGCTGCCCCGCGACCGCGCGATGGCTGGACGACATCGGCCTGCGCTACGACGACCTCAACTGCTCCTTCGACAAGGTCGCCCGCGCGGTCGAGCTCGAGATCGAGCTCCTCATCGACGACAGCCCCGACAACCTCACCCAGGCCCTCGAAGCGGGCATGCACGCGGCCACCATCGCCCACCCGTGGAACCGCGAGATCTGCGAGGACGAGGACGAGATCGTCTGCGCGCCCGACTGGCCCACCCTCGCCGCCGCCCTCGAGCGTCGCTGCTCGCTCCCCGCGCGTGCGGGATGATCGCGTAGCGATGGCCCAGCAACCGACGACGTCGCCCGCCCCGGCGCCGGGCACCGACCTGCGCCCGTACCTCCCCGGCCTCGAGCCCGAGCGCCAGGTCAACGACTGGGGGCGCTCCGAGCGCGTCGAGGCGTTCTTCGACCGCACGCTCACCGAGTTCCTCTACCGCCTCTGGTTCCGCTGCGAGATCGAGGGGATCGAGAACGTCCCGGCCGACGGCGGCGCGCTGCTCGTCTCCAACCACGCCGGCGCCCTGCCACCCGACGCCGCCATGATCGGCAAGGCGATCAAGGAGGAGCACCCGCATCCGCGGCCGCTCTACCTGACCGCCGAGCACTTCTTCAAGGGCTATCCCGGCTTCAGCATGCTCCTGCCGAAGATCGGCGCGGTGCCGGCCCATCCGGCCAACGTCCATCGCCTGCTCTTCGACGAGCGCCAGCTCGTGCTCGTCTTCCCCGAGGGTCGCAAGGGCACCGAGAAGCTCTACAAGGACCGCTACCGGCTGCGCCGCTTCGGCCGCGGCGGCTTCGTCGAGGCCGCCATGCGCGCGCGCGCGCCGATCGTGCCGATCGCGGTCGTCGGGGCCGAAGAGGCGGCGCCGGTCTTCGCCCAGGTCAAGCCCCTGCAGCGCCTCACGGGCCTGCTCTACTTCCCGATCACCCCCACCTTCCCGCTCTTCGGGCTGTTCGGCATGCTCGGCTACCTACCCGCCAAGTTCAGGATCCGCTTCCTGCGCCCGGTGCGCACCGACGCGATGGGCGACGCGGCCTGGGAGGACAAGGGGCTCGTCCAGACCGTGGCCCACGACATCCGCGCCGGCATTCAGGACGAGCTGTACGACATGCTCGGCGAGCGGCGCAGCGTCTGGCTCGGATGACCTCCAAACGGATCCTCATCACCGGCCTGTCGACGTACTGGGGCGGCCGCCTGGCACAGGCGCTCGAGCGCGACCCCGCGATCGAGGCGATCATCGGAGTCGATCGCGGCCCGCCGAAGGTCGAGCTCGAGCGCACCGAGTACGTGCGCGTCCTCGACTCGCACTCGCTGATCCGCCGCGTCGTGGAGGCCGCCGAGATCGACACGGTGGTCGACACCCGGCTGGTCGTCGACTCGATCGTCACCAGCCCTCGCCGCGCGCACGAGAACAACATCATGGGCACGATGAACGTGCTCGCGGCGTGCGGCGGCGCGGGCAACCCGGTGTGCAAGGTGGTCTTCAAGTCCAGCGCCCACTACTACGGCGCCGAGCGGGACGACCCGGCCTTCTTCACCGAGGAGATGGAGCGCCCGCACGCGGCGCAGACGCCGATCGAGCGCGACATCGTCGAGGCCGAGGCGCAGGTCCGCGAGTTCGCCGACAAGCACCCGCACGTCACCGTCACCGTGCTGCGCTTCGCCAACGGCCTCGGTCCGGGGCTGCGCACCTCGTTTCACAAGCTCTTCGGCCTGCCCGCCGTGCCGGCGATCCTGGGCTTCGACCCGCGCTTTCAGTTCATCCACGAGGACGATCTCGCCGGCTGCCTGGAGCACGCGGTGCGCCACGACCTGGAGGGCGTCTACAACGGTGCCGCCGATGGCGTGCTCGTCCTCAGCGAGGTCGCCGACCTGCTCGGCAAGCGCCTGGCGCCGGTGCTGCCGCCGTGGGGGACGGGGCTGGCCGCCGGCGCCCTGCGCCGCGCCGGCGTGCACATCTCGCCCGAGGTGCGGGAGCTGTTGCGCTACGGGCGCGCGCTGGACAACCGCAAGCTGAAGGCCACCGGCTACCGCTACCGCTACACCTCGCGCGAGACGGTGATCAAGCTGCGCGAGCATCAGCGGCTGGCCGCGATCGTCGGCGCCGACCAGGACGCCTACCGCTACGAGCGCGACCTCGAGGAATTCCTGCGCCGCAGCCCCAGCGTGCGGCCGACGGCCAGGCGTCCGGACCCCGCGCCGGCCAACCTCGCGCCCGGCGAGCGTCGCGACCCTTCCACGACCAGCACCTACGACGAACTTGGCGCCGACGAACTCATCGCCATTCTGCCGTCGTTGGAGCCCGCTGCCCTTGCCGAGCTTGCCGCTCATGAGCGCGAACACGCCGCAAGACCGGAGGTTCTGCGGGCGATCGGCGCCTTGCAGGGGTGGGAAGCCGACTCCTGACTGACCTACACTTCGTCGTGATAGGTGCGGGCGAAGAGGTTCATCGTGGTCGCCGCCGTTGTGGCGGCGCTCGTCGTCTTGGGGGGCGCGCTGTACGCCTACGACCACGCGCGGGCAGACGAGATCGCGCCCGGGGTGAAGATCGCCGGCGTCGCGCTCGGTGGCCTGACCACCGAGCAGGCGAAGCTGCGCCTGGAACGGGAGATCCTGCGCCCGCTGCAGCGCCCGATCCTCGTCCACCACGGCACGAAGACATGGACGCTCGGTCCCCGCGAGGCGCGCATTCGTGTCGACCTGAGCACGATGGTCGACGATGCGCACGCGCGCAGCCGCTCGGGCGACCTGTTCTCGCGCTCGTGGCGCTCGCTCACCGGCGGCAAGCTCGACCAGGATCTCAAGCCGACGGTCGAGTACTCCGACGCCGCTGTCGTGCGCCTGCTGGACAAGGTGCGCCGCTCGGTCGAACGGCCCGCCAAGGACGCGCAGATCACGATCTCCGGCGACGGCGTCAAGACGGCGCCCGGCGTCGAGGGGCTGGCCGTGCGCGCGACGACGCTGCATCGCCGGATCGGCGCCGCGATCACCTCCACGACCGCCAAGCGCACCTTCGTGGCGCACACCCACCACACCCAGCCGAAGGTCACCATGGCCGACCTGAAACGCAAATACAACACGGTGGTCATCGTCAACCGCGGGCAGTTCCGCCTGCAGCTCTTCAAGGACCTCAAGCTGTCGCAGACGTATGGCATCGCCGTCGGGCAGGTTGGCCTCGAGACGCCCGCGGGCCAGTACACGATCGCCAACAAGGCGATCAACCCCGCCTGGCACGTGCCCAACAGTCCGTGGGCCGGCGACCTCGCCGGCAGGGTCATCGCCGGCGACGATCCCAGCAACCCGATCAAGGCGCGCTGGCTGGGGATCTACGACGGCGTCGGCATCCACGGGACGGCCGACGACGCGTCGATCGGCTCCAACGCCTCGCACGGCTGCATCCGCATGCACATCCCCGACGTGGAGAAGCTCTACGACGAGGTCCCGGTCGGCGCGCCGGTGTACATCGCCTGACAGCGGGTCAGCCGCCGGGCGCGCGGATCTCCTCGACGGGCACCTCCTCCCACCCACGCTGCAGAAGCAGGGCATGGTGGTCGCGGTGTCGAAGCACCAGCGTGCCGATGAAGACGCCCTTCTCGCGCTTGCGCAGGACCGCGTACCACATGGTCGACGCGTCCCCGGAGCCCTGCACGCGATGCCATGGGCGCGGCGGAAGCGCGGCGGGCGTGACGATCCCGGCCGCGATGAGCTGGCGGTGGGTGGCGACCTGACCCGTGTCGGTGTCGATGAAGAACAGCCCCAACCAGGTGGAGGATAGGCCGGTGCCGAGCGCCGCCTGGCGCGAGGCGCTCGCGCTGTTCGACGCGGACCTGCGCCGCCGCGGGATGCCGGCGAAGACCCGCAGGACCTACGGCATCGATCTCGGCCAGTTCGCGCTGTGGTGCACCGCCCAGGACGTCGGGCCGCGTGACGTCGTCGCCCACGACCTGCGTCGTTACGCGGCGGTGCTTTCCAGCCGCGAAGCGGTCGCCGCGCCGATCGCGCGCAAGCTCGCCGCGTTGCGCGCCTTCTACCGCACGCTGCGCGAGGAGGGCCAGATCGCGCAGAGCCCCGCCGACCTGATCCCCTCGCCCGCGCAGCCGCGCTCAGGGCCCACCGTCCTGAGCCCCGACGAGCTGGCGGCGCTGCTGGACCGCATCCCGGCCTCGACGCCGCTCGAGCTGCGCGACCGCGCACTGCTCGAGGTCGCCTACGCGTGCGGGCTACGGGCCGAGGAGCTGGTCAGGCTGGACGTGGAGTCGGTGGACTTCGCCGCTGCGCAGCTGCGCGTCGCGGACAAGGGCTCCGAGCCGCGGACCGTGCCCGCGGGCGAGCCGGCGCTGCGCGCGCTGAGCCGCTACGTCGAGCGCGCGCGCCCGGCGCTGGTCGCCGGCGACGGCGAGCAGGCGCTGTTCCTGTCGAAGTCCGGGCGGCGCCTCTCGACCTCCGACGTGCGCCGCCGCCTACGAGTGTGGGCGCGCCACGCGGCCCTCCAAGGCGGCATCGCGCCGCACACCCTGCGCCAGTCGTTCGCGACGCAGGTCCTCGAGGGCGGGGCGGATCAACACGCGATCCAGGAGCTGCTGGGGCACACCTCCGTCGCCACGACGCAGATCTACAGTCGAGTAGAGTCAGCCCGGCTCAAATCTGCCTATGCGCGGAGTCATCCGCGCGCGTGAGCCCGGCTTCCGCCCCCGATGGAGACCAACGTCAAAGCGATCGAGCTGCGCGACCTCTGGCGTCGCTACAAGGCCAACGGCGACGTCCACGCGCGTGAGCGGCTCGTCGTCGCCTATTCGCCGCTGGTCAAGTACGTCTCGGGCCGCATGGCCAGCGGCCTGCCCGCGCACGTCGAGGAATCCGACCTCATCTCCTACGGGCTGGTCGGTCTGATCAACGCGATCGAGCGCTTCGAGCCCGAGCGCGAGATCAAGTTCGAGACCTACGCGATCACGCGCATCAAGGGCGCGATCATCGACGAGCTGCGCTCCCTGGACTGGGTGCCGCGCTCGGTGCGCGCGCGGGCGCGCGAGATCGAGAAGGCCAACGCCAAGCTCGAGCACCAGCTGCAGCGCGCGCCCACCGATGAGGAGATGGCCACCGAGCTGAACTACAGCCTGGAGGAGTTCCAGGAGGCGCTGCTGCAGATCTCCAACTCGACGGTGGCGGCGCTCGACGAGCTGTGGACGGTCAGCGACTCCAGCGGCGACCAGGTCTCCCTGCTCGACACGCTGACCGACGAGAGCGCGCCAGACCCGGCGCTGGTCATGGATCAGACCGACCTCAAGGACCGCGTCGCCGACGCGATCGCACGGCTGCCCGAGCGCGAGAAGCTGGTCGTGGCGCTGTACTACTACGAGAACCTGACCCTCCGAGAGATCGGGGAGGTCCTCGGCGTCACCGAGTCGCGCGTGTCGCAGCTTCACACCAAGGCTGTGCTGCGCCTGCGCTCGCGGCTGACCGACTGATGCCGCGTCCGCCGCGCGTCGTCCACCTCGACGAACTCGAGGCGATCCCCGGGCCGGGCACGCTGACATGGCACCCCGTCCGCGCGCACCTGGGCATCCAGGCCTTCGGGACCAACGCGTACTCGGCCGCCAAGGCCGGCGACGATGTCGTCGAGCCGCACGACGAGAACCCGGACCTCGCCCACGAGGAGCTCTACTTCGTCGCGCGCGGGCGCGCGACGTTCATCCTTGACGGCGAGCGCTTCGACGCACCCGCCGGTACCTACGTCTTCGTGCCCGACACCGCGACGCACCGCCACGCGGTCGCCGAAGAGCCGGGGACGACGGTGCTGAGCTTCGGCGGGCCGCCGACCTTCACGCCGTCGGCGTGGGAGTGGATGTTCCGCGCCGTCGCGCTGGCCGACCGCGACGCGGCCAAGGCGCGCGAGATCGTCGATGA
The DNA here is from genome assembly GCA_036555665.1 of Solirubrobacteraceae bacterium. Taxonomy (GTDB): domain Bacteria; phylum Actinomycetota; class Thermoleophilia; order Solirubrobacterales; family Solirubrobacteraceae; genus JAOPZW01. The sequence goes on along the minus strand of DATBKW010000330.1, from coordinate 10,530 downwards.
CGGCCTCGAGAAGCACCCCGACAGCCCCGGGCTGCGCATCGCGCTTGCGCGTGTGCGCCTGGCCGAGGGCGACGAGGGCGGGGCGCGAGCAGCGCTGACCGAGGCGCTCGCCCTGCAGCCTGATGCCGAGGACTACGTGCGCCAGGACGCCGTGCTGGGCGAGCTGCTCTGAGTGCTAGTGGGTCTTCCCGCAACGTTTAGGCCCACTAGGCGACCACGGCCTGCGTGACCGGGCAGCGGTCCGGGTGGCCGCAGACGCCCGGGTCGCAGAGGCGGCAGATGCGGTTGGCATCCTCGCCGCTGCCGGTGGCCGCGGCCAGCAGGCGCTCGAGCAGCCGCTCGAGGCTCGCGGTCTCGCGCTCGCCGAGCGCCGTCAGCAGCGCGGCGAGCGCCTGCCGGCGGCCGGCGATCAGGCGCCGCGCCGTCCGCCGGCCGTCGGCGGTCAGGTGCAGGCGCACGGCGCGCCGATCCGCCGGATCGGGCTCGCGGACGAGCAGGCCCCGCGCCTCCAGGCGCTTGACGATCCGCACCCCGCCGGAGTGGCTGAGGCCGAGCACGCGGCGCAGATCGTCGATCGACGCTCCGTCGGCGAAGGTCTCCAGCGCGGAGAGCACCGCGGCGCTCGACAGCTCCATGCCGGCCGCCTGGCGCATCCGATCGGCGACGAGCAGCGCGTGCGCGCCGAGCAGATTCGCGGCGCGGTCGCTCACGCCGGCGCCTGGGTGACCTCGATCACGTGCCCGGAGCGCCCGCCGCCGTCGATGATCGCCTGCAGCGCGTCGATCGCGGGGCGCAGCCCGCGCGGCACGGCGCCGGCGACCGCGTAGTAGGTCACGCCGCGATAGCGCAGCAGGTAGCTGGCCCCGCGGCCGGTCGCTGCGGAGCTGCGCGGTTGGCGCTCCGGCAGCCTGTCCAGGGCCGCGCGCAGCCGTCGCAGGTCTGCGGTGCTCAGGCGGAAGTCGTCATAGCGGCGGCCCGCGCCGCCGTGGCGCTTGTCCACCCGCGTCCAGCCGTCCGAGCGGACGAGGACGGCGTCGAGCGTGGCCGAGAGGGCACCGCCGTTGCGCTGGCCGGTCACCAGCACGGGCGCCCGGTGTGCCGCCGTCGTCGAGGTAGTCGCCATGGGCGCATCGGAGGCGCCGCTGCCGCAGCCGGCGGCGGCGAAGACCGCGAGGACGCCGATGAGGAGATATCGCATGGTGTCATATATCTACCCGATATCCGCGCGGTGTAGTGTCCGTCGCCTCCGTCATCGAGGAGAGGAGATATCGCATGCACAGGGCGGACCGCGTACGGAACGTCGCCCTCGTCGGCCATCGCGGCAGTGGAAAGACCTCGCTCAACGAGGCGCTGCTCTACCAGGCCGGCGCCATCAACCGGCTGGGGTCGGTGACCGACGGCACCACGGCTTCGGACTCGGATCCCGACGAGCAGGCGCGCCAGATGTCGATCAGCGCGTCGCTGAGCTCGTTCGAGTGGGACGAGCGCAAGATCAACCTGATCGACACGCCCGGCGAGCCGAGCTTCGTGGCCGACGCGATGAGCGCCCTGCGCGTCTGCGAGTCGGCGGTCTTCGTTGTCAACGCGGTGATGGGCGTCGAGGTCAACACGACGCGCCTGTGGCAGCGCGCCGAGGAGTTCGACCTGGCCCGGATGGTCTTCGTGAACATGCTCGACCGCGAGCGCGCCGACTTCTTCCGGACGCTGGAATCGCTGAAGAGCGCCTTCGGCCCGCACGCCGTCGCCACCGAGATCCCGATCGGCTCCGAGCACGAGGTGCGCGGCGTCATCGACCTCATCGACATGAAGGCCTACGAGTACGAGGGCGACGGTCGCGACAACGCGCGCGAGATCCCGATCCCCGACGAGCTTCAGGCCCAGGCCGAGGAGTACCGCGAGAAGCTCATGGACGAGGTCGCCGAGGTCTCCGACGCGCTCATGGAGCGCTACCTCGAGGGCGAGGAGATCTCCCACGAGGAGATCGTCACGGCGCTGAAGGAAGGCACCAACCACGGCGGCATCTTCCCCGTGGTGTGCGGCGTCGCGACCAAGAACCTCGGCACCAACCGCCTGCTCGACGCGATCGTCGAAGACTTGCCCAGCCCGGTCAAGCACGGCGCGCTGGAGCTGCCCGAGGTCACTCTGGAGCCCGACCCCGACAAGGAGCTGTTCGCCTTCGTCTTCAAGACCAAGGCCGACCAGTTCGCCGGACGGATCAACTTCTTCCGGGTCTACCAGGGCGTCATGCGGCCCGACAACCAGGTGCTCAACACCCGCGCGCACGCCAAGGAGCGCATCGGCACCCTGATCGTCCCCCAGGGGCGCGAGCAGGGGCACGCCGACGGGTTCGGCCCGGGCGACATCGGCGCCGTGGCCAAGCTCAAGGAGACCCGCGCCGGCGACTGGCTGGCCGCCCGCGACGAGCCGATCGTGATGCCGGCCATCCAGCTGCCCCAGCCGGTCATGGCCTTCGCGATCGAGCCCAAGGCCAAGGGCGACGAGGACAAGGTCTTCACCTCCCTGCGCCGGCTGCAGGAGGAGGACCCGACCATCGATCTGCACCGCGACGCGCAGACCGGCGACCAGATCGTGGCCGGCCTGTCGCAGATCCACGTCGAGGTCGTCGTCGACCGCCTGAAGTCGCGCTTCGGCGCCGAGGTCACGCTCAAGCCGCCGCGGGTGCCCTACCAGGAGACGATCCGCAAGCCGGCCAAGGCGCACGGGCGCCACAAGAAGCAGACCGGCGGGCGCGGCCAGTTCGGCGACTGCCACATCGAGATCGAGCCGCTGGCCGGGGACGAGACGGGCTTCGAGTTCGACAACGCCATCAAGGGCGGCGTCATCCCGACGGGCTTCATCCCTGCGGTCGAGAAGGGCTGCGTCGAGGCGCTGCAGCAGGGCGTCGTGGCCGGTTTCCCGGTCAAGGGCGTGCGCGTGCGCCTCTACGACGGCTCCTACCACTCGGTCGACTCCAGCGAGATGGCGTTCAAGATGGCCGGCTCGATCGCGATGAAGGAGGCGCTCGCGCAGGCGGGCGCGGTGCTCCTCGAGCCGATCATGCTGGTGACTTTGAGCGTGCCCGACGACGCCGTGGGCGACGTCATCGGAGACCTCAACTCGCGCCGCGGGCGCCCGCAGGGCATGGAGCCCGCGGGCGGCATGACCGAGGTCAAGGCCGAGGTCCCGATGGCCGAGATGCTCACCTACGCGCCCGACCTGCGCGCGCTCACCGGCGGCCAGGGCGACTACACGATGGACTTCCTTCGCTATGAGGAGGTTCCCGCCCACCTGGCGCAGAAGGTGATCAGCGAGGCCAAGGCCGAGGAGGAGGCCGTCAGCGCATAAACGCGGCTCGGAGCGGATAGGCTGGGGTGCTCGTGACCCGCAAGTCCATTAGCACGAGCACCCCCGTGGTGTCCTGTGACGTCTGCGGCCGCACGCTGCTGCGCGGCGAGCAGGCCGACGTCTTCCTGGCCGGCGGCACCCGGCGCAACGTGTGCGAGCTATGCACGCAGCGCGCTGCGCACGAGGGCTGGATCCGCGAGGGTCTCGACGACGCGACCGTGCGCTCGCGCACCCACAACGGGCGCTCGCGCTCGTTCCTGGCACGCCTGCGCCAGCGCCGCGCCGACGCGCAGGCGCTGCACGAGCAGGTCGAAGCCGACAATGCGAGCGAGGCGCCACGGGCGCCCGAGCCGCTGCCGCAGCCGCCGCGCTCCGTGCACGCGGTGCCCACGAACGCCGACATGAAGATGTCGCGCGCGCTGGACCTCTTCAACTCGAGCGCGCACCCGCGGACGGTATCGGGGGTGGCGCGCTCGCTCGGCGCGCCGATCGTCGCCGTGCGGCCCTCGCTCACCGAGGGCAGCGTCGTGACGATCGTCGTCGGCTGGGAGCTGAGCTGGTACCGCTACGAGGTCGACCTCGCCGACGAGGCCGCCGGCCCGCGCGTCACCGGCCAGGGGACCGAGCTCGCCGAGCTCGATCCGGCCGATCAGGTCCCCAACGCCGGCGCCGACGAGCTCGGCCAGTTGCACCTCGTCGCGCAGCCCGCCTGATGATCTATTCGGTCGTCCCAGAGGAACTGGCCCCTGAGCTCTACGAGAAGCTCGTGGAGTACTACAAGGACGACCCCAACGTGAAGGTCATCATCGACCGGCGCAAGTCCGAGCGCCGCGCGCGCGGCGAGCAGCACGCCGCCGAACACCGCGAAACGCGCGACCGCCGCCGCCCGCGGGTGCCCGGCGAGTTCCCGCCGCTCGACACCGCCGAGTGAAGGTCGTCGTCCACGTCGACGGCGGGGCGCGCGGCAACCCCGGTCCGGCCGCCGCCGCCGCGGTGCTGTCGACCCCCGACGGCGACGTCCTCGACGAGGCCCACGAGCTGCTGGGCGTTGTGACCAACAACGTGGCCGAGTACCGCGGCCTGCTCCTCGGGCTGGCCCGCGCCCGCGCGCTGGGCGCCGACGAGGTCGTGGTCGTCAACGACTCCGAGCTGGTGGCCAAGCAGGTCAACGGCCAGTACAAGGTCAAGCACCCCGACATGCGCCCGCTGCACCAGCAGGCGCTCGAGGCGCTGCGCGCCTTCGACCGCTGGAGCATCCGCTCGGTCCCGCGCGCGCAGAACGCCGAGGCCGACGCGCTCGTCAACCAGGCGCTCGACAGCGCCGGTTGAACACCGCCTCAGGGCAGCAGGCTGCCGCCGGGCGGCACCACCCACAGGCGCTCGGCCGCCGCGGCCGCGCGCTCGGGGCCGAGGTCGGCCACCGTGGCCGCGCGCTCACGCGCCATGTCGTCGGCGAGCTCGCGCCAGGCCCGCGCAACGGTCGCGACGCGCGCGGTCGGCCCCCAGCCCGCGGCGGAGCGCAGCTCGGCGGCGTGGGCGCGCACCTCCTCCAGTCGCAGCGCGCCGAACGGCTTGTCGGCGCCGCCGGCGTGCACCGGCCGTCGCAGGATCTCGTCGGGCGTGCTCACCAGCGGCGCTCGTAGCCGGTGGTCAGCTCGGCGCCCGGCCGCCGCCACGCGGGCTCGACCTCGTAGCGCCGGCGCATCGCGCGATCGCGGAAATACCGCAGCAGCGGGGCGTAGGTGAAGCGCGCACCGCGCGCGCCCAGCGTCCCGAGGCGGTCGGCCTCCATGAACGGCATGAAGTGATCGGGGAAGCCGGCGCTCGTGCAGCCGTTGCAGATGCCGCCGACATTGGGGCACCCGCCGATGCCGTTGACCCACCCGCGCACCGGAACGTTGCACTTGACCACCGGGCCCTTGCAGCCCAGCTTGACCAGGCAGCGCCCGTCGTCGCCCAGCGTGTCGGCAAACCCGCCCTCTTCGGCGAAGCCCGCGCGGTTGCACGTCTCGTGGACCGTGCGGTCGAACAGCCAGCGCGGGCGGCCCTGGTCATCGAGGTCGATCATCGGCGCCAGGCCGCCGAGCTGCAGCACGAGGGCCAGCAGCGTCTCGGTGATGTTGTTGGGCTGTACCGGGCAGCCGGGGAGGTTGACGACCGGGATGCCCGTGCGCGACGTCCAGCTCCAGCCCAGGTAGTCGCGCAGGCCCATCGCGCCGGTCGGGTTGTTGCGCATCGCCGGGATGCCCCCGTAGGCCGCGCACGTCCCGATCGCGAGCACGGCCGCGGCCTGCGGCGCCAGCCGGTCGATCCACGAGTTCGTGGTGATCGGCTGTCCCGTCGCGTGGTCGACGCCGAAAGCGGCCCAGTGCCCGTCGCCGTTGAGCTTTTCGTTGGGCACCGACCCCTCGAGCACGAGGATGAAGGGGTCCAGCCGCCCGCGCTCAGCGTCGTACCACGCGCGCATGAGGTCCTCGCCGGTCTCGAAGGCCAATACCGGGTTGTAGATGACGATGCCCGGCATCCCCGGGATCGCGCCGGTCAGCAGGTCCTCGAGCGACGGGCTGGTCGCCGCCGTCAACGCGATCGTGTCGCCGTCACAGCCCAGCCCGCTCGTCATCCAGACGACATGGACCAGCATCCGCTCGCTGCGGCTCTGGCCGGGGGTGAACTCGGCGTGCAGCATCACGTGGGCGTGTGGCTCACGGGCGCCGGCGATCCGTCGACGCTGTCGTGATGGCCACGCTCGGCCAGGCACGCGAGGTGCTGGGCGAGCGTGCCGTGCAGGTGCCACTCGTCGCCGCGGCCGGTGACGAGCTCGGCCTCGGCCAGGCGGGCGAGCGCGTGGGAGACCGACGGGCGCTCGGCGCCGACGAGCTGGCCGAGCAGGCGGTGGGTGAGGGGCAGCGACAGGCGGATGCCGCCCATCTCGACCCTTCCCCAGCGCGCCGCGAGATGCCACAGCATGAGCGCGAGGCGAACCTCGAGCCGCGGCTGGCAGGCGATCGCCCGCTGGACGTCGAGGTCGCACGCGCGCCGGCCGGCGCGGCGCAGCAGCGCGAGGGCGATCTGCGGCCACGGGCGCACGCGCTCGGCGAAGGCCGCGTCGAGCACCGCGACGCGCGCGGGCAGCAGCACGTGCCAGCCGTCGACGTGCTCGAGCAGCTCGTCGATGTTGGGCTCGTGGGGCTGCAGCAGGTCACCGGCGCCCATCAGCTCGGTCGCCGTGCGGTCGCCGACGTGGACCTCGATCGCGATCACGCCGTCGAGCAGCAGCAGGCCCAGGCCGCCCGCGTCGGGCGTCAGCCAGTCCGACGGCAGGTGCTCGCCGATCGGTATCTCGAACACGACAGCGGTGGCCACCTGGCGCGCCACGACGCGCATCCGCAGGTCGAACTCCTGGGCGAGGTCGGTGTCGGCGTCGAGCAGGTAGCAGTACGACGCCGGCGGGCGCAGCCGACCGCGCAGGGCCCCGGGCCCGCCCTCTGAAGCCCATCGCTCTCGCCGTGATGGCGGCATTTGCGGAGGGCATCTTCGCAGAGGTAATTATGCTTACCAGGGCCGCTGGTAATCCGGATTACGAGCATCGGCGACGCCGCTCGGCCCGCTGATAGAACCGCTCGGCGATCGAAGGAGCAGCTCATGTGCTTGGCCATCCCCGGGCAGGTCATCGAGTTCGTCGACGAGGCCAACCGCCTCGCCACGGTCGATGTCGCGGGTGTACGGCGTACTGTCAACGTCGGTCTGCTCGACGCCGACGACGGCGGCGCCCAGCCCGGCGACTGGGTCCTTATCCACGTCGGCTTCGCGCTGTCGAAGGTCGACGAGGAGGAGGCGCACGCCACGCTCGAGCTGCTGCGCGCGATGGGCAGCGAGTTCGACAGCGCCATCGAGGAGCTCAAGGGCAGCGTGATCGGATGAGCGAGGCGATCCCTGCCTGTATTGCCGACTTCGACGGCTGCATCACCTGCGGCGACCATGCCGTGGAGCTCGCGGTGGTGAGCGTCGACGAGGCCCGGGGCCTGGCCGTGTGCGCCGATGAGCGCGGCGCGAGCACCGAGGTCGACGTCCTGCTCGTGGTGCCGGTGCAGGCCGGGGACCGCCTCCTCGTCCACGCCGGCGCGGCGATCGCGAGGGCCGCTGCGTGAGGTTCGTCGACGAGTTCCGCGACGCCGAGCTCGGCGGCGCCCTCGCGCGCGAGATCCTCGGCACGGTCGAGCCCGGCCGCCACTACAAGATCATGGAGGTCTGCGGCGGCCACACGCACTCGATCTACAAGTACGGCGTCGACGACCTGCTGCCGGCCAACGTCGAGCTCGTCCACGGCCCCGGCTGCCCGGTGTGTGTGATCCCGATGGGGCGCGTCGACGACGGCATCGCGATCGCCCACGAGCCCGGCGTCATCTTCACCTGCTTCGGCGACATGCTGCGCGTGCCGGGCTCCAGGGGCACGCTGCTGGATGCCAAGGCGCAGGGCGCCGACGTGCGGATGGTCTACTCGCCGCTCGACGCGCTGCGCATCGCGCGCGAGAACCCCGACCGCGAGGTCGTCTTCTTCGCCATCGGCTTCGAGACGACCGCCCCCTCGACGGCGCTGACACTCATGCGCGCCAAGGCCGAGGGCGTCCCCAACTTCTCGTGCATGTGCAACCACGTCACGATCGTGCCGCCGCTGCGCGCGCTGCTCGATTCGCCCGACCTGCGCCTGGACGGTTTCATCGGCCCCGGCCACGTGGCGACGGTCGTCGGCGCCCGGCCCTTCCAGTTCATCCCCGCCGACTACGGCAGGCCGGTCGTCATCTCGGGCTTCGAGCCCGTCGACCTCCTGCAGTCGGTGCAGATGATCCTGCGCCAGCTGCGGGAGGGCCGCTGCGAGGTCGAGAACCAGTACAGCCGCGTCGTGCCCCACGAGGGCAACCTGCGCGCGCTGGAGGCGATGGCCGAGGTCTTCGCGCTGCGCCCGCACTTCGAATGGCGCGGGCTGGGCTTCATCTCCCAGAGCGCGCTGCGCCTCTCCGACGCCTATGCCGACCTCGACGCCGAGCGCCGCTACAGCGTGCCCAACGTGCGCGTGGCCGACCCCAAGGCGTGCCAGTGCGGCGAGGTGCTCAAGGGCGTCATCAAGCCGTGGGAGTGCAAGGTGTTCGGCAGCGCCTGCACGCCCGAGCACGCGATCGGCACGTGCATGGTGTCGCCCGAGGGCGCGTGCGCCGCTTATTACAACTACGGGCGCTTCGCGCGTGAGCGGGAGGTCGTGTGACGGTCACCGGCCGCGAGGAACGCGTCCTCGGGATCATCGAGACTGCGCGCGCGAAGCGTCCGCGCTTCAAGGACCAGCACGTCACGATGGCCCACGGCGCGGGCGGCAAGGCGACGCAGACCCTGATCGAGGGCCTCTTCGTCCCCGCCTTCGGGTCGTCGGCCCTGGGCGCGCTGGCCGACGCGGCGACGCTTTCGATCGGCGGCGTCGACGTCGCGCTGACGACCGACAGCTTCGTCGTCAAGCCGATCCGCTTCCCCGGCGGCTCCATCGGCGAGCTGGCGGTCAACGGGACCGTCAACGACTTGGCCGTGGCGGGTGCGCGGCCGCTGGCCCTGAGCCTGTCGATGGTGTTGGAGGAGGGCCTGGCGGCCGATGTGCTGCGCGCCGAGGTCGAGGCGATCGCGCAGGCCGCCGCCGCGGCCGGTGTGGAAATCGTCGCCGGCGACACGAAGGTCGTCGAGCGCGGCCACGCCGACCAGATGTACCTGACCACAGCCGGCGTCGGCGCCGTCGACCCCCGCGCGTCGCTGACGCCCGCGGGACTGCGCCCGGGCGACCGCATCCTCGTGTCGGGCACGATCGGCGATCACGGCACGGCGATCATGCTCGCGCGCGGCGAGTTCGATCTCGACGCCGAGGTCGAGTCGGACACGCGCTCGCTGTGGCCGGCCGCCGACGCGCTGCTCGACGCCGCGGGCGCGCAGTTGCGGTGCATGCGCGACGCGACGCGCGGCGGCATCGCGTCCGTCCTCAACGAGCTGGCCCGCGCCTCGGGCGTGGCCATCGTCGTACGTGAGGGCGACGTCCCGGTCCAGCCGGCGGTGGCCGGGGCGGCCGAGATCCTCGGCATCGATCCGATGTACGTGGCCAACGAGGGCAAGCTCGTGGCCTTCGTCGCGCCCGAGGCGGCGGATGCGGCGCTGGCCGCTCTGCGCGCGGTGGGCGGGCGGGGCGAGTTCGAGCGCGCGGCAGAGATCGGCGAGGTGAAGACCGAGCCGCCAGGGATGGTGCTCGTGCAGACGGCGTTTGGCGGCAAGCGGGTCATGGACCAGCTCGTGGGCGATCCCTTGCCCCGGATCTGTTGATCAGCAGGAAGGAGTACCGATGGCCGGCACAGTCGAGTTCGCACCGGGGCAGCAGAAGACCGAGCAGATCACCGCTCACGTGCTGTGGATGACCACGGGGCTCTCCTGCGAGGGCGACTCCGTGGCCATGACCTCGGCCACCAACCCCAGTCTCGAGGACATCATCCAGGGGGTGATCCCCGGCATGCCGCGGGTGGTCATCCACAACCAGGTGGTCGCCTACGAGGTCGGCCAGGAGTACATCCAGGCCTGGTATGACGCCGAGGACGGCAAGCTCGACCCCTTCGTCCTCATCGTCGAGGGCTCGATCGGCAACGAGGAGATCAACGGCGAGGGCCACTGGACCGGCTTCGGTGTCAACCCCGAGAACGGCCAGCCGGTCACGACCAACGAGTGGGTCGACCGCCTCGCAAACAAGGCCGCCGCCGTCGTCGCCATCGGCACCTGCGCCACCTACGGCGGCATCCCGGCGATGAAGAACAACCCGACGGGGGCGATGGGGCTGCCGGACTACCTGGGGTGGAAGTGGAAGTCGAAGGCAGGGCTACCGGTCGTCTGCATCCCGGGTTGTCCGGCCCAGCCCGACAACATGACCGAGACGCTGCTCTACCTCGTGCTGCACCTCGGCGGCCTGGCGCCGGCGCCCGAGCTCGACGACCAGCTCCGGCCCACGTGGCTGTTCGGCCGCACGACGCGCGAGAGCTGCAACCGCGCCGGCTACACCGAGCAGGGCCAGTTCGCCACCGAGTACGGCGACGACCCGCGATGCCTGGTCAAGCTCGGCTGCAAGGGGCCGGTGGTGCGCTGCAACGTGCCGGTCCGCGGGTGGGTCAACGG
>DATBKW010000329.1:0-4835 GCA_036555665.1 Solirubrobacteraceae bacterium | reverse complement strand
CGGAAACGACAGCCGTCGATCGCCGACCGGCGGCGTCCTCGAACCTCGAAATACCTCCGGTATTCCTTCGGTTCTGCGTCCTTGCCGGATCGGCGCCGCCGGCCGCCGTTACCGGTCAAACGTTACGAGAAGGCCCACTAGATGACCATCCTGCCCCCGCACGTCAACGTCACCGCCGAAGACGTGCGGCGCGCGCGGGGCGCCATCGTCGACGTGGCCAAGCGCACCCCGGTGTTGCCGTCGGTCACGCTCACCCAGCGCCTCGGGGTCGACGTGGTGCTGAAGGCCGAGAGCCTGCAGCGCACCGGCTCGTTCAAGGTCCGCGGGGCCCTGAACAAGCTCGCGGCGCTGGGCGATGGCTGCGCCAACGGCGTCACCGCCGGCAGCGCGGGCAACCACGCCTGGGCGCTGGCCCAGGCGGCGCACGTGCGGGGCGTGCCGTGCGAGGTGTTCATGCCGGTGGAGGCGCCGCTGTCGAAGGCGGAGGGCTGCAGCGCGCTCGGCGCGGTGGTTCATCAGGGCGGCACGTCGGTCGAGGACTGCGTCGCCGCGGCCAAGGCGCGCGCGCACGAGGCGGGCATGGTCTTCGTCCATCCCTTCGACGACCCCGACGTGGTCGCCGGTCAGGGGACGCTCGGCCTCGAGTTGCTCGAGGACGTCCCCGACGTGGAGAAGGTCATCGTGCCCGTCGGCGGTGGCGGGCTGGCCAGCGGCATCGCGATTGCGATGAAGTCCGCGCGCCCCCAAGTCGAGATCGTCGGGGTGCAGGTCGACACGGTCGCCGCCTACCCGGAGTCGCTGCGCCGCGGCGAGCCCGTCGAGGTGCCCCCGGGCCTGACGATTGCCGACGGCATTGCGGTCAAGCGCCCCGGTGAGCTGACGCTGGGCCTCATCAGGCAGTGGCTCGACGACGTCGTCGTCGTGCCGGAGGACGCCGTCGCGGATGCGATGGTCCTGATGATGGAGAAGGCCCGGCTGGTGGTCGAGGGCGCGGGCGCCGTGGGTGTGGCGGCGCTGATCGGCGGCCAGACGGCGCCGGCGCCGCGCGGGACCACGGTCGTCGTGCTCAGCGGCGGCAACGTCGACGCCGGCCTGCTGGCCTCCATCGCCCGCCGCCACGAGACCAAGGCGGGCCGCCGGCTGGTGGTCTTCACGCGCGTGCCCGACCGTCCGGGCTCGCTGGCGCGGCTGCTCGCGCTGGTCGGCGAGGCCGGTGCCAACCTTGTCGACGTCGAGCACCTGCGCGAGGGGCTGGACCTCCACGTGCGCGAGACCGCGGTGCAGCTGGTGCTCGAGACGCGCGGGCGCGAGCACGCCGATGACGTGCTCGCGCGGGTGCGTGATGCGGGCTACGAGACGCGCGTCGTGCGCTAGCCGATGCCCAGGCCGTAGCCGTAGGGCACGGCGCCCTGGCCGTAGGGATCGGCCTGCTGTTGTTCCTGCTGCTGGAGAAGCTGATCCCACGGGTCGCTCTGGTCGTCCTGGCCCTGGTCGGGAGACTGCTGGAGCTGCCCCCACGGGTCGGACTGCTGGTCCTGGCCCTGGTCGCCCTGACCGTACGGGTCGGACTGCTGGCCCTGGTCGGGGGACTGCTGGAGCTGGCCCCACGGATCGGACTGCTGCTGTTCCTGCTGGCTCTGCTGTTCCTGCTGGCTCTGCTGATCCTGCTGGGCCTGCGGAGCGAGCTTGCCGCTCTTGGCCTCGTCGATGAACGTCTTGACGGTGTTGACGGGGATGGCGAAGCCGATGCCGACGTTGCCGCCCTCGCTGCCATTGGACTGGCCGGTCTCGATCTGCGAGTTGACGCCGATGACCTGGCCGTCGGAGTTCAGCAGCGGGCCGCCCGAGTTGCCGGGGTTGATCGCCGCGTCGGTCTGGATGGCGCCGGAGATCGTCGCGCCGTCGGGCGCCTGCAGGTTGCGGTTGAGCGCCGAGACGATGCCGCTGGTGAACGTCTGGTCGAGGCCGAACGGGTTGCCGATCGCGTAGGTGGCGTCACCGACGCCGACCTTCGACGAGTCCCCGAGCGGGAGCGTCTTGAGGTTGTCGCCGTCGACCTTCAGCAGCGCCAGGTCGCGCGAGGGATCGGCGCCGACGATCTTCGCGTCCTGCGCCTTCTTGCTGGTCCCCATCATGACCTTGACCTGCGTCGCGCCGTCGATGACGTGGTCGTTGGTGACGATCAGCCCGTCCTCGGAGACGACGAAGCCGGTGCCGGTCGCCTGCCCCTGGGGCAGCGAGGACATGATGTAGGTCACCGCGTCCTTGGCGCCGTTGTAGATGGAGCTGGGCGTCGTGTTGGCGGCGATCGGCCGGGCCGACGCCGTGGTGTTGGGACTCGTCGCCGCGTTCGACGAGTGGTCAATGACTCCATGCGCGATGGCGCCGCCCCCGACGAGGGCGAGGGACGCGGCGATACCACCGGCGAGCATCTTCGGAATTGGCATGCGGATGAGAGTGCGAAAGGTTGCTGACCGGTGGTTAAGGAGTTTCAAAGCGCCACGTAAGAGGCCACGCGCAGCGCTGCACGCGCGCGGAGAAGCTCGCCCCCCGAGGCCGCGCCCTGTGGTAGGAACCGCACGTGGCTGCGAAGGCCGTCGCGATCGTGGGCGGTGGTGTCGTCGGGGTTGCGGTGGGCCACGCCCTGGCGCGCCGCGGCGTCGGCACGGTCGTGCTCGAGGCGCAGGACGACCTCGCGCTGGCGGCCAGCGGCACCAACTCGGGGATCCTGCACACGGGCTTCGACTCGACGCCCGGCGAGCTCGAGACGCGGCTGATCCTGCGCTCGGCCGCGCTTCGCGACGCCGTGCTCGACGAGCTCGCGATCCCGGTGCTGCGCTGCGGCGCCGTGCTGACGCCGCACAGCGGCGACGATGCGCGCACGGTCGCCGCGCTCGCCGGCGGCGCTCGCGCCAACGGGGTCGAGGTCCATCTGCGCGACGACGGCGCGCTCGAGGTCCCGGGCGAGACGGTCACCGATCCGGTCGCCTACACGCGCGCGCTGGCGGCGGCCGCGGGGGAGGTGCGCACGGGCGCGCGCGTCGAGCGCATCACGCGCGCCGGCGGCCGGCTTGTCGTCGGCCTGGCCGGTGGCGATGAGGTCGCCGCCGACGCCGTCGTCAACTGCGCCGGGCTGCACGCCGACGAGGTCGCGCGGATGGCCGGCGACGAGAGCCTCGAGATCTATCCGCGCAAGGGCGAGTTCTTCGTCTTCGATCCGCCCGACGGGCGGCCGCTCGAGCGCATCCTGCTGCCGGTGCCGAGCAAGCGCACGAAGGGAGTGCTGGTGTTCCCCACCCTCGACGGCAGGATCGTCGCCGGGCCGACGGCCCACGACCAGGAGGACAAGGACGACTGGTCGGTGCGCGCCGAGGCCCGCGGCGAGGTCATGGCCAAGGCCGTCGCGGTGCTGGCGTCGCTCGAAGGGGCCGAACCGGTCTTCGCCTACGCCGGCCTGCGTCCCGCCGGACGCGCCGTCAACTACGTCATCGGGCCGTCGCGGGCCTGTCCCGGCCTGATCAACGTCGCGGCGATCCGCTCCACCGGCCTGTCCGCGTCGCTCGGCATCGGCGAGCACGTCGCGCGGTTGCTGGCCGAGCAGGGCATCGTGCGGTTGCCGGGGCCGAGCGACGTGCCGTGGTGGCAGCGCACCGCCCGCAGCAAGGCGGGCGTCGCATGACCGACCGCCTCATCCTCGGCGTCGACGAGGGCACCACCGCGGTCAAGGCCGCGCTGTTCGACGAGCGCCTGCGGCCCGTGCGCGAGGCACGCCGCGACAAGGTCAACCGCCATCCGCGCCCGGGCTGGGTCGAGCAGGACGGGGAGGAGGTCCTGACCGCCGTCGTCGAGGCCGTCGGCGAGCTCCTGCGCGACGCGCCGGGCGAGGTCGTCGCCTGCGGTCTGGACCACCAGGGCGAGTCCGTCCTCGCCTGGGACGCACAGACCGGCACGCCCCTGTCGCCGATCGTGGTGTGGTCGGACAAGCGCTCGCAGGAGGTGCTCGATCGTCTCGGCGACGATGAGGCCGAGATTCAGGCGCGCAGCGGCCTGCCCTTCGACCCGTACTTCTCTGCCGCGAAGCTCGCCTGGCTGCTCGAGCGCGACGACGGGGTCGCGCGCGCACGCGACGCGGGCACGCTGCGCATGGGCACCGTCGACTCCTTCCTGTGCGCCCGGCTGGGCGCGGGCTTCGCGACCGACGCCTCGACCGCATCGCGCACGCAGCTGCACGCGCTCGGCACGCCGGGCTTCGACCCGTGGCTGTGTGCGCGCTTCGGCGTGCCGATCGACGTGCTCCCCGAGGTGCGCGAGACGGTCGGCGAGCTCGGCACGCTGCGCCACGACGCCTGGCCGGCCGAGCTGCCGCTGCGCGGCCAGGTCGTCGACCAGCAGGCGGCGCTCGCCGGCGCGGGCTGCGTCGTGCCCGGGCGCGTGAAGGCGACGTACGGCACCGGCGTGTTCATCCTCGCCCACGTCGGCGACGAGGTCCCGCGGCCGGCCGGCGGGCTGCTGCCCACCGTCGCGTGGCGGATCGGCGAGCGCACGGAGTACGCGATCGACGGCGGCGTCTTCGCGGCGGGCGCGATGCTCGAGTGGCTGTGCCGCGAGCTGGGCGTGGCCGCCGACCCGCCGGCGCTCAGCGCGCTGGCGCGCACGGTCGACGAGTCGGCCGGTGCGCTCGTCCTACCGGCGCTGCAGGGCGTCGGCGCGCCGTGGTGGAAGCCCGACGCGCGCGCGGTGCTGGCCGGCCTGCACGGCGGCACCACGGGCGCCAACGTCGCCCGCGCAGCGCTGGAGGGCATCGCCTGGCGCGTGGCCGACGTGGTGGCCGCGGT
>DATBKW010000328.1:0-13049 GCA_036555665.1 Solirubrobacteraceae bacterium | reverse complement strand
CCGGACCTCGTGGTAGAGCTCGGCTCCGTTGACGATCACGCTCGGCATCGCGAGCCTCCTGGTCGGCCCTGAAGATGTTCGCGCCGCCGTCGCGCAGGCGCAAGCATCCAAACGCGCTGACCCCAGACTGCCGCACCCCATGCAACCGCGCAGCCGGCTGTCTAAGGGCGGTCGCTTCTGCTTCCGCGTGAGGCTGTCGCATAAGTCGGCGGCGTCCGGGCCGAGTGACACGAGGCCTGTTTCCCGGCGACTCATTTGTCTCGGCGCCTTCCCAGAAGCCGTTAGAACGCCTCATTTGGGCTCGCGCCTCAGAACCGGCGAGCCGCGGCGGACTTATGCGACAGCCTCGCGTGCGAGGACAAGCGGTCAGCACAAGCGACGCGGCCTCCACCCGGCACCACCCGCCCTCGCTGACCACAGACGTGGGCCGGTCAGGCCGGCAGCTCCGGCGTGACGAGCCCGGTCTCGTAGGCGAGCACGACCGCCTGCACGCGGTCGCGCAGCTCGAGCTTGGCCAGCACGCGCCCGACGTGGGTCTTCACCGTGTTCTCGCCGAGGACGAGCTTCTCGGCGATCTCGCCGTTCGACAGCCCTTGCGCGACGAGCCGCAGGACGTCGACCTCGCGCGCGGTCAGCTCGGCGAGCTCCGGTGGCAGGCCGTCGCCGACCGGGCGCGACACGCGCGCGAAGTCGGCGATCAGCCGGCGGGTGATCCGCGGCGCGATGAGCGCCTCGCCCGCGGCCGCGACGCGGACGGCGTCGAGCAGCCGGTCGGGCGGCGTGTCCTTGAGCAGGAAGCCCGTGGCGCCGATGCGCAGCGCGCGGAAGACGTACTCGCTGGCATCGAAGGTCGTGAGCATGACGACGGCGGTGGCGTTGTCGGGCGCGCCCAGGATCCGCTCGGCCGCCGCGAGACCGTCGAGGCCGGGCATGCGGATGTCCATGAGGATCACGTCGGGGCGCCGCCGGGCGACGACGTCGACCGCGGCCTGCCCGTCGGCCGCCTCGCCGACCACCGCGATGTCGGGCTCGGCGTCGAGGATCACGCGAAAGCCCGTGCGCAGGAGCTGCTGGTCGTCGGCGATGACGACGGTGATCGGGCGCACCGTCGCGTCGGCGGCCGGTGGCGTGAGGTCCTCGATGCCCTCGTCCTCGCGCCAGCGAACGACCGCGGTCGCCACCGACTCGGAGATCCCCTTGACGCGGAACGTCCCGGCCGGGTGCATGAGCTCGGCAACGCGCGGCCCGGCGATCTGGCGCACGACCTGCGTGGCGAGGATCTCGCCCGGCCCCGCGGCGTCGCACAGCCGGCTGGCGACGATCACCGGCGTGCCATAGAGGTCGCCGGCCTCCTCCAGCGGCTCGCCGGCGTCGAGCCCGATCCGCATTTCGAGGCCGGCGTCGGCGCCGGTCGTCGTGCGCTGCAGCGCGACCGCGCAGCGCACCGCCGCGACCGCGCTGGTGAAGGTGACCATGAGGCCGTCGCCGGTGGACTTGACCTCGCTGCCCTCATGCGCGGCGACGACCTCGCGAAGGACCACGAAGTGCGCCGCGCGCCGGGCGTCGGCCTCCTCGTCCCCATAGCGGTCGTACAGCGTCGTCGACCCGACGAGGTCGGTGAACATGATCGTGACGAACGCGGTCTCCACCCCCTCGGAGCATCTTCGCCGCTGGCGGCGCGCGTGTCACCCCACCGGGTGATCAGTTGCGCGCACGTTCATCCCGTGGGGTGACGGCAGCGGCCCGCCGAAGGTCGATCCTCTCCGCATGTCCAGCGCCTTTACGCAGAGGAGGACACCGGAGATGATGCGCACGATGGGCCGTACGGGGGAGCCGATAGGACGGCTCGACATCGCAATCGCGGTGGCGCTGAGCGCGCTCGGCCTCCTGCTGATGTACGGCAACGCGACCGACGCGGACGTCGAGGCGAGCTGGTTCGCGCTGCCGGTCTTCCTGCTGGTCACGATCCCGGTCCTGTGGCGCTGCGCGGCGCCGCTGCCCGCGCTGGCCGCCGTCGCGGTCGCCACCGCCGTTCACATCGCGCTCTTCGGATCGGTCGTGCGCTGTGGCGTCGTCTTCCCGGTCGTCGGCGTCCTCGTCTTCTCCGCCGCCGCGCGCCTCGACCGCCGCGAGGCGCGGTGGGCGCTGGCGGGCGGGCTGGCCGTCATCACCGAGATGGCGCTGGCCGACGCGCAGGGATTCGCGGTCGTCACGCTCCTGTGGCCGTTGACCATCGTCGCCTACGGCCTCGGGCGCCTGGCGCACTCGCGCAGCACGATGGCGGCCGAGCTCAAGCGCCACACCGAGGAGCTGCGCGCCGCGCGCGACGAGCGCGCGCGCCTCGAGGTTGCCACCGACCGCACGCGGCTGTCGGGCGAGCTCGACGCGCTGCTGCAGCGCCGGCTCGCCGAGCTCTCGCAGCTCGCCGCGTCCGGTCCGACGACCGCCTACGACGCCGAGGCCTCGACGGCGACGCTCGCGCGCATCGAGGTCGCCAGCCGCGCGACGCTCGAGGAGATGCGCGACATCGTCGGCGTGCTGCGCGACGACGACGCGCCCACGAGCCCGCCGCCGACGCTGACGTCGCTGCAGGCGCTGGTCCTGCAGGCGAAGGGCGACAACGCGCGCCTCACCGTCCAGGGCAACCCGCGCGTCCTGCCCGCCGGCGTCGAGCTGTCCGCCTACCGGATCGTCGAGCACCTCCTCGGCGCGATCGACGATGCGCCCGGCGTCGAGGTCGGCGTGAGCTTCGGCGAGGACGCCCTGGAGATCCGCGTCGCCGGGCCGAGCGCGCGCCGCGTCGACGTCGGCGCCGCCATGGATCGCGCGCGCGAGCGCGCCCAGCTGCACCGCGGCACGCTGCAGACGCACACGCGCGGTGGGCGCGCCGAGGCGATCGCCCACCTGCCCGTCGCGGCCGGGGTTTGAGGTGCGGCCGGCGCGCACCGATCTCCTGGTGGCCACGGCGGCGGCGCTCTTCGGCGTCGCCGACCCGGCCATCGGCGGCCAGGGACTGCTGGCCTGCATCGGCGGGGCGGGGCTCGGCCTCGCCCTGGCGTTCTACCGCACGCGCCCCGCGATCGCGTCGATCGTGGCGGTGGCGGCGGCGGCGCTGTTCGTCCCCTCCGGCGGGGTAACGCTCACGCCCGCGATCCTGGTCTTCGCCAACGCGTTCGCGAGCGCCCGCTGGGGCGGCGTCTGTCTGTCGGTGTGCGCCGACGCGGCGCTGCTCGCGGCGCTCTTCGGCGGCGCGATCGTTGGCGACGAGGTCGACGGCACGATGGTTCCCAACGTCCTCATCGTGGCCACCGCCTGGGTCGCGGGCCGCGCGATCCGCTCGCGCGACCTCGTGGCGGAGCGCCTGGCCGACCGGGCCGAGGAGCTCGAGCGCGAGCGCGAGGCCTTCGCGGCGCTGTCGGTGCGCTACGAGCGCGCTCGCATCGCCTCCGAGCTGCACGACATCGTCGCCCACGCCATCTCGGTCATGGTCGTCCAGGCCGGCGCCGGTCAGCGGATCGCCGCCGTCGATCCCGCGCTGACCGCGGAGACGTTCGAGGCGATCGCCGGCGCCGCGCGCCAGGCCGAGCAGGACATGACGCAGCTCGTCGCGCTGCTCGCCGACGATGACGCCATCGGCGCCGCGCCCGACCTGACGCTGATCGAGGAACTCGTCGCTCGCGCCGCCGGGTCGGGGCTGGACGTGACGCTGCGCCTGGAGGGCACGCGCGAGGGCCTGCCCGAGCCGGTGGTCCAGACGGCCTATCGCGTCGTGCGCGAGAGCCTGACCAACGCGTTGCGCTACGCGTCGGGCGCGCCGGTGCGCGTGGCACTGCGCGGCGAGCAGGGCTTCCTCCTCGTCGAGGTGGCCAACGCGCCCGCGCCCGGGGACGAGGCGCTGGCGGGCCACGGCACGGGCAACGGCCTGCGCGGCCTGCGCGAGCGCGTCGGGGCGATCGGCGGGCGCCTTCTGGCCGGACCGCTCGAGGACGGCGGCTGGCGCGTCGCCGCGCAGCTGCCGTACCGCGCGCCCGTGACGGCCGACTGAGTCGGGCGTGCCGCGTCCCGGTACGTTGCCCGGGTGGCAGAGGCCTATCCCTGGGAGCGCGCCCTGGGCGCGACGGTGCTCGACGATGGCCTCGTCGAGTTCCGCGCGTGGGCGCCGGAGCCCACGCGCGTGGCCATGCGCGTCGGCGGGACCGAGCACGAGCTGGCCGACGAGGGCTTCGGCGTGCGCAGCGCGCGCGTGGCGGCAAGCGCCGGCGACGACTACTGGCTCGTGCTCGACGGCCGCCGCCTGCCCGATCCCGCCTCGCGCCACCAGCCGGACGGGCTGCGCGGGCCGTCGCGGGTCGTCGACCCGCGCGCGTTGCGGTGGACCGACCGGCGCTTTCGCGCGGCGCCGCTGCGCGACGCCGTGCTCTACGAGCTGCACGTGGGCACCTTCACCGCGGAGGGCACCTTCGCGGCGGCGGCGCGCCGCCTGCCGGCGCTGGCCGAGCTGGGCGTCACCCACGTCGAGCTGATGCCGGTGGCCGAGTTCCCCGGTCACCACGGGTGGGGCTATGACGGCGTCTACCTCTCGGCCGCGCACTCCGCCTACGGTGGCCCGCACGAGCTGGCGCGGTTTGTCGACGCCGCCCACGCGGCCGGCGTCGGGGTGATCCTCGACGTGGTCTACAACCACGTCGGCGCCAGCGGCGTCAGGGCGCTCGAGGCATTCGGCCCCTACTTCACCGATCGCTACATGACGCCGTGGGGCAAGGCCGTCAACTACGACGGCGAGCAGTCCGACCCCGTGCGCGAGTGGGCGCTGCAGAGCGCGACCGGCTGGATCCGCGACTTCGACCTCGACGGCCTGCGCCTCGACGCCATCCATGCGATCCACGACGCCGGCGCCCGCCCATTCCTGCGCGAGCTGGCCGATCGCGTCCACGCCTGCAACCGCCGCGCGCTGGTCATCGCCGAGAGCGGCCTCAACGACCCCAAGGTCATGCGTCCCGCGCGCCAGGGCGGGTACGGGCACGACGCGGTGTGGGCCGACGACTTCCACCACGCGCTGCGCGCGCTGCTCACCGGCGAGCGCGACGGCTGGTACGAGGAGTTCGGGCAGGTCGCGCAGCTCGCCAAGGCCTTCCACCGCCCGCATGTCCACGACGGCAACTATTCGACCTTCCGCCGCCGGCGCTTCGGGGCGCGTGCCGACGACCGGCCGCCCGAGCAGTTCGTCGTGTTCTGCCAGAACCACGACCAGGTCGGCAACCGCGCGCTGGGCGACCGGCTGCCTGCGCGGGCGCGGCCGCTGGCCGCGTTCTGCACCTTGCTGGCACCCTTCACGCCCATGCTCTTCATGGGCGAGGAGCACGGCGAGCGCGCGCCGTTTCAGTTCTTCTCCGATCACATCGACAAGCGCATGGCCGATGCGACCCGCGCGGGCCGCCGTCAGGAGTTCGCCGCGTTCGCCGAGTTCGCCGGCGAGGAGGTGCCCGACCCGCAGGATCCCGCGACGTTCGAGCGCTCGAAGCTCACGCGCCGGGGCAGCCCCAAGCTGCGCGGGCTGTACGCCGCGCTGCTGCGCGCGCGCCGAGCCCTGCCGCCGGGCGTCGACGGCATCGACTTCTCCGACGAGGCCGGCTGGCTGCGGGTGTGCCGCGGCCCCTTCGAGCTGGCCTGCAACTTCGCCGCGGGCGCGCGCACGGTTCCGGTCGCCGGGCGCGACCTGCGGCTGGCCACCCACCCAGCGCGCCTCGGCCGCGACGGCGTGCGGCTGCCTGCGCGCGCGGGAGCGCTGATCGCCGCATGAGCCGCGACACCTGGCCCGGCCAGCCGTTCCCGCTCGGCGCCACCTGGAACGGCTCCGGCACGAACTTCTCGCTGTTCTCCGAGAACGCACAGCGGGTCGAGCTGTGCCTGTTCGGAGAGCAGGACGGCGGCGAGGAGCGCATCGAGATCGTCGAGCGCACCGCGCACCACTGGCACTGCTACCTGCCGGGCGTCGGGCCCGGCCAGCGCTACGGCTACCGCGTCCATGGCCTCTACGCGCCGGCCGAGGGCCGGCGCTTCAACCCCGTCAAGCTGCTCATCGATCCCTACGCCAAGGCGATCGAGGGCAGCGTCCGCTGGGACGTCGCGAACGTGCTGCCCTACACGCCCGACGACACGCCCGAGGCCGACCTCGAGCCCGACGACGAGGACAGCGTCGACGCGATACCGAAGTGTGTGGTCGTCGACTCGGGCTTCGACTGGGAGGGCGACGTCCACCCGCGCACGCCGTGGAACGAGACGGTGATCTACGAGACCCACGTCAGGGGTTACACCAAGCTCCATCCCGTGGTGCGCGACGACCTCAAGGGCACCTACGCGGGCCTGGCGTCCGACGAGGCGCTGGCCTACCTCAAGCGCCTGGGCATCACCGCCGTCGAGCTGCTGCCCATCCACCACATCGCCGACGAGTCGTTCCTGCACGACCGCGGGCTGACCAACTACTGGGGCTACAGCTCGATCGGCTACCTGGCGCCCCACAGCGAGTACGCCGCCACCGGCCGGCGCGGCGAGCAGGTGCGCGAGTTCAAGGGCATGGTCAAGGCGCTGCACCGCGCGGGCATCGAGGTGATCCTCGACGTCGTCTACAACCACACCGCCGAGGGCAACCACCTCGGCCCGATGCTGTCCTTCCGCGGCGTCGACAACTCGAGCTACTACCGCCTGGTGCCCGACGACCTGCGCCACTACATGGACTACACGGGCACCGGCAACACACTCGACGCGCGCAACCCGGCCGTCCTGCGGCTGATCATGGACTCGCTGCGCTACTGGGTCAGCGAATGCCACGTCGACGGCTTCCGCTTCGACCTGGCCAGCGCCCTGGCGCGCGAGCTCTACGACGTCGATCGCCTCAGCGCTTTCTTCGACACCATCCACCAGGACCCGGTCCTGTCGCAGGTCAAGCTCATCGCCGAGCCGTGGGACGTCGGCCCGGGCGGCTACCAGGTCGGCAACTTCCCCGTCCTGTGGAGCGAGTGGAACGGCATCTACCGCGACGTCGTGCGCGACTTCTGGCGCGGGCAGGCGAGCGTCGGCGAGTTCGCCTCGCGCTTCACCGGCTCGAGCGACCTCTACGAGTCCGACGGCCGCCAGCCGTTCGCCTCCATCAACTTCGTCACCGCCCACGACGGCTTCACGCTGCGCGACCTCGTCACCTACAACGAGAAGCACAACCACGCCAACGGCGAGGACAACCGCGACGGCACCGACGACAACCGCTCCTGGAACTGCGGCGTGGAGGGGGAGACGGATGACCTCGAGATCAACGCCCTGCGCTGGCGCCAGCAGCGCAACTTCCTGGCCACCCTGCTGCTGTCGCAGGGCGTGCCGATGATCCTCGGCGGCGACGAGCTTGCGCGCACCCAGCGCGGCAACAACAACGTCTGGTGCCAGGACAACGAGCTGTCGTGGTACGAGTGGGGACTGCGCGAGGGCCAGGGCGACCATCTCGACTTCACCCAGCGCCTGATCGAGCTGCGCAAGGCCCACCCGGTCTTCCACCGCGGCAAGTTCCTGGCCGGGCGCGAGCGCGAGGGCTCGGGGCTGCCCGACGTGTGGTGGTTTCGCCCCGACGGCCGGCGCATGACTCAGCGCGACTGGCAGCAGCCCGGCGGCCACATGCTCGGCGTGTTCCTCAACGGCCAGGAGATCGCCGACCGCACGCCGCAGGGCGGGCCGATCGAGGACGACTCGTTCCTGCTGCTGTTCAACGCGCACTACGAGGACATGACCTTCACGTTGCCGGCCCGGCGCTTCGGCGGCGAATGGGCCCACGAGCTGAGCACGTTCGAGCCCAAGCTCGAGCCCGGGTCGCAGCGCTGGGCCTCGCGCGGCGAGATCGCGGTGCGCGCGCGCTCGATGCGGTTGCTGCGCCGGGCGCGATGATCGCGACCTACCGGCTGCAGCTCTCGCCCGAGCAGGACTTCGCCGCGGTCCGCGCACTCGTGCCCTACCTGCGCGACCTCGGGATCTCGCACCTGTACCTGTCGCCGTCGCTGCAGGCGCGCACCGGCTCGACCCACGGCTACGACGTCGTCGACCCGACCCGCGTGTCCGCTGCGCTGGGCGGCGAGGAAGGGCTGCGCGCGCTCGCCGCCGAGGGCCTGGGCATCGTCCTGGACATCGTGCCCAACCACATGGGCGTGTCGGCCGAGAACCGCTGGTGGGCCGACGAGCGCGAACGCGCGCGGGTCTTCGACTACGACCCGGCCGATGGCTGGTACCGGCGCTTCTTCGACATCGACGACCTCGCCGCGGTGCGCGTCGAAGACCCCGACGTCTTCGATCTCGTCCACGCCAAGGTGCTCGAGCTCGTGCGCGACGGCGTCGTCGAAGGGCTGCGCGTCGACCACCCCGACGGCCTGGCCGATCCGGCCGGCTACCTGCGCCGCCTGCGCGACGCGGGCGCGCGCCACGTGTGGGTCGAGAAGATCCTGGATCCGCACGAGGCGCTGCGCGACTGGCCGGTGGAGGGGACGGTCGGCTACGAGTTCCTCAACGACGCCGCGGCGCTGTTCGTCGATCCGGCCGGCGAGGACGCGCTGGCGCGCCTGCCGTGCGCGGGCGAGCGCTTCGAGGACGTCGCGCAGCGCGCGCAGGTCGAGCAGGCGACGACGACCTTCGCGCGCGAGGTCGCGCGGCTGCGCACGCTGCTCGACGTCGACGGCATCGATGATGCGCTCGCCGCGCTGCCGGTCTACCGGACGTACGTGGAGCCGTGGTCGGGCCGCGTCGAGGACGCCGACCTGCGGGCCATCGCGGCCGCCGCGAACGGGCGGCTGGCCGACGTGCTCGCGCTGCGCGAGCGCGGCCACGACGAGCTGGTGACGCGCTTTCAGCAGACCTCGCCGCCGGTCACCGCCAAGGGCGTCGAGGACACCGCCTTCTACCGCCACCTGCGGCTGCTCGCGCTCAACGAGGTCGGCGGCGATCCGGCGCGCTTCGGGATCAGCGTCGACGAGTTCCACGCCCGCAACGAGCATCGCGCCGAGCGCTTCCCGCGCGGGCTGCTGGTCACCCAGACCCACGACACCAAGCGCTCGGGCGACGTGCGCGCGCGGATCGGCGCGCTGAGTACGATGGCGGCGGAGTGGGTGGCGCTCGCCGAGCGGTGGCTGCGCGAGGCCGACGCGCCCGACGAGCACTGTGCCCACCTCGTGCTGCAGACGCTGGTCGGCTGCCGGCCGATCGAGCCCGAGCGCTTCGAGGCCTACGTCGAGAAGGCGCTGCGCGAGGCCAAGCTGCACACGAGCTGGGCGGCGCCCGACGAGGCCTACGAGGCCCACGCGCGCCGCTACGCGCGCTCGCTGACCGAGCGGCCGCCGGACGGCTTCGTCGCCTTCGCCGAGCGCATGGCGGTCGAGGGACATCGCGCCGCGCTCGGCCAGCTCCTGCTCAAGCTGACCTGCCCGGGCGTGCCCGACGTCTACCAGGGCGACGAGCTCGAGGCGCTCAGCCTCGTCGACCCCGACAACCGCAGGCCGGTCGACTGGGGCGCGCGCCGCGCCGCGCTCGATCGGCTGCGAAACGGCGCCACGCCCCGCGACTACGGCGAGCGCAAGCTCGACCTCATCCGCCGCACGCTCGCGCTGCGCGCGCGGCGCCCCGATGCCTTCGCCGGCAGCTACGAGCCCGTCGAGGCGGGCCCCGACGTGTGCGCCTATCTGCGCGGCGGCGAGGTGCTGGTCGTCGTGCCCGTGCGTGCCGGGGCGAGCGCCGACGTCGCGCCGCCCGCACGCTGGCGCCCGGTGCTCAGCGGTTCATGGCCGGTGGCGCTGCTCGAGCGGGAGTGAGCAGCTCGGCGGACGACTCGCGCGGGAGGCGCAGGCCGACGAAGGTGGCCACGGCGACGATGATGGCCACGGCGAGGGCCTGGATCACGCGCTGGTTGCCGCTGCTGCTCGTATACGAAGAGTGCAGGGCGCCGAGGAGCGCCGCGGCGAGCAGCCCGCCGGCAAGGCCGGCGCACGAGGCCTCCAGGCGCGAGCCCGGGCGGTCGGCCGCAAAGGCCCAGCCCAAGAAAGCGCCGGCGGCTATGAGTCCGATCGCCGCGCTCGACGTCTTGCTCGTGTCGGCCGACAGGTAGCCGAGCGAATAGGCGCCCGCATACACCGCGCCGGCCAGGACTCCGGCGCCCAGGCCGAGGACGAGCGAGACGATCGGATCGCGCGAGCGCCGCGAGAGCAGCCCGACGACCAGCGCGGCGACCGCCGCGATGATGCCGTAGAAGATCCCCTTCTGCAGGGCGAAGTCGCTGACCGTGCTCAGGTCGTCGGAGCTCAGCGGCTGGCGGTGGACCGAGTTGCGCGCGATGAGGTCGGCCGGAAACGCGGTCAGCAGGGCGGCGCCGGCCGCAGCCAGCACGGCGCCGTGATGGTCCGTGCGTGACGGCGCGGGCGCGGGAGCGGGAGCGGGGGGAGGCGGGACGGGCTGCGGGTGCATGGCGCTCGTGCCCTTCAGCGCGGCGTCGAGGTAGCGCCCGAGCTCGTTGACGTCGTAGTCCCAGCGGCGGTCGGACAGCTCGAAGGCGTTGAGCCGGCGCAGCGGCGCCAGGGTGGGCGGCAGCTCCTCGCGCGGGGGCAGCTTCGCGCCATCGACCAGCACGGGGATGACCTCGACGTTCGAGCGTGCCAGCGCGCGCTCGATCTCCAGCCGCACCCAGTCCTCATCCTTGTCGAGTCGTCGGGCGCCCTTGCTGTCGCGCGCGTCGCTCCAGCCGTTGCCGATCATCACGAGCACGACGTTGCAGTGGTCGATCAGCATGTTGATGTGCTGCGCGAAGTCGACCCCGGGCGGGATCTCGATGTCGCGGAAGACCGCCTCGCTCGTGTAGCGGCGCGAGAGGTCGCCCTGCAGGCGGCCGGCATACCCGCGCGAGTCCTCGCGCCGGTAGCTGATGAAGATGCGCTCGGCCACGGCTAGCTCTCCTGGCTGCTCTTCTGCGGGTGCTGCTGTTCAGAGGCCCAGGCGGCGTGCTCCTGTGACACGCGACCCTCGACGCGCTCGGCCAGCAGCGCCGCCGGGTCCTTGGCCGTCGCGTAGGCCCCCGCGCTTGCGATGTACAGGAACTTCTCGTGCTTGAGCGCCTCGGCCGTCGAGCGGTAGGTCGTCCAGTTGGAGTGAAACTGGAAGAGCTGCTGGACGCTCTCGAGCACCACGACCAGCGCGCCGAGCCCGCCGGCGATCCACACCGCGAGGTCGGCGGCCGCGATCACCGGGATGACCGCCGCGGCAACGATCTGCACGACCTTGATGCGCATGTACCAGCGCTTGTTGCTGCGCGCGTGGCTGCCGTACCACTTGATCTGGGCCTCGAGGCGCTCCCAGGCCGCCGGCCGCTCCGGCGTGGCCGCTTCGGCGGGCTCGGGCGCGGACGTGACCGGCTGTGCCGCGATAGGCGTCGTCGTCGCGCTCATCGCGAAGCCCCCATAGCCATCTTCATGTCCCTTTCCAAGTCGCCCCCCCGGCCGATCGCTTCCCGAAAGTACGTTCGGAGCGCAAGATTGTGTCGAGACGCACGATCTTGTCCCGTTTCGGGCGGTAAAAGCGGGACAGAAACACCATCGCGGCTGCAACCGCGCTGGCGCTGCATAGGTAGGGTCCGGCGGCGGGTGGCCGACCGCGTCCTGATCCTCTCTTATGCCTGACCGACGGTCTGTGCTGCTGCTGTCGTGGGAGTACCCGCCGATCGTCGAGGGCGGGCTGGCCCGCCATGTCCGCAAGCTCTCGGAGGGGCTCGTGCGGAGCGGCGGCGTGGCCGTGCACGTGCTCACCCGCGGCCGCGAGAGCGACCTGCCCGAAGAGGTGCGCGCCGGCGTGCGCGTGCACCGCATGCCCGAGCCCGCCACGCCGCGCGACCTCGACGAGTTCGTGGCCTGGGTCGAGGGGATGAACGAGCACATGCTCGCGGCGGGCCGCGCGCTCACGGCCCGCTACGACTTCGACGTCGTGCACGGCCACGACTGGCTGGTGGCCCGCGCCGCGGCGGCGCTGGCGCGCGAGGCGCGCCGGCCGTACGTCACGACGATCCACGCCACCGAGTACGGCCGCCACCAGGGCTGGGTGGACAAGCACCCGCAGAGCTTCATCCACGGCGTCGAGCGCTGGATGGCCCGCCGCGCGGAGGGCGTCGTCGTCTGCAGCCACTACATGCAGGGCCACGTGGCCGACGTCTTCGGCATCGACGAGGCCAAGGTCGAGGTCATCCCCAACGGGATCGACCCGCTCGACCTCGCGCCGGTCGACGACCTCGCCGCGCTACGCGCGCGCTTCGCGGACCCGACCGAGAAGCTGGTGCTGCTCATCGGCCGCCTCGTCTACGAGAAGGGCTTCCAGATCGCGCTCGATGCGCTGCCGCGCGTGATCGAGCGCCTCGACGGCGTGCGTTTCCTGGTCGCCGGCTCGGGCACCCACGAGGCCGAGCTGAGGGCACAGGCGCGGCGCCTGGGCCTCGATCGCCACGGCAGCTTCCTGGGCTGGATCGGCGACGACGTGCTGCGCTCGCTATACCGGATCGCCGACCTCTGCGTCGTCCCGTCGATCTACGAGCCGTTCGGGCTCGTGGCGCTCGAGGCGATGGCCAGCGGCTGTCCGTGCATCGTGGCCGATACCGGCGGCCTGCGCGAGGTCGTGCCCAACGACGACGTCGGGCTGCGCTTCCGCTCGCGCGACCCGCGCTCGCTGGCGCAGATGGTGGAGTGGGTCCTGGCCAATCCCGCCCTGCGCTACCGCCTGGTCACCGAGGCCTCGGCGCACGTCGCGCGCTTCGACTGGTCGGACGTGGCCAGGCGAACCGCCGAGGTCTACGACGCGCTCGCCGCGCGCGGCGTCAAGCGGCGCCGCTCGGGTGCGCCGTCGCGGGCGGCACCCTAGTGGGCCTTCTCGTAACGTTTGACCGGTAACGGCGGCCGGCGGCGCCGATCCGGCAAGGACGCAGAACCGAAGGAATACCGGAGGTATTTCGAGGTTCGAGGACGCCGCCGGTCGGCGATCGACGGCTGTCGTTTCCG
>DATBKW010000327.1:0-8694 GCA_036555665.1 Solirubrobacteraceae bacterium | reverse complement strand
CCACATCACGGGCACGGTGTGGAAGATCGAATGCGAGGTCGGCGACGAGGTCGAGGAAGGCGACACCGTCGTGATCCTCGAGTCCATGAAGATGGAGATGCCCGTCGAGGCCGAGGACGCCGGCGTGGTCAAGGAGATCCTGTGCGAGGAGGGGCAGGCGGTGAACGAGGGCGACACCCTCGTGATCCTCGAATAGCGCGCACCCACTAGCCTCCCGCCCGTCCATGGCGGGCGAGCTGCTCCTCGACCGGCCGGCGGACGGAGTCCTCCGGCTCACGATCTCCAATGCGGCCAAGCGCAACGCGCTCGACCACGCGATCCTTGACGCGATCGCCGCCGTCGTCGGCGACCTCGGCGACACGCATGCGCTGATCCTCACCGGCGCCGACGGCATGTTCTCCTCGGGCTACGACATCGGCGACATCCCCGAGGACGTCTTCGCCGAGGAGGCCGAGCGGCTGGTGGCCCACCCGTTCACCGAGGCGCTTGAGGCGCTCGACACCTGCCCGATCCCGACCGTCGCCGCGCTGCCCGGCCACACCATCGGCGGCGGCCTGGAGGTCGCCCTGGCCTGTGACCTGCGGATCGCCGCCGAGGGGATCGTGCTCGGCATGCCGCCCGCCAAGCTCGGGCTCGTCTACTCGCACACCGGCCTGCGGCGCTTCCTGCAGGCGATCGGCGCCCCGCGCACCAAGGAGCTGTTCCTGACCGGGCGCAACGTCGATGCCCGGACCGCGCTGGGCTGGGGCCTCGTCAACGCGGTGGTGGGCGTCGCCGAGCTCGAGACCACCGCGCTCGACCTCGCCGCCGACCTCGCGGCCAACGCCCCGCTCAGCGTGCGCGGCAACAAGCGGGTGATCCGCGAGCTGCTGGCCGCCGAGGGGCCACTCGACGAGCACGTCGAGCGCGAGCTGATCGAGCTGCGCGAGGCGAGCTTCCACTCCGAGGACATGCGCGAGGGCGTCCGCGCCTTCGGCCAGAAGCGGCCCGCGCGGTGGAAAGGGCGCTGACCGGCGCTCAGCGGCCCGCCGCGGCGCGCACGGCGTCGCGGATCGCCTGGACGTCCTCGCTCTTCTCCACATAGGCGACGGCGCCGTGGGCCAGCGCGGCGTCGGCCATGCGGTCGGCGTCCCAGCCGCTGAGCGCGACCACGCGCGTGTTCGGCGCGCGCTCGAGGAGGGCCGGGATCGCGTCGATGCCGTCCAGGCGCGGCATGGTGAGGTCGAGCAGGACGACGTCGGGCTGCAGCTCGGCGGCCAACTCGATCGCGGCCACGCCGTCGCCGGCCTCGCCGACGACCTCGATGGCCGGGTCCTCGGGCAGCGTGAAGCGCATGAGGGCCCGGAAGGACTCCACGTCGTCGCACACAAGCACCCGGATCGGCGCCACCGCATGGGAGCGTAATGGCGCCGTCCGGCGGCGCGCCTACGTTTTCCCGCCATGCCGCCGCTCATCACCCGCGAGGAGGCCCTCGAGCTGGGCGAGCTCGAGGACCACGCCGCGATCGAGGCCCTCGTCGAGCGCGCGTGGCAGGCCCGCCAGGAGCGCTTCGGCGACAGCACCGACATGTGCTCGCTGGTCAACGCCAAGTCCGGCGGCTGCGCCGAGGACTGCGGCTTCTGCGCCCAGTCGCGCTTCGCAGAGGCGGAGACGCCGATGCACGCGATGATGGAACCCGAGCAGATGCTCGAGCACGCGCGCGCCGCCGAGGCGGCCGGCGCCCACCGGTTCTGCATGGTCACGCAGGGCCAGGGGCTCTCCAAGCGCGACTTCGACAACGTGCTCGAGGGTGCCCGGCTCGTTGCGCAGCACACGAACCTCAAGCGCTGCGCATCGATCGGGCACATGAGCGCCGCCCGCGCCAAGGCGCTGCGCGACGCGGGCATCCAGCGCGTCCATCACAACGTCGAGACCGCCGAGTCCTACTACGACGAGGTCACCACGACCGTGCGCTACGAGGCCCGGCTGCGCACGATCGCCGCCGTGCGGGAGGCGGGCCTCGAGACCTGCGTCGGCGGCATCCTCAACCTCGGCGAGTCGCGCGAGCAGCGCGTCGAGATGGCCTTCCAGCTCGCGGCGATCGACCCGACGAGCGTCCCCATCAACCTCCTCAACCCCCGGCCCGGAACGAAGTTCGGCGACCGCGACTTCATGGATCCGTGGGAAGCCGTCAAGTGGATCGCGATCTTCCGCCTGATCCTCCCGAGCGCCCTGTTCCGCCTCTGCGGCGGGCGCGTGGAGAACCTCGGCCAGCTGCAGCCGCTGGCGGTCAAAGCCGGCCTCAACGGCGTGATGATGGGCAACTTCCTGACGACGCTGGGCTCCACGCCCGACGAGGACCGCTCGATGTTCACCGAGCTGGGCCTCAACGTCGCGCGCCAGCACGACAACGGCGCCAATCCGCGGCCGGACAACCGCACCGGCTGGCTCGATGGGGCGACGCCCGAGCGGGAGCCGGAGACGCCGCTCGAGCTCCACATCCGCCTGTGGGATCCGTCGTCGCAGCTGCGCTTCAAGCGCAAGTCCTCGGTGCCCGTCAGACCCGACGGCGCGCCGAACGCCTGGCCGAGCCAAGCCGCCTGAGGAGGGGCCGACACGTGACCGAGATCCACGAGCGCCTGGAAGAGCTCAGGGAGCTCGGGCTCTACCGCCGCATGCGCATGATCAGCGGGCCGCAGGGGCCGCGCGTCGTGCTCGACGGCAGGCCCGTGCTGCTGCTGTGCTCCAACAACTACCTCGGCCTGGCCGACCATCCGCGCGTGCGCGAGGCGGCCGCCGACGCGGCCATGCGCTGGGGCGTCGGGGCCGGAGCCTCGCGCCTGATCTCGGGCACGATGACCGTGCACCGGCGGCTCGAGGAGCGCCTCGCAGATTTCAAGCGCACCGGTGCGGCGCTGCTGTTCGGCTCGGGCTACCTGGCGAACATCGGCGTGATCAGCGCACTGGCGGGCTCGGGCGAGGTCGTCTTTTCCGACGAGCTCAACCACGCCTCGATCATCGACGGCTGCCGGCTCGCGCGGGCCGACACCTTCGTCTACCGCCACGCCGACGTCGAGCACCTGGCCTGGGGCATGCGCCAGGCCGAGGGCCGCGGCGCGCTGATCGTCACCGACTCGGTGTTCTCGATGGACGGCGACGTCGCGCCGCTGGCCGAGATCGTCGAGCTCGCCCAGCGCCACCGCGTCCGCGTGGCCGTCGACGAGGCACACGGCACCGGCTGCCTGGGCCCCGGCGGTCGCGGCGCGGTGGCCGAGGCGGGCCTCGACGACGAGGTCGACATCGTCGTCGGCACGCTGAGCAAGGCGCTCGGCGCCTACGGCGCGTTCGTCGCCTGCGACCAGGCGATGGCGCAGCTGCTCGTCAACAGCGCGCGGCCGTTCATCTTCTCCACGGCGCCACCGCCGCCCGCGGTGGCCGGCGCGCTGGCCGCGCTCGAACTGCTGGCCGAGCAGCCCCAGCGCGTCGACAAGCTGCAGGCCAACGCCGACGTCCTGCGCGAGGAGCTCGCCCGCGAGCGCTTCGACGTCTCGGGCTCGACGACGCCAATCGTGCCGCTGGTCGTCGGCGATGCGCATCAGGCGATGCGGATCTGCGAGCTGGCGATCGAGCGCGGCGTGTTCGCGCAGGCCATCCGGCCGCCGACCGTGCCCGCCGGCACCTCGCGCCTGCGCCTGGCCGTCATGGCCTCGCACAGCAAGGCCGAGTTGCGCGAGGCCGCGCAGGTCCTCGGCCGCGCAGCGCTGCAGGCCGGCTGGCGGCCCGGCGACGGCGTGCCGCTCGCCGCCGCGCATGAGGAGGCGCCGGCACGAGCCGACGACGACGGCCGCCCGTTCGACATCGAGCGCCAGGCGGCATAGCCGCGCGCGGCCTGTTCATCACCGGTACCGACACAGGGGTCGGCAAGACCGTGGTCGCGGCGGCGCTGGCCGCCGCGCTGCGCGCCGACGGTGTCGACGTCGCGGCGTTCAAGCCCGTGGTCACGGGCCTTGAGGAACCGGAGCCGGGGCGCCCCGCCGACCACGAGCTGCTCGCGGCCGCAGTCGGGCGACCGGTCGAGGAGGTCACGCCGCATCGCTTCGGCCCGCCGGTGTCGCCGCACCTCGCGGCCGAACTGGCGGGGATCGCGCTCGATCCGGCGGCGCTGCTCACTGCCGCACGAGCGCTGCAGGCGGAGGTCGTGGTCGCCGAGGGCGTCGGCGGGCTGCTCGTGCCGCTGACGCTCGGCTACACCGTGCGCGACCTCGCCGTCGACCTCGGCTGGCCGGTGATCGTTGCGGCGCGCCCCGGGCTGGGCACGATCAACCACTCGCTGCTCACCGTCGAATCCGCCCGCGCCGCGGGCCTCGACGTGCGCGCCGTCGTCGTCACGCCGTGGCCGGCCGAGCCGAGCGTCATGCAGCGCTCGAACGTCGAGGCGATCGCGCGCCTGGGCGGCGTGGAGGTGGCCACGCTGGGCGCCGTCGGCGTCGAGGTCGATCAGCTCGCGCACGCCGGCGCGACGCTGCCGTACGCGCGCTGGCTCTGAGCTATCGCTCGCCTTCGGCGGCGAAGCGGACGATCGACGCGTCGATGAGCCACTCGACCGGCGCGCGGTCGTCGGTGTAGACGGTGCCGCCACGCAACGCCGGCGCGAGCCGGCCGGCGGTCGCCGCGGCGGTGGCGGCGAGGTCTCCGGGCAGGCGGCGCAGCGCGGCGCGCAGTGTCGCCGCCGAGACGTCGCCGGTGCTGCCCACGAGCACGGTGTTCGTCGTCTTGACCGGATCGCGCAGGACGGTGCCGAAGGTGGCGCCCATCGTCGTGCCGAGGACCTTCTCGAGGCTGTCGGAGCCGCGCGGATGGCCGACGTTGATCAGCACGACGCCCCCGGGTGCGAGGTGGTCGCGCACCTCGTCGAAGAACTCGCGCGTGGCCAGGTAGAACGGGATGTAGGGCTGGCGGTAGGCATCGACGACGATGGCGTCCCAGCGGCGCGTTGCGCCGCGCAGGAACGGGCGCGCATCGGCCGTGTGGACGTGGAGGTTGGGACCGCGCATGTCGAACAGCCGTCGGCCGACCTCGGTCAGCGCCGGGTCGATCTCCACCGCGTCGACGCGCGTGGCCGGGAAGTAATGACCGTAGGCGCGCGCCGTCGTCCCCGCAGCGTTGCCGAGGATCGCCACCGAGCGTGGCTGCCCGGCGCCGGCGAAAGGCAGCACGAGCATCTCGTCCCAGTAGTCCCGGGTCAGCCATTCGCCGGGCTCGTAGACCGAGTGCACGGCCTCGCCCTCGTTGAGCTCCAGGCGCCGCTCGCCGTTGGGGCGCTCGGTCACGCGCGCGTACTGGTATTCGGTCTCGCGCTCCCAGATCACGCGCGCGTCGCCGGTCGCCTTGACCGTGCCGACGGGGATCGCCAGCAGCAGCGCGACGCCCACGGGCGCAAGGACGAAGCGCCGGCGCATGGCGGGCACGGCCGCGATGGCCAGGGCCAGCGCAAAGACCAGGAAGGTGCGCCGCGTGCCGATCAGCGGGATCAGCAGCAGGGCGCTGAGGAAGGTGCCGGCCAGCGAGCCGAGGGTCGAGATCGCGTACAGGCGGCCCGCGACGCGCCCGGCCTCCTCGACGGTGCGCACGCTGAGGCGCACCGCATAGGGAGCCACCGCCCCGAGCAGCAGCACCGGCACCGCCACGAGCACGAGCACGCCGAACAGCGAGCCGACGAAAGCGCCGGCCTCGAGGCGGTCGAGCGCCTCGACGGAGACGCGCAGGAACGGCCCCGCGACGAACGGCACCAGCGCCAGCAGCGCCGCGGCGCCGAGCACGATCCGGCTGAGGCCCTCCAGGGTCGGGTCGCGGTCGGCCAACCGTCCGCCGACCCAGTACCCGACGCTGAGCGCAACGAGCACGGTCGCGATCGTGTTCGCCCACACGATCGTCGACGCGCCGAACCACGGCGCCAGCAGCCGCGCAGCGGCGATCTCGGCGCCCAGGGAGGCTGACCCGACGACGAACGCGAGGACTTCGATGCGTCGCCCCGGCACGCGCCACAGACTACGACCTACGTGACGTCGGACGGCCCGGTTCGTCCGCGAGCGGGTCTAGCTTCCAGAGCACCATGCCGATGTCCGCCACCGAGCTCTCAGAACTCGACCGCCAGCACCTGTGGCACCCCTTCACCCAGCAGCAGGACTGGGCGCAGGAAGACTTCCCGATCATCGCCTCGGCCGACGACACCACCCTCTATGACACCGAGGGCAACGCGTACATCGACGGCGTGTCGTCGCTGTGGTGCAACGTCCACGGCCACCGCCATCCGGCCATCGACATCGCGATCAAGGACCAGCTCGATCGCGTCGCGCACACGACGATGCTCGGCCTGTCGCACGCCCCGGCGGTCAAGCTCGCCAAGCGCCTGGTCGAGCTGGCGCCACCCGGGCTCTCGCGCGTCTTCTTCTCCGACAACGGGTCGACCGCGTGCGAGATCGCGCTGAAGATGGCCTATCAGTTCCATCACCAGCGCGGCGAACGCTGGCGCTCGGGCTTCGTCTGCCTGCGCAACAGCTACCACGGCGACACCCTGGGGTCGGTCTCCGTCGGCGGCATCGAGCTGTTCCACTCGCTCTACCGGCCGCTGCTGTTCGACGTCTGGCACGCCGAGCCAGGTGACGCCGAGCACCTGCGCGCCCTGCTGGCCCAGCACGCCGAGCGCTGCGCGGCGGTGATCCTCGAGCCGCTCGTGCAGGGCGCGGCGGGCATCCACGTCATGCCCGACGGCTACCTGCGCGCGGTGCGCGAGCTGTGCGACGAGTTCGGTGTGCTGCTGATCTGCGACGAGGTCGCCACCGGCTTCGGGCGCACCGGCACGATGTTCGCCTGCGAGCAGGAGGGCGTCGCGCCCGACCTGCTGTGCGTGGCCAAGGGGCTGACCGGCGGCTACCTCCCGTTGGCCGCGACGCTGACGACCGAGCGCGTGTACGAGGGCTTCCTCGGCGAGCACGAGCAGTTTCGGACGTTCTTCCACGGCCACACCTACACCGGCAACCCACTCGCCTGCGCGGCGGCCCTGGCGACGCTGCGCGTGTTCGATCAGGAACGCACGCTCGAGCGCCTGCAGCCGAAGATCGCGCTGCTGGGCGAGCTGCTGGCCGAGCACGTCGAGTGCCTGCCCGCGGTGCTCGAGGTCCGCCGCCGCGGATTCATGGTCGGGGTCGAGCTGCAGGGCTTCGCGGTGGAGGCGCGTATCGGCCATCGCGTCACCCTCGAGGCGCGGGCGCGCGGCGCGATCATCCGCCCGCTCGGCGACACCGTCGTGCTCATGCCACCGCTGTCGATCCAGCCGGCCGAGCTGCGCCGGCTGGTGGAGATCACCGCGGCAGCGATCGCCGCCGCGGTGGGCGCGGCAGACCTCGTCGCGGCTGCCTGAGCGCCGCGGCCGCCACCAGACCCGTCAGCGCCGCGCCTGCGGCGGCCAGCGTGCGGGCGCCGTTGCCGTTGCGGTCCATGGACTCAAAGCGCGCCCCGGCGGCGGAGATCTCGATGAAGCCGACGGGCACGGCGTCGAGGCGCCCGCCACCCCCGCGCTGGCCGAGCCC
Source organism: Solirubrobacteraceae bacterium (assembly GCA_036555665.1). Taxonomy (GTDB): domain Bacteria; phylum Actinomycetota; class Thermoleophilia; order Solirubrobacterales; family Solirubrobacteraceae; genus JAOPZW01. Next base: position 1,126 of record DATBKW010000327.1, on the reverse strand, counting down.
GCCGGCCGCGCGCACGCGGGCGACGGGGATCACCGTGCGGCCCTCGACGTGGACCGGATCGCCGTAGCACAGCCGTGCGCCGCGGGCGGCGGCCAGCAGCCTGCGCGTGGCGAGGGTCCGGTCGACTGAGCCGCGCTTGGCCATGAGGGCATCTACTCGTCGTACGGGCTGAAGTCGCGCTTGCGCGCGCCGCACACGGGACAGAACCAGGTGTCCGGGATGTCGTCGAACAGAGTGCCGGGCGGGATGCCGCCATCGGGGTCCCCGTCGGCCGGGTCGTAGATGAACCCACAGCTGTCGCAGATCCACTTCTGCGCGGTCGTCGTCTCCGTCATGGGCCGAAAGGTACCCTGCCCACCGTGGAGTTCGACCGGCCCCCGCCAGGCGAGGAGCTCAACCTCACCGGCGAGGAGACCCGGCCACGCCAGGCCGCGACGGTCATCCTCCTGCGTGGCGGCGCCGAGGCGCTCGAGGTGCTGCTGGTCAGGCGCACGCCGCAGGCCCGCTTCATGGGCGGCTTCTGGGTCTTTCCGGGCGGCGCGGTCGACGCCGGCGAGGGCGAGGGCGACGCCGCGCACCGCATCGCCGCGGTGCGCGAGCTCGAGGAGGAGGCCGGCATCGTCGTCGACGACCCGGGCTTGCTGGTCAAGTTCTCGCGCTGGATCACCCCCGCCGAGGTCGTCGTGCGCTACGACACGCACTTCTTCCTGGGGGCGGCGCCGCCCGGCCAGGAGCCGACCATCGACGGCTCGGAGATCGTCGATCAGGGCTGGTTCGCCCCGGCCGACGCGCTGGCCGCCCACGAGCGCGGCGACATCGCGCTGGTCTTCCCCACCATCAAGCACCTCGAGCAGCTCGCGGAGTTCGCCAGCGCCGACGCGCTCCTGCGCGACGCCCGCGGCCGCGAGGTCGGGCCGGTGCAGCCGCGCGTCGTGACCGAGGGCGGCCGCGGCCGGATCATCCTGCCCGGCGAGCCGGGCTACGACTAGTGGGTCTTGAGGTGACGTTGTGCGTGAAACGGCGGAGTGGCGACGCCGCCAGGCAAGGACGCAGACCCGAAGGAATACCGGAGGTATTTCGAGGGTCGAGGACGCCGCCTGGCGGCGATCGACGCCCGCCGTTTCGC
>DATBKW010000326.1:0-2584 GCA_036555665.1 Solirubrobacteraceae bacterium | reverse complement strand
CGGAAACGACAGCCGTCGATCGCCGACCGGCGGCGTCCTCGAACCTCGAAATACCTCCGGTATTCCTTCGGTTCTGCGTCCTTGCCGGATCGGCGCCGCCGGCCGCCGTTACCGGTCAAACGTTACGAGAAGGCCCACTAGTTGTACGCACCGCCCGTCCAGCGCCTCATCACCGAGCTGGGCAAGCTGCCCGGGATCGGGCAGCGCACGGCCCAGCGGCTGGCCTTCCACATCCTGCGGGCCGAGCCCGAGGACGCCAACGCGCTCGCCGACGCGATCCGCGAGGTCAAGGAGCGCATCGGGCTGTGCGAGGTCTGCTTCAATCTCGCCGACGAGCCGCGTTGTCGGATCTGCCAGGACACGCGCCGCGACGCCGAGCTGATCTGCGTCGTCGAAGAGCCCGGCGACGTGATCCCGATCGAGCGCACGCACGAGTACCGCGGCCGCTACCACGTCCTCGGCGGTGCGCTGTCGCCCATCGACGGCATCGACCCCGAGGACCTCAAGATCGCCGAGCTCTACACGCGTGTCGAAAACGGCGACATCCGCGAGGTCGTGCTCGCCACCAACCCGACGACTACGGGCGAAGCGACGGCTCTGCACATCGCGGCCGCGCTGCGCGAGCGCGCACCCGACGTGACGGTGACGCGGCTGGCCTCGGGCCTGCCGGTCGGCGCCGACCTCGAGTACGCCGACGAGGTCACCCTCGGCAAGGCCCTCGCCGGCCGCCGCGCGCTTTAGCGCGCCGTACGCCAGACCGGCTCGACCTCGACGCGCGCCAGTCGCCAGCCGGCGTCTGAGCGGACCGCCTCGAAGCGGTAGCGCTCGCCCAGTGTGGCGTGGGCGGCCGGCTCGGCGGCGCTCGGCACGAGTGTCGCGATCAGGTTCGCGCGCACGTTCGCGCGGTCGCCGTCGAGGTCGATGAGCACGTTGGTGATGACGTGCTGGATGCGCTCGTAGTCGTGGTTGCGGCGCGCCTGCGCGGCGACGAGCCCGACGCCCTGCGCCTGCCCGCCGGGCGTGGCGACGGTCACGTCCTCGGTGAAGAGCGACTCGGTGTCGTAGAAGCGCTTCTCGTCGAGCCACAGCCCGAGGCGGCTGACCAGGTCGGTGATGGCCTGGCGGTCGGTGAGGTCCTGCAGCAGCAGATCAGTCATTGGTGTCACCAACGATATCAACGATTGTTGGCACCACCAACGGTTTCTCAGCTAGGCTGGCGCGATGGACCACCACGACGCTCCCAGCCGCCTGCGCGGACTTCCGAGCTGGCTGCTCAATCAGGCCGCCCTGCGCGCCAACCGGCTCGTGAGCGAAGGCTTCGAGGCGGAGGGGATGCGCCGCCACCACTTCAGCGTCCTCGTAGCGCTCGACGAGGGCGGTCCCGCCAGCCAGGCCGCATTGGGGCGCAGGCTCGGCATCGATCGCAGCGACATGGTCGCAGTCATCAACGACCTCGGGCGCGACGGGCTCGTCGCCCGCGCCCAGGACGATCGCGACCGGCGGCGCAACGTGATCCGCGCGACGCCCGCCGGTCAGCGCGCTCTCAAGCGACTGGACAAGCGCGTCGACGCGGCGCAGGCCGCCCTGCTGGAGCCGCTCTCCGCCACCGAGCGGCGCACGCTCGAGCGGCTGCTCGCGCGCGTGGTCGCGCGCTGATGCGAGACACCACCGCCCGCTGGGAACTCATCGGTGCCTTGGCGCCCCGCCGACCACCATCGCGCTGCCGCCGCCGCGCCGCGACGGCTCGGCCGCCGCGAGCGCCGCGCCATGGCCGAGGAACTCGATGCCCGTGGCCGCGCCGATCTCGCGAGCGGAGGGCGGCGAGGTGGTCACCTTCAGCACCTGGCCGCGGGCTGCGAGCGCCGCTGCCTCCGGAGTCGACAGGAACGCGTCCTCGGTCTGTGTCGTCGCGCTGTTGCGCTGGCTCAGCCGCGGCGCCGCGATCGCCTCGGGCAGCGTCATGCCGAAGTCCACGCGGTCGAGCAGCAGCTGCGCGACCGTGGTGATGATCGACGCGCCGCCCGGCGAGCCGAGGGCCAGCCACGGCTTGCCGTCGCGCAGCACGATCGTCGGCGCGATCGACGAGCGCGGGCGCTTGCCGCCGGCGACCTGGTTGACGCTCTCGGGGCTGGTCCCGTCGGGGTCGAGGTTGAAGTCGGTCAGCTCGTTGTTGAGCAGGAAGCCGTACCCGGGCACGACCATCCCGTTGCCGCCGGTCTGCTCGATCGTGAAGGTGTAATCGACGACGTTGCCCCAGCGGTCGGAGACGGTCAGGTTCGTCGTCGAGCCCAGGCGGATCGTGTTGACGCTCGCATCGGGCACGGCGTCGGGATCGCCGGGCTTCACCACCGGCGGGTCGGCCGCATGCGGCCCGATCAACGCACGGCGCTCCGCCGCGTACTGATCGGAGAGCATCTGTTCGAGCGCGATGCTCATGTACCCCGGGTCGCCGAGGTAGTCGCCGCGATCGGCGTAGGCCAGGCGCGAGGCCTCGAGATAGTCGTGCAGCGCCTCCTCCCGCGGCAGCGACGACATCGGGAAGCCCTCGAGGATGTTCAGAATCTCCTCGACCGTCGATCCGCCG
>DATBKW010000325.1:0-12939 GCA_036555665.1 Solirubrobacteraceae bacterium | reverse complement strand
CGTCCGTGGCCGCTCGCGCAGGACCGTGACGGGATCCGCGGGACGCGCGTACTGCTCGTCGCGGTTGGCCGCCACGATCAGCGGCCACTCGGGCACGATCCGCGAGAGGACCACGAGCAGGCACATGCCACCAGTCTGACGGCGGCCATCGAGTCTGCCAGACGATGGATGTCGGCCGATGGCGCTTCCGACGCGGAACATGCGCAGCTCGTCGACAAGGCCGTCGTATCCGCCTAAGCGACGATGAACGTGTAGTCGCGCTCGATCCTGCCGTCCGCGGCGAGGACGAGGAAGCTGAGCCCGACTGCGGACACCGTGCCGTCCTTGGCGACCGCCTCCCAGTGAAGCTTGACGACGTCACCGAGCCGATCGGCGTCGTCGCGGCCCCGGAAGCTGAGCCCCTCGGAGCCGACCCAGTGCTCGTAGACGCCGGCCGCGCGAGCCTCGATCTCCGCGTATCCTTGTGCCTGGAGGATCGCCGTCAGGGCGATCCCGGGATGTGCCGCGATCTCGCGGATCTCCTGCGGCGGCTGGAGGATATGCCTCGCGTTTTCCGCCCAGAGCTCGGCGATCATCCGCCGGCGCCGGCCGGCATCGGGCTCGTTCCAGAGCGCGAGGTACGTCTCCGCCAACTTGGCCGCGCTCCGGGTTGAGATTTCGACGAAAGCCGGTGTCTCGGTCATCGGTCACCTCCGTTGATCGACTGGTTGCTTGGCCTGCAACGGTCCAGGAGGAAGCGCCGCGGGTCGATTACCTCTCGTGTAACGCCGGGCCGGGGGAAGGAACTCGAGCGGACGCGCGCTACCTTCAATCACGTGGTCGTCCAGACCGAGCAGGAGCCCCTGACCGCGGGCGAGCTGATCCGCTTCTGGCGCACGCGACGCGGCGTCACCCAGCTCGAGCTGTCCTTGGACGCGAACGTCTCGACCAAGCACTTGAGCTTCGTCGAGACCGGCCGCTCCAGCCCGAGTCGGCAGCTCCTCGTCCACCTGGCCCAGCACCTCGATCTGCCGATCATGGAGCGCAATCGACTGCTGCTCGCGGGAGGCTTCGCGCCTCCCTATCTGGAGCTGCCCTACGACGGCGAGGTGATGCAGCCGCTTCGCGAGTCGCTCGAGCGGCTGCTCGAGGCGCACGAGCCGAACCCGGCCTTGATCGTCGACGGGCTCTGGAACTTGGTCGAGTCCAATCGAGCCGCGTCGCTTCTGTGGGACGGGGTGGACCCGACGCTCCTCGAACCACCGATCAACATGCTTCGCCTGGGCGTTCACCCGGGCGGGCTGCCGCGGATCTCGTCGATGACCGCCGCGTGCAACGCGCCGCTGATTCACCGGCTCAAGCGCAGGAGCCGCGAGGAGGCCGACCCCGCCCTCGCCAAGCTCATCGAAGAGGTGGAGTCCTACCTCCCCGGCGAGCCGCCGGCGAGCCCCGCCACCCAGCCGGTGGTCTCGTTCAGCCTGCAGACCCCCCTCGGCGAGGTCAAGCTGTTCACGGTCATCGCCACCCTCGGAGCCCCGCTCGACGTCACGGCCGCGAACCTCGCGATCGAGACCTTCCTGCCGATGGACCCCGAGAGTGCAGCGCGGCTCGCCGAGCTCGGTGCGCCCAGCCCGCCGAGGCGGGCCCGCGACTGCATGCCATGACCGACGACCCGTCACCCCGGCGCTTCGGGCGCGCGACCCTCGCCGGACTCGACGAGCCGGTCCGGCGCTACCTGGCCCACGCCATCGACGACGGGGCCACGCTACGCGTCGGGCTCCGCCTGACCATGGCCGGGCGCATCAACGTCGGCCGGTGGATGTCGTTCACCGCCGAGCAGGAGTTCGACGGCCACGCGTTCGTGTGGCGGGCGCGCGCCGGCTGGGGCCCGCTCAGGCCGCTGCGCGTCGTCGACTGCTACCGCGACGGGCGCGGCAGTACGGAGGGCCGGGCGCTCGGACGGCTCAGGTTCCTGCACGCGGCCGACGAGAACACCGCGCGCGCCGCCGCGGGTCGTGCGGCCGCCGAGAGCATCTGGGTCCCCGGCACGCTGCTCCCGCAGCGCGGAGTGCGCTGGCGGGCCGACAGTCAGGACACGATCGTCGCGAGCTTCGCCGTGCCGCCCGAACACCCCGAGCTGACCCTGCGCATCGACGAGGTGGGCGCCGTGCGCAGCGTCAGCCTCATGCGCTGGGGCGACGCCGGCCAGAGGGACTTCGGCTACATCCCGTTCGGTGGGCATGTTCACGCTGAGCGCCGCTTCGGCTGCCTGACCCTCCCCAGTCGGCTGACGGTGGGTTGGTGGTTTGAGACGCCGCGCTTCAAGCCGTTCTTCGAAGCGACCGTTCTTGACGCCGCGCCGCAGTCGTGACCGCCGGGGACGTTCGGTCTGAGATTCCGCCGTCGCGCTGCTAGCGCGAAGCGCGACCGGCGATGGCGTCGAGGACGAGGGCGAGGCCGCCGGCGAAGCGCGCGTCGTCGTCACGCGTCGTGCCGCCCGGAGCGGCGCGCCGCAGGGCGGGGTAGGTGTCGGGCTGGGTCTGTTCAAGCGCGCTCTCGAACGCTCCCCAGCGCGCAGGGGTGCTTGACGTCGCCTGGCGGCCGGCGCTGCCGAGCACGTAGGTGAGGAAGACGTCGTAGCCGTCTTGCGCGTCGTCTTGGTCGAGACCGGCGTCCTCGAGAGCGCTGAGGATCGCGTCGGCGATGCGTAGCGCCTGCGGTCCCGTGGTGCCCGAGCGCAGCACGACGTCGGCCAAGCCACGATGAGCCAGGCAGACGCGACGGATCTCGCGGCCGAGCTCGGCCAGCCGTGCCTGCCAGCTGCCGTGCGGGTCGGTGCGGATACCGGCCGCCAGGTGCTCGATCAGCAGGTCGAGGAGACCGTCGCGCCGGCCACCGGCGTGATGCATGACCGTGGTCGGCCAGACGCCGAGGCGGTTGGCCACCTGCCGGACGCTCAGCGCTTGCAGTCCGTCGCTTGCCACGAGGTCGGCGGCCGCCTCGGCGACGGCTTGCCGCGTCACGCCACGGTGAGAGGTCGCGGCCGGCTTGCGCATGGTGATCCAGCGTACATCCCTCTTGTACACCGCACAAGTAGTCGCTAGCCTGACCTCTTGTACGCTGCACAAGAAAGGAACGCTCGGACGATGCTCTCCACTCCCCAGCTGCCCCGAGACCTCGATGGCCAGGTCCTCCTCCCGGACGATCCCGCCTACGACGAGGCGCGGACGGTCTTCGCCGCGCACATCGATCACCGCCCCGCGTTCATCGCCCGGGTCGCGGGGCCCGACGACGTCGCCCGGGTCATCGCTCATGCCGGCGAGACCGGGTCCGAGCTGGCGGTCCGCAGCGGCGGCCACAGCCCGGCGGGCCACGGCGTCTCCGACGGCGGCATCGTGATCGACCTCTCGGCGCTGCGCTCGTTCGAGCTGGACATCGCCGCGCGCACGGCCTGGGCGGGCGCGGGCCTCACCTCCGGCGCGTTCACCGTCGCCGCGGGCGAGCACGCGCTCGCGACGGGCTTCGGTGACACCGGCTCGGTCGGAATCGGCGGCATCACGCTCGTAGGCGGCATCGGCTTCCTCGTGCGCACGCACGGGCTGACCATCGACAACCTGCTCGCGGCGGAGATCGTCACCGCCGACGGGCGACTACACCGCGTGGACGCGCAGGCCGAGCCGGAGCTGTTCTGGGCGCTGCGCGGCGGCGGCGGCAACTTCGGCGTCGTCACACGCTTGAAGTACCGACTCCACGCGGTCGACGTGGTCGTCGGCGGCCTGCTCGCCCTCCCCGCGACGCCCGACGTGATCGCCGGCTTCGTCGCGGCGGCCGAGGCGGCCCCGGACGAGCTGAGCACGATCGCCAACGTGATGATCGCGCCGCCGCTGCCCTTCGTGCCCGAGGAGCGGCACGGCAGCCCCGTGGTGATGGCCAAGATGGTCTACGCGGGCGACCTCGAGGCGGGCCGCCGCGCCCTCGCGCCCTTCCGCGCGCTGGCCGAGCCGGTCGCCGACCTCCTGCGGCCGATGAAGTACCCGGAGATGCATCCCGACGAGCAGCGCCGCTCCCTCGACGCGGTGTCGCACACAACGTTCGCGACCGGTGTCGGCTCGCGGCGGGCGGAGACGATTCTCGAGCGGATCGGCGAGTCGTCGGCCACCATGGCCGCCTGCGAGCTGCGCGTGCTCGGCGGCGCGATGGCCCGCGTGCCCGCCGACGCCACGGCCTTCGCGCACCGCCAGAGCCGGATGATGATCAACGTCACCGCGATCTACGACCCGTCCACCTCCGAGCGCTCGGAGCACGTCGCGTGGGCCCGCGGGGTCTCGGCCGAGCTCGACGACGGCGACCGCGGCGCCTACGCGGGCTTGCTCGCCGACGAGGGCGAAGAGCGCGTCCGGGCGGCCTACCCCAGCGCGACGTGGCAGCGCCTGGCCGCGGTGAAGGCCGGCTACGACCCCGACAACCTGTTCCGGCTCAACCAGAACATCGCGCCTGGCGAGCCGGCCTGATGTTGTCGCTGAGCCGCCGATCTCGCCACCGAATTCGAGGCCGACCGACCGGGCGGACGTCCTGCGATGCTGGCGCGATGCTCGAGGAGACGTTCGTGTGGCGCGACGGCCAACACGTCCGGTGGTCGCGGCACGGGTCCGGCCCGGCGCTCGTCTTCTGTCACGGCACCCCATGGTCCTCGTCGCTGTGGCGCCGCACCGCCGACGCGTTCGCCAACGACTTCAGCGTCTATCTCTGGGACATGGTCGGATACGGCGCCTCGACCATGCGCGAGGACCAAGACGTCTCCTTGGCCGCCCAGTCGTTGCTGCTCGTCGACCTGCTCGAGCACTGGGAGCTCACTGCTCCCGACGTCGTGGCGCACGACTACGGCGGCGCGGTGTCGCTACGCGCTCACCTCCTGCATGGCGCTTCCTACCGATCGCTGGCGCTCGTCGACGTGGTGGCGCTGGCGCCGTGGGGCTCGGACTTCTTCCGGTTGGTCGCCGATCACGCTGCGGTCTTCGCCCAGCTTCCGCCGTCCCTCCACGAAGCGTTGGTGCGTGCGTACATCACCGGCGCCGCGCACCGACCGCTCACGGCCGAGCAGCTCGACGTGCTCGCCGGTCCCTGGCTCGGCGCGGACGGCCAGGCCGCGTTCTACCGGCAGATCGCCCAGGCGAATCAGCGCTACACCGACGACATCGAGCCGCTCCTGCCCACGATCAAGCTGCCCGTGCTCATTGTCTGGGGGATCGAAGACGCCTGGATCCCGGTCGATCGCGCGCACCGGCTCGCCGAAGCGATCCCCGGCTCGACGCTGCGCCTCGTTCCCGACGCCGGTCACCTCATCCAACTCGACGCGCCCGAGCAGCTCACCGCGATCCTGCAGCGGTGGCTGCCGGCCGCAGCGGACAGCTAGCGGCGACTCCGATCCACACCAGACGTCTCGGTCAGTCGCGCGCGATGTAGGCGAGGACCTCCTTCTCATGGTCGACGTAGTGCTCGCCGCTGACGTCGATCGCGACGCGCTCGATGGTCCCGCCGCTGAACGCGAACGGCGCGCTGTAGTCGGGCGTGACCGCCGAGCCGCTGTCGCGGCCGACGCAGAGGCCGTCGCCGACCAGCGAGAACATCCCGGGCTGGGTGGTGATCTCGCCGTCGGCGACCCGCTCGGTGTCGACGTAAAGCGTGAGCGTGCCGACCGCGCTCATCGTGGCCGCCTCGTCGCCGGTCATCTCGAACGAGGCGCTGAGCACGTGCGTCCCGGTCGGGATCGGCCCGGCGGAGCTGATCGTCTGCACGCGCTCGCCGAGCCAGTTGTAGACGTAGTGCAGGTGGCCGTCCTTGACGTAGAGGGCGTGTCCACCGGCGACGCCGCCGTGCGCGAAGAGGACGCCGTGCGCGTCGGGGCGGTCGATCGTGACTCCGGCGGCGATCGTGTACGAGCGCCGCCGGATGTTGACCGCGACGGCCTCGGGGATCTCCGCCGTCCCCGGGTAGTAGACGTAGCGATCGCGCGGCTCGCTCGGCTGCGGCCGCGGCGAGGAGAGGATCTCCAGCGCCGAGCGGTCGTCGAGCGGGAGCCCCTTGAAGACGCCCGCGTAGTACCACCACAGCCCCTTGAGCTCCTCGAGGCGGTCGGGATGCTGCGCCGCGACGTCGCGGACCTGGCTGCGGTCGCTGCGCAGGTCATACAGCTCCCAGATGTCGTGCTCGAAGTTCGACCAGCCCGAGATCGGCGGATGCAGCGTGGTGGCGAGCCAGCCCTCGTGGTACAGCGCCCGCATCCCGAGCATCGAGTAGAACTGCGTCGCCCGGCCGGGAGCGTCCTCCTCGGCGAAGGACGCCGCGAAGCTCTCGCCCTCGATCGGGCTCTGCGTGTAGCCCTTCAGCACGTCGGGCGGGTCGACGCCCAGCGCCGCGTAGAGCGTCGGCACGATGTCGACTGCGTGCAGGTACTGATGGCGCACCTCGCCGCGCGCGGCGATGCCGGCCGGCCACGCCACGATGAGCGGGTCGGCCAGGCCGCCCTCGTAGCCGGCGAAGCGCTTCCAGTACGGAAACGGCGTGTCGAACGCCCACGCCCAGCCGGTGTTGGAGTGGTTGTACGCCGTGGTGCCGCCGAGCTCATCGATCCGCGCGAGGTTGGCCTCGATCGTGTCCGGCACGTTGTTGAAGAACTTGTTCTCGTTGAACGAGCCGTTCGGGCCGCCTTCGCCGCTCGAGCCGTTGTCCGAGACCACGACGACGATCGTGTTCTCGAGCTGCTCGGAGTCCTCGAGGTAGTCGATCAGCCGCCCGATCTGCGCGTCGGTGTAGGAGACGAAGCCCGCGTAGACCTCGGCCATGCGCGCGAACAGGCGCCGCTCGTCGTCGCTCAGCGAGTCCCATGGCCGCACGAAGTCCAGCTGCGGCCATGGCTGGCCGTCCGGTCCGGTGACGTTGGGCTCGCCGTGCGGGTTGATCGGCGACAGCTCGACGTCGTCGGCGAGCAGGCCGAGCTCCTTCTGACGCGCCAGGATGCCGGCGCGGATCGCTTCGTAGCCATCGTCGAAGCGTCCCTTGTAGCGGTCGGCCCACTCCTTGAAGACGTGATGGGGAGCGTGCGCGCAGCCGGGACAGAAGTACATGAACCAGGGCTTCTGGGGCGCGACCGCCTTCGCATCGCGGACGAACTCGATCGCCCGGTCGGCGAGGTCGGCCGACAGGTGGTAGCCGTCCTCAGGCCGCGCCGGCTGCTCGACGAGGTGATTGTCGTAGACGAGATCGGGATACCACTGGTTGCTCTCGGCGCCGAGGAACCCGTAGAAGCGCTCGAACCCCCGGCCCAGCGGCCAGCGCCCCTTCCACGAGGACAGGTCGATCTCATCGCCGGGCGTGAGGTGCCATTTGCCGATCGCGTAGGTGTTCCAGCCGCGCTCGTTGAGCACCTCGGCGATCGTGCCGTTCTCGAACGGGATCCGCCCCGAGAAGCCGGGGAACCCGGCCGCGGCCTCGGTGATGCAGGCCATGTTGTTCGACGTCGCGTTGCGCCCGTTCAACAGACAAGAGCGTGTCGGCGAACACAGCGCGGTCGTGTGGAAGTTCGAGTACCGCAGGCCGCTGTCGGCGATGCGGCGCATCGTCGGGGTCTCGATCGGCCCGCCGAAGGCGTCCATCGCCCCGTAGCCGACGTCGTCCCACACGATCATCAGCACGTTGGGCGCGCCCTCCGGCGCACGTGGCTGCACGAACGGCGTCCAGTCGGGCTCCGCATCGCGGATGTCGACCGCGACCCGCCCACTCCACTCTTGCCGAGCCATCGCAACCGCCTCGGTTGGGGAACAAGGCCCTGGATCATCGGCCGCGCGCCGGTGAGCCGTCATCACCCGACGTGGGTGAACGCGCTGCGGCTCCGCGGCGGCTGCGAACATCCCGGCGACCTCCAACAGGCCCTCACGCCATGACCCCCGCCCACACCGAGCGCTCCACCCTCGCCGCCTGCGTCGCGCACGTCGCCGGCGCTCCTGCGAGCGACGTCCCGCTCGACCCGGAGGAGCAGCGCGCGTGGCTCGCCGAGCGCGGGCTCGGACTCGTGCCCGTGCAGGACGCGGCAACCTTCAGTTGGGCGGGGCCGTGGATCGCCCGACGGCCGGCGCGCGACGGCAGCGGCCCGCGCGCCGTCGTGATGTTCGGCGTGCCGTCCGGCGCGATCTGGGACCCCGCGGACACCACCGACGAGATCCTCGACGGCTCCGTCCTGGCGGCCCTCGATCTCGCCGTATGGCCGCCGCACACCGCGGCCGCAGCGGGCATCGGCGTCGTCGAAGCGCTCGTCCTCGCTCCGGTCGCCGAGGCGCCCGTGGCGCTCGTCGACGAGGCCGTCGCCATCGTGGGACAGGGCCTGCAAGGCGACCGCTATGCCGACGGGAGCGGGACCTTCGCCTCCGGACGGCCAGGCAGCGCACTCACCCTGATCGACGCCGCCGTCCTGGACACCTTCGGCAGCGACCTCGACCACCGCCGCAACGTCGTGGTCCGAGGAACCGACCTCAATGCGCTCGTCGGCCGCGAGTTCACGCTCGGCGAGGCACGCTGCCGCGGCCGCCGACTGTGCGAGCCGTGCGCCCACCTCGACCGCCTCAACGGCGGCGGCATCCTGCGCCCGCTCGTGCACCGCGGAGGACTGCGCGCTGACGTCATCCGCGACGGAACCATCCGCGTCGGCGACCAGCTCACGCCCGACTGAGGCCGCAATCGGCCAGGATCCCCGCCGATGAGCGATCCCGACCGGCGCGACGCCTCGCTCGATCTGAGCGAGGAGGACCTGCGCGCGCTGCTCGCGGGCGTCACGGCCCTCGCGAAGCAGGAGGTCGCTGCCGCTCGGTCTGGGCCCGTGTTCGAGCGTCCACCCTCCGCCGTGGAGGTCGACCGATTGGTCGGCACCGACCGGGCCTTGCCGGCGGACGGCGAGAGCGTGGAAGAACTGCTCGCCGCGTGCGCGGGCGTTCTCGCCGCGGGGCGGCGGACGACGCCGGCGTTCTTCGGCTACGTGCAGTCGCCGCCGGCGCCGGTTGGGGTGGCCGCGGATCTGCTGGCGTCGGCGGCTGACCAGAACCTCACGTCGTGGCGGTCGGGTCCCGCCGGTGCGGCCGTCGAGCACCAGACGCTGCGCTGGCTGGGCGAGTTCGTGGGCTTCGACGCGGCGGCGGCCGGGATCCTGGTCGGCGGCGGGTCCGCCGCCAATCTGACCGCGCTGCTCGTTGCTCTGCGCGCCGCGACGGGCCCGGACGACGACCGCCGCGCGATGCGGGTCTACGCGTCAGCCGAGACGCACTTCTCCGTTGCCAAAGCGGCGACGGCACTCGGCGTGGGGCTGGCGCCGGTGGCCGTCGACCGCGACTGCCGGCTCGACCCGGCGGCGCTGCGGACGGCGATCGCCTCCGACCGTGCCGCGGGCCTGTCGCCGATCTGCGTCGTCGCCAACGCCGGCACGACATCCACCGGCGCCGTCGACCCGCTGGATGCGGTGGCCACCGTCGCGGCCGACGCGCGCGTCTGGATGCACGTCGACGGCGCGTACGGGGCGCCCGCTGCGGCAGATCCCGCCAGCCGTCGGCTCTTCGCCGGCCTGCACCGCGCAGACTCCCTGTGCATCGACGCCCATAAGTGGCTCTACGCCCCGGTCGACTGCAGCGCGCTGCTGTTGCACGACGCGCAGGCCACTGCGCGCGCGTTCGGCGCCGGTGCCGACGACTACGTCCGCATCCTCGCCACCCAGCCTGCGGAGACCTTCGTCTTCTGGGACCACGGACTGGAGCTCAGCCGCCGTTTCCGGGCGCTCAAGCTGTGGGCGACGCTGCGCTTACATGGTGCGCGCCGGCTCGCGGCCGCGATCGGCGAGGACATTCGCCTGGCCGCCCATCTCGCCGAGCTCGTCGCGGCCGCGGAGGACTTCGAGCTGCTCGCGGGACCCGGATTGAGCATCTGCTGCTTTCGGCACGCGCCGGCGCACCTCGACGAGCAGGCGCTCGACGCTCACAACGAGCGGATCTTGCAGGCGCTGCAGCGCGACGGTCGCGTCTATCTGTCAAACGCGACCGTCGACGGGCGCTTCGCGCTGCGGGCCTGCATCACGAACTTCCGCACCACCCGGAGGGACGTCGAACGCGTGCTCACGGTCGTGCACGAGCTCGCCGGCTGACTCGGCCACCGCGCGGCCGGCGCCCATCGAACCCTGCGCTCCTGGTCCGGCCGTCAGCTGACGGGCTTGATCGACTCGATGAACAGGTCGAAGTTGTTGGGGATCGCGGTCGCCTGCTCCCAGACGATCTGCCAGCGACCGTGGCGGCGCTCGTAGAGCTCGGTGATCCAGCCCTGGTGCGTCACGTGTGTGTCGCCACCGACGACCAGGTCGAAGCTGACCTGGTAGCGAAGAACGGCCGAGTCTCCGGAGAGCCGCACCGCGATCGGCGACACGGGCTCGAACACGAGGTAGTCGATGACGCCGGCATCGATGGCCTGCATGTAATCCTCGCGCCCGGACACGCCACCGCCGGGGTTGATGAGCTGAAAGTCGGGGGCGATCAGCTTGCGCGCGGTCGCCGTGTCGGCGTCGACCAGCGCCTGAAGGCGCGTCCGCTCGATCGCGCGCAGGCGGTCGGCCTCGGACGAGCTTCCATGCGACGCCGCCATCGCCGCCCCCACGGCGAGGAGCCCGACGACAGCCGCCGCGAGCACCAGGATTGTGCGCCGGACCGTGATCCGTCCGGGTGAAGGCTTGTTCCCCACGACTCCCCCTTGTCTCGCCGACGTGTCGCGACACCTTCAGAGAGAAGCCGGGTCCGGCGCAATCCCAATAACTTGGGATATGTTCGGCAGGTGGCGACCGTCCGTGTGCGAGATCGGTGCCGCGAGCGGCTGTCGCGGCTGAGTGAGTCCAGTCTCGACGCCGAGCCGATCCAGCGCGAGGCGATCGCCGATCTGCGGCGCGTCATCGGCTTCGATCGGTGGTGCTGGGCGTTCGCCGATCCGCTGACGCTCATTCCGCTCGGCGGCATCGCCGACCACGATTACGGTCCGCGGCTGGCCCGCTCGCTCGAGCTCGAGTACTCCGGCGGCGACTTCGCGACGATGGGGGCGCTCGCCCGGCGGACCGTCCCGGTCGCCAGCCTGAGCGCCGAGACCGGACGCGACCTGGCCCGCTCACCGCGCTGGGACGAGATCCTGCGGCCGGTGGGCATCGGCGACGAGGCGGTGCTCGCGTGCCGCGACGCACTCGGGTGTTGGGGCTGGATCAAGGCATACCGCGACAGCGGTGACCCCGCCTTCACCGACGATGACCTCGAGCTCTTGGCTGCGGTCGGCCCAAGCCTCGGCTCGGCGCTCCGGCGCCGGATCGGCGGCGCGACGCCCATCGCCGGCGGGCTGCCGAGCGCACCAGGGGTGATCGTGCTCGACGGGGACCTGAACGCGATCAGCTGGACCGCCGAAGCGCGCGACTGGGCCGCGGCGCTGCCCGCGGCAAGCGTCTTCGCGGCGTGGGGGATGCTCCCGGCCACGGTGTATCCAGCGGCGGCGCTCGCGCGATCGGGCAGCGCAACGAACGAGACCCGTGCGCTGGAGCGCGCGGTCGACGGACGGTGGGTCAAGATCGAGGCGGCGCCGCTCGACGGCGAGGACGGCGGGCGGATCGCGGTGGTGCTGCGCGCCGCGGCACCCTCCGAGACGTTCGAGCTCCTGTGTCGCGCGTACGCGCTCACGACGCGCGAGCGGCAGGTCGTCGCGGCGCTGATCGCCGGAGACGACACCCGGGCAATCACGGAGCGCCTCGTGATCTCGCGCCACACCGTGCAGGACCACTTGAAGGCGGTCTTCGCGAAGGTCGGCGTGCGCAGCCGGCGCGAGTTGCTCGCGCGCCTCAGCGGCGCGACCGAGACGACATCGACACCATCAGTGTGAGGCGCCACGGCGCCTCCGAGGTGTCACAGCCAGGACCGCTTTCTTGTCTTGTGGGGTGCAACCGACCCACGATCAAGGACTTGACGATGAGAGTGTTCGTAGCCGGAGCGACGGGAGCGATCGGGCGGCCGCTGGTGCCGCGGCTGGTCGCGGCGGGCCATGAGGTTCATGGCCTGACGCGCAGCGAATCCAAGCGGGCGATGCTCGAGGAGCTGGGCGCCGTGCCGGTGGTCGCGGAGGCGCTCGATCCCGATCAGATCGCGCAGGCCGTGGGGAGGGCGGAGCCCGACGTGATCGTCGACCAGCTGACCGCGATCCCCGAATCGGTGGACATGCGGCATCCCGACCGCGACTTCGAGCTGACCAACCGCCTGCGGACCGACGGCACCGATCACCTGCTGTCGGCGGGGCAGGCCGTCGGCGTGCGGCGGTTCGTGGCGCAGAGCAACGCCGCCGTGTACGCGCGCACCGGTGCGGCCGTCAAGAGCGAGGAGGACCCGGTCGACGCCTCGTCCGCAGGCGTGATGGGAGTGAACGTCGCGGCGCTGCATCACCTCGAGGAGGCGGTGCTCGGCGCAACCTGGACGGAGGGGATCGTGCTTGCGCTACGGCTGGTTCTACGGTCCCGGCACCTCGATGGCGCCGGGCAAGGACTCCTACGAGCTCGTCCGCAGGCGCAAGTTCCCGCTGGTCGGCGACGGCGGCGGCGTGTGGTCGTTCATCCACATCGCCGACGCGGCCGATGCCACGGTGGCGGCGATCGAGCACGGCCGCCGCGGCGCCTACAACGTCGTCGACGACGACCCGGCCGCCGTCGCCGAGTGGTTGCCGGCGCTCGCCGAGGAACTCGGCGCCAAGAAGCCGATGCGGGTGCCGCGGTTCGTCGGGCGGATGTTCGCCGGCGACGTCGGGGTGATGATGATGACCGAGGTCCGCGGCGCGTCCAACGAGAAGGCCAAGCGCGAACTGGGCTGGCGCCCGGCCCACCCGAGCTGGCGACAGGGTTTCGCGGCGGCATGACCGAGC
>DATBKW010000324.1:0-27434 GCA_036555665.1 Solirubrobacteraceae bacterium | reverse complement strand
CGTTTTCTTGGACGAGCCGCGCCTGCCGGCGTCGCTGCGCTCGCGGTTCGGGGAGATCCTGCGCGATGACCGCATCGCGCGGGTCGTGCACGCTCGCGGCAAGTCCTATTCGGACCTGGTGCGCCAGCGCGCGGGCGACTGCGCGGGCGCGCCCGACGCCGTGCTGTCGCCGCGCGACCACGACGAGGTGCGTTCGGTGCTGGCCGCCTGCGCCGAGGCCGGCGTGGCGGTCGTGCCGTTCGGCGGCGGCACGAGCGTCGTGGGCGGCCTCGAGCCGCTGCGCGGGGGCTTCGACGCGCTCGTCTCGCTGGATCTCGGAGCCCTCGACGCCCTCGAGATGCTCGACGAGCGCTCGCAGCTGGCGGTCGTGGGCGGGGGGACGCGCGCCGTCGAGCTCGAGGCGCGCCTGGCCGAGCGCGGCTTCACGCTCGGCCACTACCCGCAGAGCTATGAATACGTTTCCATCGGCGGCTGCGTGGCGACGCGATCGGCCGGCCAGGCCTCGACCGGCTACGGGCGCATCGACGAGCTCGTCGTCGGCGCGCGGCTGGCGGCGCCCGCGGGCGACCTGGACCTGCGCGCCCAGCCGGCGAGCGCCGCGGGGCCGGAGCTGCGGCGGCTCGTCATCGGCTCGGAGGGCGTCCTCGGTGCGATCACGCGCGTGGCGCTGCGCGTGCGCCCGGTGCCCGAGCTGACCCGCTACGAGGGCTGGATGTTCCCGAGCTTCGGTGCGGGCGCCGAGGTCCTGCGTCGCTTCGAGCAGGGCGGCTTCGCGCCCGACGTCGCGCGGCTGTCCGACGAGACCGAGACCCGCATGGGGCTGGGCATGGCGGGCTTCGGCGGCTTTCGCGCGGGCGCGCTGAGGGCATATCTGCGCGCCCGCGGCGTGGTGGAGGGTGCACTGGCGATCGTCGGGTGGGCGGCGGGAGAGGACATCGTGCGCCTGCGCCGCGAGACCGCGGTCGAGGCCCTGCGCGACGGCGGCGGGATCGCGCTCGGCCCGCCCGCCGGGCGCGCATGGGTGCGTTCGCGCTTCCACGGGCCGTACCTGCGCGACGAGCTCATGGACCGCGGTGTGTTCGTCGAGACGCTCGAGACCGCTACCACCTGGTCGCAGCTCTTCGCCCTGTACCGCGCGGTCGGCGACGCCCTGCGCGAGCACGCACCGCTCGTGGCCTGTCACATCTCGCACCTCTATCCGACGGGCGCGTCGCTGTACTTCACCTTCATGGCCCGGGCCAACCGCGGCTCCGAGCTCGAGCAGTGGGCCGAGGTCAAGGCGGCGGCGAGCGCGGCGATCGTCGCCTGCGGGGCAACGATCACCCACCACCACGCGATTGGCCGCGACCACGCGACGTACCTCGGCGCCGAGATCGGCGACCTCGGCGTCGCAGCGCTGCGCGCGCTCAAGCGCGAGCTCGACCCGGCCGGGGTGATGAACCCGGGGAAGCTGCTTCCTGAGGAGTAGTCGCCGCCGGGGTGCGGCGGCCCGGCTGCGCGCCGCACCCGCTCGCAGTTCGCGCGCGCGTTACCCGCCCGAGCTGCGCGGGATGTCGCCGCTCAGGTAGACCGCGCCCGGCTGCTTCGGGCTCCCGCTCGTCTCGCGGGTGACGAGGATCTTGCTGTAGCCGGTGATGTCGAAGCCGTCCGGCAGCGCGCCCTGATAGACGAGGTGGCCGTTGTTGTCCTTCTTGTTGAAGCCGCCGATGAGCTTCGCGTGCGAGGGGCTGGAGTAGACCCAGATCGCGAAGGCCGCCTTGTCCGAGGTCTTCAGCCCCTGCGAGACGGCGTTGACCGCCTCCGTGCCGTCGACGTCGACGATCTGCACGATGGCCGCGGCCTTGGGCGCGGGCGCGCCCTGCGGCGGCGTCAGGTTGATCTGTGCCTGCACCTTGGGCTGGCTCTGCGTGGTTGCCGCCGTCGAGGTGGTGTCGGCGGCGTTCTTGGCGTTGCTCTTCTTGTCGTCGCCGCCCGAGAGAACGAGGACGAGCACGACGGCGGCGGCGATCACTGCCACCGCGCCGCCGATGAGCGCGGCGCCTCCGCGGCGCGAGACACGCGGTGCTGCGGTGGGAGCGGGAGCGATGGGAGTCGCGGGCGCCGCCGGCGGCTCGCTCGTTGCCGACGTGGGCGCCGGCTCGCTCGTCGCCGACGTGGGCGCCGGCTCGCTCGGCGCCGACGCGGCCACTGGCTCACTCGGCACCCCGTTGGGCGGGATCTCCGGCAGACGGCCGTCGCCGGCGAGCGGCTTCAGCTCGCTCGCCACCGCTTCCGCCCACGAGCGGCCGGCGGGCGACCCCTCGAGGAAGGCACGCGTGGCCGCCGCCTCGTCTGGCCCCTGCTGGCCCAGCAGCCAGTCGCCGATCTCCTGGCGACGCGGCGTCGGCACGCCGCCCGCGCCGGGCCCGAGGGCGTCGAGCGCGTCATGCGCGCGCGAACGGACCTCGCTGACGTCCAGGCGCAGCAGACCCGACAGATCGTCGTAGCCCTTGCCCTGGCGCAGCAGGAGCTGGAGAACGGACTTCTGATCGGCGGGAAGGGCGTCGATACGGCTCATCGAGGGCCCGAGGGTAGCGGCGCGGGTCGATATCGTGCCGCACTCGCATGAGCACTCCGCAGCCGCTGCTCCCGCTGGACCGCACCTTCGACGCCCTCTACGGGCTCGAGGTCATCGAGTCCGACGAGGGGATCGTCCGCGCCCAGGTCAAGGTCCGCGACGAGATCAAGCAGCCGATGGGGCTCGTGCACGGCGGCATCTACGCCTCGATCGCCGAATCGATCACGTCCACCGCCACCGCGATGGCCGTCTGGCCCGAGGGCAAGGCCGCCCAGGGCATGTCGAACCAGACGTCGTTCCTGCGCCCGATCCTGCAGGGGACCATCCACGCCGAGGCCCGTCTCCGCCACCGCGGCCGCACGACCTGGGTCTGGGAGGTCGACATCACCGACGACGAAGGCCGCCTCTGCGCCCTCGTGCGCATGACGATCGCGGTGCGGGAGATCCAGCGGCGCTGAAGGGTGTGGGGCGCGCGCGGCCGCCGCGCCGCGCGCGTTGAGTGCTCCGCGCGCGCGGTCTGCCGCACGCGCCCGCTGCTCACGCCGCTGGGTCTCCGCGCGCGCCCGCTGCTCCGCGCGGCCGAGGGCATTGAGGGTGTGAGTCTGCGCAGAATTGTTGCGCTTGTGGTGTCCGCTGTGGCGGGTTGGCTGGCAGGGTTGGGGGGTGGGCTGGATTGACGGAAACTATTTGGGTCAAGGCAGCCCACCGCCGTGGTCGGCGGTCTCGGAACTGGCCGCGGAGCAGTGGGGTGTCGTGTCGCGGGCGCAGCTGCGCGCGGCGGGTGTGGCGGCCGCGAACGTCGACTACTGGGTCCAAGCCGGGCGGCTTCACGTGGTGCACCGCGGGGTGTATGCCGTGGGGCACCGGTCGCTGCGTCGGGAGGGACGGTTCCTCGCGGCGGTCCTGGCCTGCGGGCCCGGCGCGGTGCTCAGCCATCGCAGTGCGGCGTGGCATTGGGTGCTGCTGGCCAGCGACCAGGCCGTGGTCGACGTGATCGGACCGCGCAGCAGGCAGGGCGGTCCGGGAATCCGCCTGCACAGGGTCCGTTTGCTCGATGCCCGGGACACGACCACGCACGAGGGGATCGCGGTCACGACGGTCGCCCGGACGCTGCTGGATCTCGCCGCCACGGTCCGAGCGGATCGGTTGGAGCGCGCGTGTGCGCAGGCGCTGCACCTCGGCCTCTACGACCAGCGCGCGATCAGCGACGTGATCGAAAGGGCGAACGGGCACCGAGGGCGGTCGGCCCTGATGCGGGCGACCGCCCGCGAGCCGAAACTGACCAAGAGCGACTGGGAGGCGCGGATGCTCACGCTGATCCGCGACAACGGCCTACCAGAGCCCCTGGTCAACCACGCCCTGATTGCCCCGGACCACGGCCACGTCGTGGTCGACTTCTACTGGCCCGCGCACCGGCTGATCGTCGAGACCGACAGCTGGAGCGCGCACGGCACGAAGGCGGCCTACGAGACCGATCGCGCCCGCGACGCAGCCCTCCAGGCAGCCGGCTACCGCGTCGTCAGATTCACCTGGCACACCCCCGACGCCACGACCGTCAAACGATTGCGCGCTCTCATCGCAGGAACCCGCCCTCAGAATGGATGACCTGGCCCGTAACCCAACCGGCCTCGTCCGAGCACAGCCAGGCGATCAGGGCCGCGGCGTCCTCCGGGCGGCCGGCGCGGCCCATCGGGAAGCGCGGCAGGAGCTCGGCACGCAGCTCGTCGGAGATCCAGCCGGTGTCGTTCGGCCCCGGGCCGACGGCGTTGACCGTGATCCCCAGGTGCGCGACCTCCGCGGCGAGCTGGCGCGTGAAGGCCTCCAAGGCGCCCTTGCTGGCCGTGTAAGCCAGCTCGCCGGGCATCGGTCCCAGGAACTGGCCGGACACCAGGTTCACGATCCGGCCGGGGCGTCTCGCGCGCGCCAGCGCGACGCTCAGGAGCATCGGCGCGCGCACGTTGACCGCGTAGTGCATGTCGATCGTCGCCGCGTCCAGCGCGTCGAACCCGTCGCGCGTCGAATACGCCGCGTTGTTGACAAGCACGCTCGGATGCCCGACGCGCTCGGTCACCGCGTCGAAGAGGCGCTCGGGCCCTTCGGCCTCGGCGAGGTCGGTCGTGATCGGCGTCCCCGGGAGGTCCGACGGGACCGGCTCGTCGGCGATCACCGTGAACGCCACCGTCGCGCCCCGCGCGGCCAGCGCCCGCACGCACGCCGCCCCGATCCCGCGCGGGTTCCCGGCGCCGGTGACGAGAGCGATCATCCGCCGTAGCGGTTGACGATGGGCACGCGGCGGTCACGCCCGAAGGCCTTCGAGGTCACCTTGATGCCCGGCGGGTTCTGGCGGCGCTTGTACTCCGATCCGTCGACGAGCCGGATCACGCGGTCGACGTCCGCGGCGGGCAGCCCGCGGGCGATGAGCTGCCCGCGGCCGAGGTCCTCCTCGACGTAGCCCTCGAGGATCGCGTCGAGCACCTCGTAGGGCGGCAGCGAGTCCTCGTCGCGCTGGTCGGGGCGCAGCTCGGCCGACGGCGCGCGCGTGATGATCGACTCGGGCACCGGCGAGCGCTCGTCGCGCGCCGAGCGCTCGCGCACCAGCCGATACACGAGCAGCTTCGGGCAGTCCTTGATGACCGCGAAGCCGCCGGCGCTGTCGCCGTAGAGCGTCGAGTAGCCGACCGACATCTCGGACTTGTTGCCCGTGGTCAGCACCAGCCAGCCGAACTTGTTCGACAGCGCCATCAGCAGGTTGCCGCGGATGCGCGCCTGGAGGTTCTCCTCGGTGATGTCGGGCTCGCGACCGGCGAACACCTCGCCGAGCAGCTCGTCGTACCCCGCCATCGCGTCGCCGATCGGCAGCGTGAGCAGCTCGACGCCGAGGTTCGAGGCCAGGACGTGCGCGTCGTCGCGCGTCCCCTGCGAGGAATACGGCGACGGCATCGTCACGCAGGTCACGCGCTCGGCGCCCAGAGCGTCGACCGCCACGAGGGCCACCAGCGTCGAGTCGATCCCCCCCGACAGCCCGATGACGACGTGCTCGAAGCCGCTCTTGGCGACGTAGTCGCGCGTGCCGAGCACGAGCGCGGCATAGACCTCGGCGTCGGCGTCGAGCAGGTCGGCCACCGGCCCGCCCGGCGAAGCGGAGTCCGCGCCGCCGGCGGTCTCAAAGGACCCCAGGTCCGCCACCTCGGGCGCGACCTCCCGCGCCGCCGGCCGCGCGCGCGTGTCGCGCAGCCGCGCCGCGCCGGCCGGGGCCTCGTCGACGTCGCAGACGAGCAGCTCCTCGGCGAACTGCGCGGCGCGCGCGATGACCGTGCCCTCGTGGTCGACCACGAACGAGTGGCCGTCGAAGACGAGCTCGTCCTGACCCCCGACAAGCGCGCAGAACGCGACCGCGGCGAGGTTGTCGCGCGCGCGCTGGGCGATCATCTGCTCACGCTGCAGGCCCTTGCCGGCGTGATAGGGCGAGGCGGAGATGTTGACCACCAGCCGCGCGCCCGCCAGCGCCTCGTCGGTCATCGGCGGCCCCGGTACCCAGATGTCCTCGCAGACCGTCAGCCCGACCTTGACCCCGTCGACCTCCACGATCGCGCCGCCCGGGCCGTGCTGGAAATAGCGCAGCTCGTCGAAGACGCCGTAGTTGGGCAGGTTGACCTTGCGGTAGATCGCCTGCAGCGCGCCGCCGGCGCAGACCGCGGCCGCGTTGTAGACGTCGTCGGCGCGCTCGGGGAAGCCGACGATCGCGACGATCCCGTCAGCGTCCTCGGCGATCCGGTCCACGGCCGCCCGTGCGTCGGCGAGGAAGTGCTCCTTGAGCAGCAGATCCTCGGGCGGGTAACCGCACACCGCCAGCTCCGGGAACAGGACGAGCTGCGCGCCGGCGTCGCGCGCCCGGGCGAGGTACTCGCGGATCCGGGCCTCGTTCCCCGCGATGTCCCCGACGGTGGGGTTGGTCTGGGCGAGCGCGACGCGCATCGGCCGCGCTAAGCCCTGCTGGGCTCAGCTGCCCGCTTGCGCTCCGCCCTCGGAGGCGCGGGGACGCCCGCGGCGCGCGAGAGGTCCGCGATGGCCCCGCGCAGGTCGTCGGCCAGCGCCTCGAGGTCGGGCATCGCGTCGTAGTCGCCGAGCAGGCCGAAGGCGAGACGCCCGTCATAGCTCATGATCGCGATCCCCAGCGCCTGGTTGCGCGCCAGCGGAACGACGGGATAGAAGGCGCGCATCTGACGGCCGAGCAGATAGAGCGGCATCTGCGGGCCGGGCACGTTGGTCACGACGAGGTTGAAGAATCGCTGCCGAGGCTGCAGACGCGCGGCCTGCGACATGATCGTCGGCGGCGCGAAGTCGGCCAGCGAGGTCAGCGCCACCGCGCCGACGGCCTGACCGGACTCCTTGAGGCCGCGCATCGCCTCGACGACCTCGGCGAGCGCCGCCTCGGGGTCCTCGACGCCCACGGGCAGCGGCGCCCACATCGCGGCGACGCGGTTGCCCAGCGCGCCGCGCTCGACGTCGGCGCGCACCGACACCGGGACCATCGCCTTGAGGACGAGCCCGTCGGTGTCCTCGCCGCGACGGCGCAGGAAACGGCCGAGGGCGAGCGTCACGGCCGACAGCACGACGTCGTTCAGCGTCCCGCCCAACGCGTTCTTGATCGCCTTGAAGCGCGCGACCTCGGAGTCGACCCACGTGTACCGGCGGTGCGGCCCGATCGGCACGTTGAACGGCGACTCGGGCGCCGGATTGACACCCGCCCACGCCGTCGCGCCGACGCCGACGAGCCACTCGCCGGCCTGCGAGAGCACGTGGCGCGGCGCTCGCGTGAGGGCGCGCACGCCGCGCGCGGCCTCGCCCGGCATCGTCACGCGATCGACGAGCGCCTTGACGAGCAGCTCGGCTTCGGACGGCTCGGGCCCCGGGACCCACGGGCGCCGCTCGATCGGCACGGGCTCGGGCGCGACGTCGAAGAGGACCGAGGTCACGTCGACGCCGCTCACCCCGTCGACCAGCGCATGATGGGTCTTGCTGATGAGCGCGAAGCGCCCGTTCTCGAGGCCCTCGACGAGGTTGATCTCCCACAGCGGCTTGGTGCGGTCCAGCGGCAGCGCGAACAGCCGCCCGGCGAGGTTCTTGAGCTGCTCGTCGGACCCCGGCGGTGGCAGCGCGCTGTGGCGCAGGTGGTAACGCACGTTGAAGTGCGGATCGTCGACCCACACCGGGCGCCCCTGCCCGAGCGGGACGTGCGCGAGCTTCTGGCGATAGCGCGGCACGAGGTGCATGCGCGACTCGATCGCCTCGACGAGGTCGTCGTAGGCGGGCGGATCGCCTTCGAACACAAGCACGCCGGCCACGTGCATATGGGCGCCGCCGCGCTCGAGGTGCAGGAAGGTCGCGTCGAGCGCCGTCAGCCGATCGCGTTGGGCCATCGCTTGTCGATCCTACCCGTCGCGCACCGGCGTCACCGTGCCTCGTTGTAGCCTCAGGCGGGCGGTGCCCGTCAACGGAAGCGACTTCGATCCCAGGCTGCTGCCGGTCTACCTCGAGGGGCGCGAGGCGCTCGGCGAGGTCGCGTGGTTCGACGCCCACACCCACATCGGCCACAACGACCCGGACGGGCGCAAGGCCACTCCTGAGGAGATCATCGGCGGCCTGGACGCCGCGGGTCATCAGCGCGCGCTGGTGTTCGCGATGCACGAACCCGACGGCTACACCGCGGCGAACGACGCCGTGCTGGCCGCCGCGGCCGAGTCGGGCGGCCGCCTCATGGCGCTGGCGCGGATCGCGCCCAACGTCGACGGCGCGGTCGACGAGGCGAGCCGCTGCCTGGAGGCCGGAGCCAAGGGCTTCAAGCTGCACCCGCGCTCCGACGCCTTCCAGCTCCCGCACCCGGTCGTCGAGGAGGTCGTGGCGTTGGCCCACGAGCGCCGCGCGCCGGTGCTCTTCCACGCCGGGCGCGGGATCCCGCACCTCGGAGAGGCCGTGGTCGACCTCGCGCGCCGCTACCCCGGCGCGCGCCTGATCCTGGCCCACGCCGGGATCAGCGATCTCGGTTGGATCGCCGAGTACGCCACCGAGCTCGACAACCTCTTCTTCGACACGGCGTGGTGGAACGTCGCCGACCAGCTGCAGCTCTACACGACGATCCCGCCCGCCCGGATCCTCTACGCCAGCGACATGCCCTACGGACCCGGTCTGCTCGCCGCCTTCGTCTTCCTGCGCGTGGCGCGCGCGGTCGGCCACGGCCCCGCGGCGCTGCGGAGCCTCGCCGGCGAGCAGCTTGCGCGCGTGGTCGCCGGGGAGGACCCGGCCGACGCCGGCCCACCGCCCGGCGTCGACGCGGTCGGCCAACGCGTGATCGAGGCCGAGCGCGTCGTCACCTACTGCGCGGCGGCGCTGCAGGTCGGCTTCCGCGGCATGGATCCGTCCGAGCCCGTCGCGCTCGCGCGCCTGGCCTGCAGGACCTCCCGCGACGGCGACGTCAGGGCGCTGCTGTCCTACGTGGACGCGTTGCTGGCCATCGCGCAGGAGAGCGCCGCCGCGCGCCCGGACGTGCCTCTGGCGGTCATGCCCGGCACGCTGCTGGCGATGGTCGTCGCGGGCACGCCGGAGGCCGGCCTGCCCGCCGCCGCTGTGTGATCGTCATCACAGAAGTGTTGAGTTTTGCGGCTACCGTGTCGAACTTCTGTTCGATCCGCTGAATCGCTCCCGGTCTGTCGGAGGAGCGAGCGGGGGCAGTCGGCGCCCGCTGGGGCGCCGTAGCGACGGCACCGTTCGCCGCGCTCAGGCCCGCCCGTAAGCGGCTGACGCTAGGAGGAACGACCTCATGACGAGGCCGCAGAGAAATCTGCGCGCCCGACGCGCCACGATGGCGCTGGGCGCGCTCTGTCTTGCCACTTCGATCGCCGTGCCGATTGCCACGGCGCAGTCCCGTGCCACGGTGGCCCGGGCGGCCGACATCGCGCCGCACGGCAGCACCCTCAACGTGATGGCGGGGCGCCGCGCGACCGTCGCGGGCCGTGTCCGTCCCGGGATCGCCGGGCGCCGCGTGGCCCTGCAGCGCCGCGGCGCGAAGGACCACTGGAGCACCATCGACCACGCGACGACGGCCGCGGGTGGTGCCTTCGCCTTCCGTTTTCGCCCGCAGAGAACCGGGAGCGCGCGCCTGCGCGTGGCGGTCGACTCGGCACGCCGCGACATCGGGCGCCTGAACGTCTACCGGCGCGCCGCGGTGTCGTGGTATGGCCCCGGCCTGTACGGCAACAAGCTGTCGTGTGGCGGGACGCTGACCCCGGGCACGCTGGGCGTCGCTCACAAGACGCTGCCGTGCGGCTCGCATGTGACGCTGCGCCGCGGCCATCGGGTCGTGCGCGTGCCGGTCGTCGATCGCGGACCGTACGTCGCCGGCCGCGAGTTCGACCTGACCGCCGCCACCCGCGAGAAGCTGCATTTCGGGGGCTCGGGCTCCGTGCTCGTCGCCGCGTAGCCGTCAGAGCGTGGGCGTACTCTCGGGAGGTTGACGACCGAGCCTCCCGAGCAGCCGCGGCGCGTCATCGCGCACCTTGACTGCGACTCGTTCTATGCGAGCGTCGAGCTGCTGCGCCGTCCCGAGCTGCGCGGCAAGCCGCTGGTGGTGGCGGGCACGGGCCCGCGTGCGGTCGTCACGACCGCCAGCTACGAGGCGCGCGCGTTCGGCGTGCACTCCGCGATGTCCGCGGCCCGTGCGCGCCGGCTGTGCCCGAACGCGATCTTCATCCCGCCCGATTTCACCGCCTACCGCGAGAAGTCGGCCGAGGTGTGGGATCTCGTGCGCGAACGGCTGGGCTGCCCGATGCAGCGCATGTCGGTCGACGAGGCCTACGCCGACGTCACCGCGCTCGACAAGCCCCTGACCGCGCTGCGCGAGCTCGTGGCCGAGGTGCGCAAGCGCGCGGGCATCACGATCTCGGTCGGCGTCGGACCGTCGCGGTTGGTCGCCAAGACCGCGAGCGACGCCGAGAAGCCGGCCGGGTTCGTCGTGCTCTCGCGCGAGCAGGCGTGCGCGCGCTTCGCCGACAGGCCGACGCGGCTGCTGCAGGGTGTCGGGCCGCGCACACAAGAGCGGCTCTTCGAGATGGGGGTGCGGACGGTCGGCGACCTGCAGGCCGCCGACGCGGACGCGCTCGTGGAGCGCTTCGGCGAGCGGATGGGGCGCTGGCTGAAGGCCCGCGCGTTCTTCCACGACGACTCGCCCCTGGAGGTCACGCACGTGGCCAAGAGCCGCTCGAGCGAAACGACCTTCGACGAGGACATCGGCGATCTCGAGGTCCTCGAGCAGACGATCAGGCGCCTCGCCGAGGACGTCTGCTCGGGCCTGCAGCGCAAGGAGGCGCGCGCGCGCACGATCGGCATCAAGGTGCGTCTCGACGACTGGACCAACGTCACCCGGGCGCGCACGATCGACAGCTTCACCAACGACACCGAGCAGGTGACCGCGATCGCGCTGGACCTGCTGCGCGCCTACGCGCCGCCGCGGCCGGTGCGCCTGCTCGGCGTGCGGGTGGCGTCGTTCGAGGACGAGGTGGTGGCGGCGCCTGCGGCGCCCGTGACACAGCTGGCGCTGGAGGTCTGACCGACTAGAGCGCGGCGACTGCTTCGAGCAGCCGCTCGACGTCCTCGGCGTCGTTGTAGGCCACGCAGCCCGCGCGCAGGGCGCCGTCGGGCTCCAGGCCCAGCCAGCTCGACAGCTCGAAGGCGTAGTAGTTGCCGTGCCACACGGCGACCTCCGCGCGCGCCAGCGCGGCGGCGACGTCGTGCGAGCTGTGGCCCGCGACGCTGAACATCACGGTGGAGGTGCGATCGCGGGCGGCGCCGTGGAGCGTCACGCCGTCGATCGTGCGCAGGCCCTCGACCATCTGCGCCAGGAGGCGGTCCTCGTGGGCGCGTACGGCCTCGCGATCGAGCGACAGCATGAAGTCGGCCGCGGCGCGCACGCCGGCGAGCGACTCGAAGGGCAGCGTCCCGAGCTCCCAGCGGTCGGGCACGTCGTCGGGCGAGGGACGCAGCTTGTCGGGCCGGTACTCGGCCAGGATCTCCGGTCGCGCCCACAGGATCCCGGTGTGCGGGCCGAACCACTTGTAGGCCGAGCACGCGAGGGCGTCGCAGTCCAGGGCGGCCACGTCGATCTGGCGGTGTGGGGTGGCGTGCACGGCATCGACGAACACGCGCGCGCCGGCGGCGTGCGCGGCGGCGACGATGCCCGGCAGGTCGGGGATCGAGCCGGCCGCGTTTGAGGCCGCGGTCACCGCGACCCAGCGCGTGCGCTCCGAGAGAACGTTTTCCACGGCGCTCGCCGGCAGCTCGAGCGTGGCGCGATCGGGCTCGGCGAAACGCACCTGCGCCCCGGCCCGCTGCGCCGCGATCAGCCACGGCGCGACGTTGGCGTCGTGGTCCAGGCGCGTGCAAACGATTTCTTCGCCCGGCTGCAGCGAGCGTCCGACGGCGGCCGAGAAGCGCATGGTGAGTGCGGTCATCGAGGGGCCGAAGACGATGCCTTCGGCGCTCGCGCCCAGCAGTGCCGCCACCGATGAGCGGGCCCGAGCGACGGTCTCGTCCGTGCGCTGCGCCGCGCGGAACGCGCCGCCGTGGTTGGCGTTGTCGCCGGAGCGCATGAACGCGGCCATGGCTTCGATGGCGTCATCGACCATCTGCGTGCCGGCCGGGCCGTCGAGGCGAGCCCAGCCATCGGCGAGCCCGGGAAAGCGGGTGCGGTGCACGGCCGCGCAGCCTAAACGGCGACGGTCAGATCTGACCCTTGAAGGTGTCGCAGCGGGCCGGATCGCCGGTGTCGTAGCCGGTGCTGAACCAGTGCTGGCGCTGCTCCGAGGACCCGTGCGTCCATGTCTCGGGCGTCACCCGGCCCTGGAACTCCGCCTGCAGGCGGTCGTCGCCGATCGCCTGGGCCGCGTTGAGCGCATCCGTGATGTCCGCGTCGCTGAGCGGCGTCAGATAGCCGGTGCTGGCCGCATGGGCGGCCCACACCCCCGCATAGCAGTCGGCCTGCAGCTCGGAGCGGACGGAGGCGCTCTGGGCGCCCTGGCGGTCGGAGCCGATCTGGGCGAGCGTGCCGCGGAGATCCTGGACGTGATGGCCGTACTCGTGCGCGAGGACGTAGGCCTGCGCGGCCGGCCCGGCGGTGGCGCCGAACTTCGACCGCAGCTCGTCGTAGAAGCCCAGGTCGATGTAGACCAGCTGGTCGCTCGGACAGTAGAACGGCCCGACCTCCGCGCTCGCCGGCCCGCAGCCCGTGTTGACCTGGCCGTCGAAGAAGACGGTCTTCACCGGCGTGTAGCCCGAGAGCGCGCGCGACCAGTAGGCCTGGATCGAGTTGACGTAGCCGACGATCCGGCAGTCGTCCTTGGCGTTGGCGTCGGCGCCCGACTTGCACTCGCCCTTGAGCTCGGACGACACGTTGCCATTGCCGCTGACCGACTGGTCTTCCAGCTGTGTCAGCGCGCTGCTCAGGCCGCTGCCGCCGCCTCCGGACAGCGCGAGCACGAGCGCGACGATCACGCCGACGATCCCGAGACCCCCGCCGCCGAGCGCGACCCTGCCGCCC
This sequence comes from Solirubrobacteraceae bacterium, assembly GCA_036555665.1. GTDB lineage: Bacteria > Actinomycetota > Thermoleophilia > Solirubrobacterales > Solirubrobacteraceae > JAOPZW01. The sequence goes on along the minus strand of DATBKW010000324.1, from coordinate 14,289 downwards.
GGCAGCCCGCCGCGGCCGCGCACGTCCTCAACCTGCGATGGGTCCAGCTCGCTGTCCTCGCGGAAGCGCACTACCGATGAAAGCTACCCAGCCCGCGCCGCCAGGTACCTTCCTGCCATGCCGAAGGCCGAGATCGACGGTGGCACGCTCTACTACGAGCGCAGAGGGGCGGGCGAGCCGATCCTGCTCATCATGGGCATGAGCGGCACCCACCTGTCCTGGGGCGACCCGTTTCTCGACGCGCTGGGTGACGACCTGGACGTCGTGACCTACGACCACCGCGGCATCGGCGAGTCCGGGGCCCAGCCCGACTCGACGACGATCGTCGGGCTGGCCGACGACGCCGCCGGCGTGCTTGACGCGCTCGGCTGGGAGACCGCTCACGTCCTCGGCGTGTCGATGGGCGGGATGGTCGCCCAAGAGCTCGCACTGCGCCACCCCGAGCGGATTCGTCGGCTCGTGCTCGGCTGCACCTACCCCGGCGGCGAGGGCGCACGACTCGCCGATGAGGACGTCGTTCAGGAGCTGGGCGGCGCGTTGATGTCCGGCGACCGCGAGCGCCAGCTGCGGGCCGGCTACAGCGCGAACCTGTCGGCCGCCTACACCGGCGACGAGGCCAACTTCGAGGCCTTCCACGCGATGGTGATGAAGCTGCCGGTGCCCGTACCGGTGATCATGGCCCAGATGCAGGCGGTCCTCGGGCACGACACCAGCGCACGGCTGATGGCCATCGACAAGCCGACGCTCGTCATCCATGGCACCGAAGACCGGATGCTGCCGATGATCAACGGCGAGCTGATCGCGGGCCTGATCCCCGACGCACGGCTCGAGCTGCTCGAGGGCCTCGGGCACATGTTCTGGTGGGAGCAGCCCGAGCGCAGCGCGGCGCTCGTGCGCTCACACGTCGTTCAGTAGAGCGCGGCGGCCAGCCGGCGGCGCGCGTCGCGCGCCAGCGGATGCTCGACGCCGAGCGCGTCGAGGATGCCGACGACGACGCGGCGCATGTCGTCCTTGTGCCCGTCGGCCGACGGCAGCGCTTGGAGAAGCAGGTCGACGGCGCGCTCGTCGTCGCCGTCGTCGAGGGCGCGGAACGCGTCGGTCAGGTCGACGTCCTCGGCCTGTTCGAGACGGATGCGGGCAGCCAGGCCGTCGGCCGCGAAGGAGCCGCCCACGTTGGCGAGGACCGCGAGGGCCTCGTCGCCCTCACCCCGGCGGTGCAGCAGGCCGGCGAGGGCCAGCGCGGCGTCGGCCCGGCCCGGCTCGAGCTCCAGCGCGCGGCGCAACGCCTCCTCGTCGCCTTGGGAGACAAGGTCGTCGGCCTCGCTGGGCAGGAGCGCGTCGAAGAAGCGGGCGACGTTGGCGGGCGGCTGCACGCCGACGAACTCGTCGACGATGCGGCCGTCCTTGAACGCCTTGACCGCGGGGATCCCCTGGATGCCGAAGGCCTGGGCGAGGTACGGGTTTGCATCGGTGTCGAGCTTGGCGAGCACGACCTGGCCCTCGCGCTCGGCCGTGGCCTGCTCGAGGATCGGGGTCAGCGCGCGGCACGGGCCGCACCACGCCGCCCAGAAGTCGACGACCACCGGGGTCGTCCGGGAGCGCTCGATGACCTCGCGCTCGAAGTCCTGCTCGGTGACGTCGATGACGGCCATGGAGTCGATGATAGGACTCCGGCCGTGGACCTCTACGTGGAGGAAGCCGGCGAGGGCGTTCCGATCGTGCTGCTGCACGGCCTGACCGCGACGCATCGCTATGTCGTGATGGGCTCGAAGGCGCTCCAGCGCTCCGGGCATCGCGTCATCGCGTACGACGCACGGGCGCACGGGCGCAGCGATCCGGCGCCTGCGCCGGATGCCTATGGCTATGACGTGCTGGCGGCCGACCTCGAGCGCGTGATGGACGAGCGCGGGGTGGAGCGTGCCGTGCTGGTCGGGGCCTCGATGGGGGCGCACACGCTGCTGCGCTTCGCGTTGGAGCGCCCCGAGCGGGCGGCGGCGCTCGTGGTCATCACGCCCGCCTACGACCCGGTCGACAACGACGACCCGCGTCGCCTTGCCCGCTGGGACGCCCTCTCCGACGGGCTGCGCGAGGGCGGCGTCGAGGGGTTCGTTCAGGCCTACGGCGAACCGCGCGTGCCGAAGTCCTGGCGCGACACCGTCGTGACCGTCCTGCGCCAGCGCCTGAGCGCGCACAAGCATCCCAGAGCGCTGGCCGACGCCGTTCGCGCCGTGCCACGCTCGCGGCCGTTCGGCACGTTGCACGACCTGGCCGCGATCGACGCGCCGACGGTCATCGTGGCCGATCGCGACGAGGCCGACCCCGAGCACCCGCTGAGCGTGGGGGAGGACTACGCGCGCGTCATCCCCGGGGCCCGGCTGGTGGTCGAGGAGCCTGGGCGATCACCGCTCGCCTGGCAGGGCGCGCAGCTGTCGAAGCTGATCGCAGAGGCGGCGGCGGCGGCGCGCGTGTAGCGGCGCTGGGCGCGGCGACGGTGCGCGTGTAGCGGCGCTGGGCGCGGCGACGGCGCGCGTGTAGCGGGCGCCGCCCGGTGGCCTCAGACACCGTGGGGGTGAAGCCTCCTGCTCCACCCCCGCGGCTGTCGCGGCTGGGCTTGCGCCCGCCGAGAGTGCCCGGGCGCGAGGCCGCCGGTCGCAGCCCTGCGCGCCCAACCTCCCCTCAGGACTTGTCGCCTTCTTCCTCGATCTTCTTGCCGTTGGCTCCCAGCACGTACCACTCGGCGCCGAACGCGTCGACGCCCTCGCCCTTGGTCGCGCCGACCTTGTTCTTGTCGTTGAGGAAGCGGTAGAGCGGGTGCTTGTTGTACGTCACCTGCGTGGTGCCGTCGCTGCGCTTGGTCGTGCCCAACAGCGAGGCCTTGATGCCCGAGCCGGCCTTCGGCTTGCCCTTGGTCAGGACCGGCGGCCAGAACTTGGCGCACTGACCCGAGCAGGCGCTCTTGCCGTTCTTGTCCTTCTCGAACAGGTAGAGCGTCTGCGAGTTGCCGTTGACGAGGATCCTGCCGAGCTTGTTGCTGCGGAGCTTGATCGTCGCCGGCTTGGTCGGGGCCGCGGCGATGGCCGTCACGGCGGCGAAGGCCGACGCGGCCAGCGCGGCGGCGAGGACGACTGCAATGAGGCGTCTCACGGGTTGCATCCCTCCTGTGAACAGGCCGGTGAGAGCGGATTTGGTCCGGCCTTGTTCTCCATGACGCCGGTCGTCGCGCGATCCTTCCGTCCGGCGGCGCCCGCGTCAGTGGGCGCACGGAGCCGTTGTTCGCAAGCTGTGCAGTGAGGCTGGACAGGCTCGATGCGCGGCGGCTACAGTGAGCCGAGCGATGCCCGCAGAGCCCACCGGGGCCAAGCGCCTGCGCGATCTGACCGCTGACTTCCAGGACGGCGTCGGTCAGCGGCTGCGCTCCGAGCGCGAGCGCCACGGGCTCAGCCTGCGCGAGCTTGCCCGGCGGCTGGCGATTTCCCCGAGCGCGCTCTCGCAGATCGAGACCGGCCGGTCGCGCCCGTCGGTCGGCACGCTCTACGCGATCGTCACCGAGCTGGGCATCTCGCTCGACGAGCTCTTCGGCTCAGCGCGCGCGGCCGTAGCCACCGCAGCGGATGCGACCGGGGGAACGGGGGCGAGCCTCGTCCAGCGACGGGAGTCACGAAAGCGGCTCGACCTCGAGTCCGGGGTGCGCTGGGAGCGCCTGACGCCGACCTCCGAACCCGACGCGGACTTCCTTCACGTCCGTTACGAGGTCGGCGGCGCCTCCAGCCGCGCGGGGACGCACATGCGCCACATGGGCCGCGAGTACGGCGTCGTCCTGTCGGGGCGGCTGCGGGTGACGATCGGGTTCGACGAGGAGGAGTACGAGCTCGGCCCCGGCGACTCGATCGCCTTCGAGTCCTCCAGACCGCATCGCCTCGAGAACGCCGGCGACGAGCCCGTCGAGGCGGTCTGGTTCGTCGTCGGGCGCGCGCAGAGCGACGTGCGCAAGCTCGCCCTCGACGGCGAGTCGATGGCCGGGCTCGCCTGAGCCGCGCGCAGCGCCGCGCGTCGTCGTCGCGCACGCGGCCGCGCGCCGCACGCGGCCGCCCCGGCACGCACACGCGGCCGCGCGCCGCACGCGGCCGCTCCCGCACGCGCGGTGGAGCGCCACGTTGACAGCGCGACGCGCGGCGGCGTAAGGTGGGCGGGCGAGTGTCCAGTGGCAACGTACACCGGACGGTCTTCACCTGGAATGGCGCATGAGGAGGGTTCCGGCATGTCGGTAGACGTCCAGGGCGATGGGTCGCGCGGCACCGAGGCGGTGACCCGCCCGATGAACGGGGCGGAGTACGTCGGGAGCCTCAAGGACGATCGGCAGATCTACATCCACGGCGATCGGGTCGACGACGTCACGACGCACCCCGCCTTCCGCAACGCGGTGCGCATGATCGCGCGGCTCTACGACGCCCTGCACGACCCGGAGTCAAAGCCGGAGCTGACGACCGAGACCGACACCGGCAACGGCGGCTACACGCACGCGTTCTTCAGGGCGCCGCACTCGGCCGCCGACCTCGTGGCCGGGCGCGACGCGATCGCCGCGTGGCAGCGCCTGACCTACGGCTGGATGGGCCGCAGCCCCGACTACAAGGCCGCCTTCCTGGCCACCTACGGCCCGAACGCCGACTACTACGCGCCCTATGACGACAACGCGCGGCGCTGGTACAGAGAGTCCCAAGAGCGCGTGTACTTCATGAACCACACGCTCGTGAACCCGCCCGTCGACCGCGACAAGGAGATCCACGAGGTCTCCGACGTCTTCATCCACGCCGTCAAGGAGACCGACGAGGGCGTCGTCGTGCGCGGCGCGAAGATGGTCGCCACCGGCTCGGCGCTGTCGAACTACAACTTCGTCTCCTACCACGGGAACCTGCCCATCAAGAAGGAGGAGTTCGCGCTCTCCTTCTTCGCCCCGATGGACCACCCGAACATCAAGCTGCTGTGCCGGCCGTCCTACGAGTTCATGGCCGCCGCGGTCGGCAGCCCGTTCGACTACCCGCTGTCGAGCCGCTTCGACGAGAACGACGCCGTCCTGATGTTCGACGACGCGCTGATCCCCTGGGAGAACTTCCTCATCTACCGCAACCTGGAGATCGCGAGCACCTACCACCTCACCGGCTTCATCTGGCGCGCCATGCTTCAGGGCTGCACGCGCCTGGCGGTCAAGCTCGACTTCCTGGCCGGCGTGTTCATCAAGGCGCTCGAGGCGACCGGGACGATCGCCTTCCGCGGCATTCAGGCGAGCGTCGGCGAGATCCTGGCGTGGCGCAACACGTTCTGGGCGCTGACCGACGCCATGTGCCACAACCCGGTGCCGTCGGCCGAGGGCACGGTGCTGCCGAACATCGAGGCCGGCTCGGCCTACCGGATCCTCTCGAACATCGCGATCCCGAAGATCAAGGAGATCATCGAGAACCAGGTCGCCGGGGCGATGATCGTGCAGCCCTCGCACGCCGTGGACTGGAAGAACGAGGAGCTGCGTCCGCTGCTCGACCAGTTCTACCGCGGGTCCAATGGCTACGAAGCGGTCGACAAGATCAAGCTCATCAAGCTGCTGTGGGACGCGGTCGGCAGCGAGTTCGGCGGCCGCCACGAGCTCTACGAGCGCACGTACTCCGGCAGCCACGAGCTCACGCGGCTCGAGGCGTTCTTCATGGCCCGCGAGAACGGCACCGTCGATGCGATGAAGGGCTTCGCCGAGCAGTGCATGGCTGAGTACGACCTCGACGGCTGGACGGTCGACGACCTCGTCAACCCCGACGACATCAACCTGATCACGGGCAAGCGCTGAGCGGGGCCTACTGCTCGGGGCCCGCGCGCTCCAGCCGCCGCGCGGCCACCACGAGCCATGCCTTGATCACCGCGACCTCCTCGGCGCTGAAGCCGTCCTCGATGCGCTCCTCGAGCGCCTCGACGACCGGCCGCGCCGCGGCGATGCGCCGGTGGCCCTCCTCGGTCAGGTCGACCTGGAGGATGCGGCCGTGGGTGGGGTGGGGGTGGCGCTCGACAAGGCCCGCGCGCTCGAGCGTCCCGATGACGCCGTTCATGGCCTGCGGCGTGGTCATGGTCGCCCGGGCGAGGTCGGCGCCCGAGATCCCCGGATCGCGCGCGAGGATCGTGAGCGTGGCGTACTGCGGGGCCGTGAGCCCATGCTCGCGCAAGGCGTCGTCCATCGCCGCGCGCAACTGAGCCCACGCCTGGCGCAGCAGATAGCCGATGCGCCCCTCAGCGCCGCGATAGCGCTCCCCGATGAGCGGCACGCTCACGCGGTCAGCATACGATATATCAAGGGCCTGATATAACATCAGGATCTTGATAACTGAGAAAGGCAGGCACATGACTCAGGCCCGCACGACACAGGCGCAGATGGACTCGCTCATCGACGCCCATTACCGCGCCGAGGAGGCCGGCGACATCCAGGCGATCGTCGAGGGCTTCACCGAGGACGCCGAGCACGACGTCGCCGGCCGCCCCGGCGCCCCGCTGCATGGCGGCGGCGAGATCGCCGCCTACTACCGCGGACTGCTCGCCGAGCTGCGGATCGATCGCTTCGAGAGCGTGCGCCGCCAGTACGGCGCCGACCATGCCGTCGACGAGGCGATCCTGCATGCCACCGCCGAGGGCCGCCCGTTCGGTCTCGACGGTCGCGGCCGGCGCGTGAAGGTGAGGCTCCTGCACCTCTTCGAGTTCGACGACGGCCTGATCAGCCGCGAGAGCGCCTGGTTCGACGTGGGCGCCATCCAGCAACAGCTCGCGACGGCATGAGCGCCTCGCCGCCCACCGCGCCCAGCGGGGTCGACTGGGGCATCGGCCGTTACGAGCACACCGCGGCCCAGCTCATGCCCGCTGCCCGGGTTGTCGTGGACCACGCCGAGCTTGTCGAGGGCGAGCACGTCGTCGACATCGGCTGCGGCACCGGGAACGCCGCGCTCATGGCCGCGGTGCGCGGTGCCCGCGTCACCGGCGTCGACCCGGCGACGCGGCTGCTGGACGTCGCGCGCGACCACGCCTCCGTGCAAGGCCTGTACGCCACCTTCGTCGCCGGCAGCGCCGACGCGCTGCCGATCGACGACGGCGCTGCCGACGTCGCCATGTCCGTGTTCGGCGTGGTCTTCGCGCCCGACGCCGTGGCCGCCGCTGCCGAGATGGCGCGCGTCACGGCGCCCGACGGGCGCATCGTGTTCAGCGCGTGGATCCCGGAGGGGCCGATCTCCGAGTCCGGCCGCGTCGCCGCCGAGGCGATCCACCGGGCGCTCGACGCGCCCGCTCGTCAGCCGTTCGCGTGGCACGACCGCGGCGCGCTCGCCGGCCTCTTCGAGACGCACGGGTTCGAGGTCGAGATCGCCGAGAAGACCCACACGTTCACGGCGTCGTCGCCGGCCGCGTACATCGCGTGGGAGTTCGAGAGCCACCCGCTCTGGATCGCCGGCCGCGCGCTGCTCGAGCCGCGCGGCGAGGCCGACGACGTGCGCGCCCGCGCCCTGGAGATCCTCGAGGCCGGCAACGAGGATCCGGCGGGCTTTCGCGTGACGAGCCGCTACATCGTGGCGATGGCGCGGCGGCGCCAGGGGCGGTGACGCCGGCTAGGGGGCCGGCGTGGGGGCCTCGGTCACTGTGGACGCACGTGCACGTGGCCGAGGCCGCCCACCGAGCCCGCGTCCCAGCCGGCGGCCTCGTCGAGGAACTCGGCCTGGCGGTCGCGTAGCGCGCCGAACGAGCTGCGGAAGTAGAGCAGCGGCCTGCGGCCCGGGGTCGCCGCGCAGCTGAGCACGCGCCCGACGAAGATCGAGTGATCGCCGCCCGGCACCCGCTCCTGCACCTCACAGACGAAGCTGGCGATCGCCCGGGCAAGCACCGGCGGATCCGATCGCTCGACGAGCTCGACGCCGGCGAACTTGTCCTCGGCCGGTCGCGCGAACCGGTGGGCAAGGCCCTCGTCGCCCTCGCCGAGGACGTTGACCGCGAAGCTGCGGCTGCCGTCGATCGCGCGGTGCGTCGGCAGGCGGTTGTCGATGCAAACCAGCAGCAGGATCGGGTCCACCGACAGCGAGCACACGGCGCTCGCTGTCATCCCCGCGGGCCGACCGTCGAAGGTCGTCGTGACGACGGTCACGCCGGTTGCGAAGTGGGCGATCGCCTCGCGGAACGCGAGCTCGTCGACCGTGGCTCTGGGTGCTGACACGGCAGTCCCGTTCCGGGTTCTGTGCGCGTGAGGCTAACAGAGCTCGCGTTCAGTGACTCTTAACGGAGTTGGGGCTATCGCACGCCTCAGAACTCCTCCATCCGCGCCTGCCGGGGGAGCAGATGGACTCGACATCATCGTCAACGGCCTCCTGGCGACGCCGACCGAGGGCCGGCTCACGCGCTGACGACGATCTCGAGGACGAGCGGCTCCGTGCGCTCGGCGAGCGTCGGGATCACCTCGTCGAAGCAGGCGCTCAGTTCGTCGTAGGTCTCGATGCGCCGGGCCGGGCAGCCGAACGCGCGGGCCAATGCGGTGATGTCGACCGTCTCGAACCCCGGCCACGGCGGCTCCTTGCCTGTGTTCGCCGCGAGCCCGTCCATGACGGCGTAGCGACCGTTGGCCATGACGAGGAACAGCGCCCCGAGGCCGTAGCGCGCGGCGCTCCACAGCGCCTGGATCGCGTACAGCGACGCGCCGTCGCCGACGACGGTCAGCACCGGGCGGTCCGTCAGCGCCATGCGCAGGCCGGCCGTGGCGGGCAGCGCGAAGCCCAGACCGCCCATCGCCGCGCTGACGAGGCCCATCGGCGCCCGCGCGGGCAGCCGCTGGTTGAGCTCGGGCCGGCTCGACGGGCTCTCCTCGACGACGACGGCGTCGGGCGCCAACCGCGACACCAGCGCATCGAAGACGTGGCCGGCGCGCAGCGGTTCGCCCGAAGCCGGAGGGGGCAGCGGCGAAGGCTGTGCCCGGGGCGCCGGCGCGGGCGTCGAGCGCTGCGCGAGCCGCTCGGCCAGGCCGCGGCAGACGCCGCCGGGCTCGGCCAGAACGGTCAGCTCGGAGATGCTGCGGTGGGCCTCGTTCGGGTCGTCGGTGATCTGCGCCAGGCGCGTGCCCGGGTTGACCAGCGGCCCCGGCTCGTAGTTGTACTGGCGGAAGATCGGCGCGCCGACCGCGAGGACCACGTCGAATGGGCTGAGCGTCTCGCGCAGTCGCGAGCGCGCGTGGGAGAGCGTGCCGGCGAACAGCGGGTGGTCCTGCGGGAAGCCGGCGCGTGCGCCGAAGGCCTCGGTGAACACCGGGCAGACGAGACGCTCGGCAAGCGCGACGAGCCCGGCCCAGCCCTCGGGCGTGTCGGCGCCGGCGCCGGTGACGATCGCCGGGGACTCCGCCTCCTCCAGGAGCGAGGCGAGCTCGTCGATCGCGTCGGGAGCCGCGACCTGGGCGCGCACGATGCGCTCCGGGCCGAGGATCTCGTGCGGCGAAGGGGCGGGCGCCAGCCAGTCGTCCATCGGCACGATGACGAGCGCCGGTCCGCGCGCGGTCGCCGCCGCGTGATGGGCGCGGACCAGCGCGCCCGGCACGTCCTGCGGGCGCACGGGCTGGTCGACCGACACGGGGTACTCGCCCGCGAGGCCGTGCAGGCGCCCGGCGAGGAAGGGTTCCTGGGCGAGATGGCGGCGGTCCTGCTGGCCGACCATGACCACGAGCGGCGCGCGGTTGACGCGCGCTGTGGCGAGCGCGGCGACCGCGTTGCCAAGGCCGGCGGTCGTATGCAGCAGAGCGAAGGCGGGCTCGCCGCGGCCGAGCGCGTAGCCGGTGGCCAGGCCGACCACCGAGCCCTCGTGCAGGGCGAGGACGAAGTGCAGGTCGTCGGGCAGGTCGACCAGGAACGAGATCTCGGTCGAGCCCGGGTTGGAGAAGATCGTCGTCAGGCCCAGCGCGCGCATGACGTCGAACGCGGCATCGCGCACGGTGCGATCCGGTGCGCCTCCGTCACCCGAGCGCAGGCCCGCGGGCGCGGTCTGCGATCGCATGGCGCGCCACTCTAGTCGGATACGCTCCCGCCCGGCTCGTGGACCGGCTGCGCGACAAGGTGGCGTTGATCTCCGGCGGCGGGGGCAGCATCGGCGCCGCCACCGCACGGCTGTTCGCGGCCGAGGGCGCGAGGGTCGTCGTCATGGACGTCGACGAGGACGGGCTCGCGGCTCTCGTCGCCGAGCTCGGCTCGGACAGCGCGGCCCACGCGGTCGCCGACGTCACCGATTCCGAGCAGGTGCGCGCCGCCGTCGCGCTCGCCGTCGAGCGCTTCGGCGGCCTGGACATCGCCTTCGCCAACGCCGGCATCTTCGGCGTGCCGGCGACCATCGCCGAGTACCCCGACGACGTGTTCGACCGCGTGATGGCGGTCAACGTCCGCGGCTCGTTCCTCGTCGCCAAGCACGCGATGGCGGCCATGCGCGACGGCGGCAGCCTGATCTTCAACTCGAGCGTGGTCGGCCTCCTGTCCGAAGCCGGGATCTGCGCCTACGCAACGTCCAAGCACGCGGTCGTCGGGCTGATGCGCACCGCGGCCAAGGAGGGCGCCGCGCGAGGTATCCGCGTCAACAGCGTGCACCCGGGCCCGGTCGACAACCGCTTTCAGCACGCAATCGAGGTCGAGGTCACGGGGGCGCCCGAGGACAAGGCCGCCGAGCTGTTCGAACAGGGCATACCGCTGGGGCGCCACGCCTCGCCGGAGGAGATCGCGCGGACGGTCCTCTTCCTCGCCGGCGACGACAGTTCGTTCGTGACCGGCGCGACGCTGTCCGTCGACGGCGGCATGAGCGACTGAGCACAATCTTGCGGCCGGTGGCTGGCGCTGCCATCGTGCTCGCCCCCGATGCTCCACGCCCTGGCAGCCCCGGTCTGGGCGGCCGCACTCTCCCCGGTCGAGCAGCAGCACCTGCTGCAGGCCCGGCAGATGCAGGCGCTGTCGTTCGCGGTCCACATCCCGCTGGTCTGCTTCGGCATCGCCTTCCCGAGCATGGTGATGCTCGTCGAGTCGTTCTACGTGCGCACGGGCGACGAGCTGTACCGCACGCTGGCGAAGCGCTGGTCGAAGGTGATGATGGCGCTGTTCGCCGTGGGCGTCGTGACCGGGACGATCCTGTCCTTCGAGATGGGCCTGCTGTGGCCCAACTTCATGGCGACCTTCGGCGGCGTCTTCGGGCTCGCCTTCGGCCTCGAGGGCTTCTCGTTCTTCCTCGAGGCGATCTTCATCGCCATCTACGTCTACAGCTGGGACCGCGTGTCGTCGCGTGTGCACCTGCTGTGCGGCGTCCCGGTCGTGCTCGCCGGCTTCACCGGCTCGCTGTTCGTCATCTCCGTCAACGCGTGGATGAACCATCCCGGCGGCTTCCGGATCGACCGCGCGGGCGAGGTCACGCACGTCGAGCCCTGGAAGGCGCTCTTCGGCAACCCGCATCTGTGGCCGGAGCTGACGCACATGTACCTGGCGGGCTTCATCGTCGCGGGCTTCGTGGTCGCGTCCGCATACGCCTGGGGGTGGCTGAAGGGCCGCCGCGGCCGCTATGAGCGCATCGCGCTGGCCGTCCCGCTCACGATCGCCGCCCTCGCCTCGCCGGTGCAGTTGCTGGTCGGCGACTGGATCGCGCGCCGCATCACCGAGGACCAGCCGACGAAGCTGGCCGCCATGGAGGGGCTGGGTCCGACGACGAGGGGCCCCGCCATCCACATCCTCGGCTGGTACGAGAACGGCGAGGTCAAGTACGGCATCAGGATCCCGGAGGGGCTTTCGCTGCTGGCCAGGCACCGGCTCAACGCCACGATCCGTGGCCTGCAGGCGGTGGCCTCGCGCGACCGTCCGCCGGTCAACGTCGTCCGCGTCGCCTTCCAGACGATGGTCGGGATCGGCACCCTGCTCGCGCTGCTGAGCGTGCTGCACCTCGTGACGTGGTTCCGAAGACGGCGCTTCGTGGAGTCGCGATTGTTCTTCTGGGGGGTCGTTGCCGCCGGGCCAATGTCCCTGGTGGCGCTCATCGCCGGCTGGGTGACGACCGAGGTCGGGCGCCAGCCGTGGGTCGTCTATGGCGTGATGCGCACCGCCGCCGCCGTCACCGGTGCGGGCGGGATCCCGGTGGGCTACGCGACGCTCGTGGTCGTCTACATCGCGCTGGCCTTCGCGGTCGCCTGGATCCTGCTCCGCCTCGCGCGCAGGCCGCTGGACGTCGCGGCCGCGCCTCCACCGATCCTCGAGTCCCATGGCACTCGCTGACGTCCCCGCGATCCTGATCCTCGGCGGGATCGCGGCCTACATCGTGTTCGCGGGCGCGGACTTCGGCGCGGGGCTGTGGTACCTGCTCGCGGGGCCCGGCCCGCGCGGGCGCCCGATCCGCGACTTCACCTATCACGCGATGGCCGCGGTGTGGGAGGCCAACCATGTCTGGCTGATCTTCGTGCTCGTCGTGACCTGGACGGCGTACCCCGTCGCGTTCGGGTCGATCATGTCGACACTGGCCGTCCCCCTGTTCATCGCGGCCGTCGGGATCATCATGCGCGGCACGGCCTACGCGCTGCGCAGCGGCGCGCCGCCCGATCGCGAGACCGAGGGCGTCACCGGCTTCGTCTTCGGGGCATCGTCGGTGCTCACGCCGTTCGCCCTGGGAGCCGCGATCGGCGGGATCGCGTCGGGCCGCGTGCCCGTGGGGAACGCCAAGGGCGATCTGATCACGAGCTGGCTGAACCCGACCTCGATCGTCATCGGCGCGATCGCCGTGGCGACGTCGGGCTACCTCGCCGCCGTGTATCTCGCCGGCGACGCGACGCGCGAGCGCGAGCTCGAGCTTGCGCGAGCCTTCCGGGTGCGCGCGCTGGCGATGGGGGTGGTGTCGGGAGCCCTGGCCGTCGTGGGGTTGATCGTGCTGCGCTCCGATGCACGGGCGCTCTTCGACAAGCTCACCAGCGGGGCGGGCCTCGTCGCCGTGCTGGTGTCGGCGCTCGCGGGGGTCGTCACGCTCGCGCTGGTGTGGGCGGCGCGCTACGAGCCCGCGCGCGGCTCGGCGGCACTCGCGGTGGCGGCGATCATCGCCGGCTGGGGCCTGGCCCAGCGCCCGGACATCCTGCCCGGGCTCACCGTCCACGAGGCCGCCGCCGGACACTCGACGCTCGTCGCGCTGCTCATCTCGATCGCGGCGGGGCTGGTGATCCTCGTCCCGTCGCTCGTCCTGCTCTTCGGCATGGTCCTGCGCGGCCGCTTCGACGAGGGCGCGTCGACCGTGGCCGAGCAGCCGGCGCCGCGCGGCACCCCGAGCAGGCCGCTGGCCGGCCTCGCAATTGCGCTGCTGCTGGTCGGCGCGGCGCTGACCTTCCTCGCCGAGGGCGTCCTCCTGGCGATCGGCGTGGTCCTCCTTGGCGGGTTCGTCGTGACCGGCGTGGTCGAGCTGCTGCGCCCGGAGGCCTTCGATTAGAAGATGTCGGGCGCCGGGCCGCGGACGGGGGCGCTGAAGCGCGCGTAGGCCTCGGCGGGCGAGCCGGTCTCGACCTCCACGCCCGCACCGTGGCGGACGGCGGCGTCCTCGCGCGGGTAGAACACGCTGCCGCGGTCCTTGCGCGCCCCGACTGCGAGGACCAGCGCCGGCTCATCGCCGCTGGCCACCATCGTGTGCGGCGTGCGCGGCGGGCAATGCAAGAGGTCCCAGGCGCGCAGCTCGCGCTCCTGGCCCTCGACGATGACCAGGCACGTGCCGCGCAGCACGAGGAAGTCCTCCTGGCCGGCCTCGTGGTGGTACATCGACATCGGCCGGCCAGGCTGGATCCAATACAGCCCGATGCCGAGCTCGTCGAAGTGCGCCTCGCCCTCGCCGCCGAACTTGACGACGGAGCGCATGTCGTTGTGCATCCACGGCGCGTCGCGGGCGTTGAGGACAAACCAGCCCGCCGTCTGAGGCACGCCGTCCTCGAGCCTCGCCTCTGCCATGTGCCGCACGCTACTGCGTAGGCTCCAGGACCCGTGAGCCCGGCCGGCTATAGCGCAACGCCTCTGGAGCGCAAGCTCGGCTTCAAGGCGGGCATGAAGGCCGCCTTCCTCGACGCGCCCGAGGAGCTCGACGGGCTGCTCGGCGACCTCGACGGCGTCAGCGTCAAGCGCTCGCTGCGTGGTCGCGCCGACCTCGTGCTGTGCTTCGTGACCGCGCGCAGGGAGCTCGCGCGGCGCGCGGCGCGGCTGCGGGCGGCGATCGCGCCCGACGGCATGGTGTGGGTGTGCTGGCCCAAGCGCGCCTCGAAGG
>DATBKW010000323.1:0-21860 GCA_036555665.1 Solirubrobacteraceae bacterium | reverse complement strand
GGAAACCCCGGGCGCCGATCACCGCCAGGCGGCGTCCTCGACCCTCGAAATGCCTCGGCATTCCTTCGGGTCTGCGTCCTTGCCTGACGGCGCCGGCATCCCGGGGTTTCCGGCGCAACGTCACGAGAAGACCCACTAGCTGCGGGTTGACACCGACGACTATTCGCTGAAACCCGGCTCGTCGGCCGACGCATCGAGACGATGGTCACCGGCAGCGACGTCGCGGCGGTGGCGCTGGACACCGGTGAGCTGCCTGCCGGCAACCGCCGCTCGTGCGCGAAGCTCCGTACGAAAACCGCGCTCGAGCACGACCGCGCGCTGAAGGCCGGCCGCGATGCGCAGCCACCTGTGGCCAACGTGCGGTCGCTCGCCCGCTATGACCAACTGATCGCACGAGCCGTCCGACGGGCGAGCTCACGCGCCTGTTCCGACCAGCGCAAGGCGCCCGCCGCCGCGCGGGCGCTACCCAGGCTCGTCGACCGCGCCCGCGCCGAGGAATGGACCTACGGGCGCATTTCACGGTCTTGACAGCGTTGGTGTGGGGTCGCATCCGGCGTCCTGCTTGGGACTGAGAGTGCCTGGGCAGCCCTCAAGCCTCCAAGAAGGCCCAGATGGGCGACGTACTCAAGGGCTACTTCTGGGCGCGCGCGGTGGGCGGGTAGTAGTCGTCTCGCCGCAGCACGCTGGCCAAGGCGCGCAGCTGGATGATCGCCTTCCACCCCAGATACCAAGGAGCGGCGAGCAGTGCGAGCCACGTGCGGAGACCGGCCCGGGCCTGGATCAGCCCGATGAGGATGACCAGCGTAAGCGTCACAAGTCCGGCGCCGAAGATCGCGGCTACCACCCACGCCTGGGCGATCGCGGCGAGCGTCAGGCCTGCCAGGACAGAAAGCGCGGCCAGCGCAAAGGGAGGGGTGGCCAGGAACCAGGCCGCCTCGAGGCATGCAGCGTCGCGTTTATGGAACGCCCGTCCGAGGAGTCGCGGCACGTAGCTCCGTGCCGCAGCGATCCGCCCGGCCTCGTAGCGGACCTTCTGCCCACCGAATGTGCTCCAGCGGCTCTCGCCCTCTGAGCGCAGCCGCGCGGCATCGACATGTCGGCACCGGACCCCATCCAGCATGAGGTCGAGGGTGAAATGGAGATCTTCCGAGGCGGGCGCCCGGAAGCGGTGCGCGAGGGCCAGGGGCCGGCGGATCGCCATCCCGGTGCCGCGCAGGCGCACCGAGAGTCCCAGGCGGTCGCGGCCGCGCGGAAGGGTGATGCCCTGGAGGGCGAACGCGGCGAGGGAGGCCTCGGTCGCAAGGGTGCGGCCCCGCTTGCTCTCGCTGCGCGCCTGCACCGCGTCAACTCCGGTGGCAAGGGCCCGCTCACAGGCATCGAAGAACCCGGGCTCGATCACGGAATCGGCGTCGAGCATCACGACGGCATCCCATTCGAGTGCCCGTGCGTACTCCAGCCCAGCTTGCCGGGCAGCTGCGCGACCGGGCTCCTCCTCCGGTCCGCGCTCGAGCGCCGAGGCGCCGAACCGGCGGGCGATCGAGGCAGTCTCGTCCGTGCAGCGGTCAGCGACGACCAGCACGAGGTCCCTCGCACGCTTGTCAGCGCCAATGGAAGCGAGGCACTCGCCGATGACGGACGCCTCGTCGTGGGCCGGGATGAGCACGAGGAAGCGGAGCCCGTCCTCGGCCTGCGGGCGTCGCTCGCGATAGAACAGCGAGGCCGCCGCCAGAAGGCCAAGGTGCACGGCCGCCGCGAGGCCGGGAAGCCCGAGCGCAACTGCGAGCACAACGAAGAGCGTCGTCACTAGACCAGCACCTCGACGGGAGCAGGATGGCTGAGGAAGGCGGTGGGGCTCGCAGTCAGCCCGTAGGCGCCGGCCTGGAAGATGACGACGAGGTCACCGATGCCTGCGCGAGGCAGGGTGACGTCGTCGGCCAGCAGGTCGAGCGGCGTGCACAGGCACCCGACGACGGTGACCTCTTCCGTGTCCGTGTCGGCTGCGGCGCCGGCGATCGCGACCGGGTAGTTGCGGCGGATCACCTGGCCGAAGTTGCCCGACGCGGCGAGCTGGTGGTGGAGCCCACCGTCGACGACCAGGAAGACCTTCCCGCGCGACTCCTTGCGATCGACGATCCGGGTCACGTACACCCCACACTCGCCGACGATGTACCGACCAAGCTCGACCACGACGCGGGCAGAAGGCAGGTTGGGGCGGACGGCATCAGCCATCAGGCCTGCGAGGTTCTCGCCGATGGCATTGAGATCGAGCGGCGTGTCGCGGTCGGAGTACGGGATCCCGAAACCGCCGCCGATGTTCAGGTACTCGACGGGCGTCGGGCTGTGCTCGGCGAGGCGGAGGGCGAGGGCGACGGTCGCCCGCTGGGCCTCGCAGAGGATCTCCGCATTCAGGTTCTGCGAGCCGGCGAAGATGTGGAACCCGAGGAGTTCCACGTCGGTTCGGGTCAGGGTTGCCAGCAGCGCGGGCACCCGTTCGGCGTCGACCCCGAACTGCTGGGGACCGCCGCCCATGCGCATTCCCGAGCCCTTGACCCTGAAGTCCGGGTTGACGCGGACTGCGACGCGAGGCCGAACTCCGAGCCGCTCGCCGACGTCCGCCACCCGCGCCGCCTCGGTTTCGGACTCCAGCTCGATCGTCGCACCGGCAGCAACTGCCTGGTTGAGCTCAGCGAGCGTCTTCCCTGGGCCGGCGAAGCTCACCCGTTCGGCCGGCATCGGAGTGTCGAGCGCGACCCTCAGCTCGCCGGCCGAAGCGACGTCGAACGAGTCGACGAGTCCGCTCAGATGCTGGACCAGCGCCGGCATCGGGTTTGCCTTGATCGCGTAACCGAGCTTGACGTCATCAGGCAGCGCGGACTTCAGCGCTGCGACCCGCTCTGTCAGCAGCCGCCGGTCGTAGGCGAAGAACGGCGTCGAGCCGACGCGCTCCGCGAGCAGCCCCAGCGGAACGCCGCCGACTTCCTGGCAGCTAGCGGGGCGAATCGCCGTCACGGGCCCTTCGCTCATGGCTGCACCAGCTCCTGGCGGAGCAGGTTGCGGTCGAACTTGCCGTTTGGCGAGCGCGGGAGGGACGGCTGCACCACGACGTGCTTGGGCACCATGTAGCGCGGAAGCTCTCGGCGCAGGACCGCCAACAGCTCCTCGGGCTCGACATGCCCGTTGGCGGGGCTCACGGCGAGCAGGATGTGCTGGCCGAGCCGCTCGTCGTCCACGCCGAGCGCAACCGCGTCGCCGACGAGCCCGGTGCCGTAGGCGACCTCCTCGATCTCGGTCGGGCTCACGCGGTACCCCGAGGTCTTGATCATCTCGTCCTTCCGCCCGACGAAGTAGAGGAAGCCCTCCTCGTCACGGCGGACCAGATCGCCCGAGAAGACCGCCGTCTCGGTGGTGCAGATCGCGCCGTCACGACCGGGCGCCGGCTTGAACCGCTCGGCGGTCCGCTCCGCGTCGTTCCAGTAGCCCATCGCCACGAGCGCTCCGCGATGCACCAGCTCGCCCTGCTCGCCCGGGTCGCACACCGAGCCGTCCTCGCGCACCACGAGGATTTCCGCGTTCGGGATCGCCTTGCCGATCGAGTCGGGCCGGCGGTCCACCTCGCCCGGGTCTAGATACGTCGAGCGAAACGCCTCGGTGAGCCCGTACATGAGGTAGGGCTTGGCCTGCGGGAAGATCGCGCGCAGCCGGTCGAGCGTCGACTTCGGCATGCGGCCGCCCGTGTTGGCGAAGTAGCGCATGCTCCTCGTCGCCTCCGCCGGCCAGGTCTGGTCGGCGAGCTGGAGCCACAGCGGCGGCACGCAGGTGAGGCCTGTGACCTGGTGCTTTTCGCAAAGCCGCACCACGTCGCGCGGGAGCAGGTAGTTGACCAGGACGACATGGGCTCCGACCGTGAACCCGGTCGTCAGCTGGCTGAATCCGGCGTCGAAGCTGAGCGGCAGGGCCGCGAGGATGCAGTCGTCCTCGTGGTTGCCCAAGTACTGGCTGACGCTCTCGCCACCCGAGATCAGGTTGCGATGGGACAGCACGACCCCCTTGGGCTTTCCGGTGCTGCCCGACGTGTAGAAGATCGCCGCCATGTCGATGTCGATCACGTTCGGCTCGGACGCGTCAGCCGTGCCCAGGAAGTCGTCCCACGAGTGCACCGCGTACTCAGGCCTGCCGGCGGGCTTGGCCCCTCCGGCGACCAGGATCACGTGCTCGACCGAAGGGCACTGCTGGAGTTCGTCCTCGAGCGTCTCGAGCCGCTCCGGCGAGGTCACGAGCACTCGGACGCTGCAGTCGTTGACGATGTAGCCGACCTGCTGCGCGCGCAGCAACGGGTTGATCGGGACGAACGCGCCGGCCGCCGCCGACGTTCCGAACATGGACGCCACCGTCTCGATCTGCTTGTCGAGGTAAACGGCGACGCGCTCGCTGCGGCCGAGCCCGATCCGATTCAGCCCCGCCGCGAAAGCGCGCGTCTCATCCCAGAGCTCGGCGTAGCTGACGGTCGTGTCCTTGATCGTCAGCGCCGGTGCCTCGGGGCGGCTCGCCGCCATCTGGGCGACCATCTGGTGCAGCTGCGTTCGCATCTCGTTTCTATCTCCTCACTGGGTCCTTCGGGCTCACCATGAGACGCAGACCAGCTCGCTGTAGAGGTAGTCGATCTGCGCGGGGGCGAGGTTGGGGCTGCGGAACATCTTTCGCCGGGGCGACCGCAGCCTCAGTGACGGCCGCGGCCGGCAGCCGACGACCCGCTCCTCCGCGAGCGTTCCGAGCGCACGGTGGTGCAGCAGCAGATGGCGTGCGAAGGGCCGTGCCATCGCCCGGAAGAGAGCCGGGTTGCTCACGTAGAGAACGCTCGCGAACAGCGGCAGCCCCTTGCGTCGGTCGCGGCGGAACATGACGTAGCACCACTCGTCGCCACGGATCAGCACGACATGGCGAGCCGCTCCGGTGGCGACGTGGTCCCTGTAGAGCTTGAGATCGGCGCCGGTGACGGTGCGTTCGATCAGCGCCGGGTCGGAACTGATGCGATCGCGGCGGGGCAAGGTCGGCCAGGGAAGGTTGGGGACCAGCGCGGTCGTCGTGTCGAGAAAGCGGAAGCTGAGCTTCTCGTTGACGCCGACGACGTTCCCGCTCGGCGACAGGTCCGTGAAGTGGTAGCCCTCCTGGCGCAGCACCGCCTTGAGCAGACGCAGCGCGTGGAAGCGATAGCCGGGCGACACGTACCAGGCGCCGAGGTTGCAGAAGCGCTCGCGGGTGCCGCTCAGCATGCGTTCCGAGTAGAACGCGAGCTGCACGCCTACGACGTCGTCCGCGTCGAGCAGCATGAAGCCGGCGTTCGGCTTCTCGACCTCCCAGGGCACGTTGACCGCGGCCGTCCAGGCATCGGCTGAGACGCGCCTGTCCACCGCGTGCAGAAACTCTGCCACGCGGCGTACGTCGTCGTCGGTGATGGGCACTACCCGCACCCCGGCGGCCACGCTCACCGCCGTTGCTTGGTCGTTGTGCAGCTGGTCGTGAGGCATCGCACCCTGATTGATCAACGCCACCGTGCTCACCGGACTTGCGGAGGCCGAGCCGCCTCGTCAGCCGCGCGGCTGTGCACGGCGACGCGGCTCGACGGAGCCCGCGTCATCGGAGGCGCTCGCGGGCCGCGTGGCGCCGTTTGCCTCTGAACTGCCGGGCTCCGTGGCGGTCGCCCGCTTCCTGCCTGCGAGCTGGTCGCGCGCCGAACCCGCACCGGCATTCGAGCGCCTCCTCGGCACGTTCTGTGCACCGAGGGCCTCGCTGAGCATCGGCCGCAGCAGCGCGGCCACGCTCGCGGCGATGGCGGCGGTCCCCATGCCGTCCAGCGCCGTACTGGCAACAACGCGAACCTCGTGCTCCGGGTCGCCTGTGGCGTTCACGAGCGGCTCGATGGCCGCGGGGTCGCGTAGCTCGCCGAGCGCAAAGCAGCTCTGGCTTCGGACCCGAGGATCCGGGTGCGAGAGCGCCTCCACGAGCGGCTGCAGCGCGCGCGGGTCTCTGATGTCGCCGAGCACGGTGGCCGCCCTGTGCGGCGCCGCGCCGTCGGCGAGCTCCTCAAGCAGGGCATCCGTGCCGGCGGTTCCCAGACGCACGAGCAGGCCCTCGGCCCGCTCGGCCACGATATCCGACTGGTGCGTGAGCGCCGAAACCAGCACCTGCACCACCTCTGTCAAGGCTTCCGGCCGCTGTTCGGCGCCGAGCAGGGCCGGCACGAGCGCCTCGTCCTCGTCGCTGAGCGGGAGGAGGTCGTGCCTGTGGACGAGGGCATCCGCCAGCCTGCTGCTGCTTCCGGCGCTATGCAGCTCGAACAGCGCCCGCTCGGCAAGCGAGCGCGACTCGCCCGCCTCGGCGGGCAGTCCGGGGATCGCGTCCGCGAGCAGGTCCGCGTCTCCGCGCTCGTACAGCGCCACGATAGCCGCGCACCTGACCCGGTCGGACGAGTCGGCAAGCGCCGTGGCAAACGCTTCACCTGCGCGATCGAGCGCCAGGTCACGCAACGCGAGTAGGGCCTCCTCGCGAACGCGAGCACCGACGTCGAAGGTCGCGCCCTCGGGGCCGGCGGCGAGCTCCGCATGACCTGCGGCCTTGATCAGCCCGTCGACGTCGCCCGCACGGGCGAGAGACTTGACGGTGGGCTGTCGCTTTTCAAAGACGCGTTTCACGGAGGGACGGCGGCTCGTGGGGTAGCACCGTCCCTGCACCAACGGGTGGGTCGGCCCGTGGCTTCCACGGAAGATCGTGGCCCGCCAGGTTTGGCCGCGGCAAAGTCGAGCGAACGTCTGGCCGCTCCCGACACGTTGAATGACAGTGAAGACCGCCAAGGCCATTGTCCTCGCCGGGGATTGCCGCGGCCCAGAGCCGTGGCCAGACCTCGGCCTGGCGGCTCGCCAGCTCGCGCCCATCGCCAACAAGCCGATCCTCTTTCATCACCTCGAGGCGCTTGCGCGCGTGGGGGTTCGTGAGACGGCGGTCGTGACCGACGTCCTGACCGACGCGGGCATCCGCGATGCGGTCGGGGACGGGTCGAGCTGGGGCATGGACGTCCGGTACGTCACGCAGGACGGTCGCGACGACGTGCTCACCGCGCCGGCCCTCGCGGACTTCGTCGACGGCGCGCCGCTCATCGTGCAGCACGGCGACGTCCTGTTGCGTGAGCGGGTCGGGACGTTGTGGGAGCGCTTCTCCGACGCGGCGCTCGACGCGCTCGTGCTCTATCCCGGCCACCGGGCCAACGGCACGAACGGAGGAGGGCTGCCGACGGCGACCGCCTACATGATCGGCGGCGCCGTTCAGGCCGACCTTCGCCGTGAGGCGGGCGCGCATCCCGCGCAGGGGCTCGACGAACTTCTCGCGCGCCTGAGAGACAACGGGGCAAGCGTCCAGGCCTGGGCCGTCGACGCCTGCCTGCCGTGTCGCGGCCGCGCCGAGGCGCTGCTCGAGGCCAACCGATGGATGCTCGAGGACATCGAGCCGATCGAGCCCGGCGACAAGGTCGTCCGCTCGGAGGTCCAGGGCCGCGTCGCCATCCATCCGACCGCCGAGGTGCGTGACAGCCTCATCCGCGGGCCCGTGTCCATCGCGGCCGGCGCCTGCATCTCCGACGCCTACATCGGTCCCTACACGTCGATCGGGGCGAACGTCGCGATCGAGTCCATCGAGGTCGAGCACTCGATCGTGCTGCACAGCGCGAAGCTGCGCTTCCTCGGCGCCCGCCTCGACGGCAGCCTGGTGGGGCCCGGGGCGGAGATCACCCGCGAGTTCCACGTGCCTCGTGCGATGCGCCTGTGGGTAGGCGAGCGCGCCGAGATCGCGCTCGCCTAACCAGCAAACTTCGCTCAGGCGGCCCGCTTCGCGCGCCCGGCGAGCGTCACCGGAGCGCACTCCAGGCGGCGCAGCTCGCGCTGCAGCGCCCGGCGGCCGCGGTGGTGCAGGCCGTGGATGGCGTTCTCGGAACGCCCGAGCTGGTCGGCGATCTCGCCGGGGCTCAGCCCGACGAGGTGGCGCAGCACGACGACCTTGCGCTGGTCCTCCGGCAGGGCCGCGAGCGCCTCACCGACGGCGTCGATGCCCTCCGACGCGCGTCCGTCGGCGTGCTCGTCGGTGCTGCGGACCTCCTCGACCGGCGTGGCCACACGCCGGCGCAGATGGTCGATCGCGGCGTTGTGCGCCAGGCGCAGCAGCCAGGCGAAGAACGGCACGCCGCGCTCGTCGTACTTGCTGATGGCCGACATCAGCTTGGCGAACACGTGCTGCGTGACGTCCTCGGCCTCGTGCTCGTCGTGGACGATGCTGCGCACGTAGCCGTAGATGTTGTGCGAGTAACGCACGTAGAGGTAACGGATCGCCTCGCGATCGCCCTCCTTGCCACGAGCGACGGCCATCATGACCATGCGCTTGTCGGCGGGCGATTCGTCCAGCGTGGTGCGGGCGCGGAAGCCCGCGGTCGCGTGCTGCCGAGGCAGCGGAACAGCGCTCATCACTTCATCCCCCCTGATGGGTCACGCCGCCCTCATGACGACGTCCGCGGTGGCATCTGCGTCCGGCGAGATCGCCGTCGGGACGAGCCCGTGCTGGTACGCAAAGCGGCTGGCCTGCGTCCTGTTGGCCACGCCGAGCTTGCGATAGATGTTCGAGAGGTGGAACTTGACCGTCTGCTCCGTCACGAACAGCTGACGGGCCAGGCGGCTGTTCGTCGCCCCGGAGGCGACGAGCCGCAGCAGCTCCAGCTCGCGCTGAGTCAGGCCGAGCGACTCGTGCGCGGTTCCCGACTCCTGCGTGATGCGCCCGGCACGGACCGTCGAGTCGGCCAGGCAGTGGAAGACCGTGCCGCGCACGATCTCGCGCAGGAGCGTTCCCGCGCTGACCGGATCGATCGTCTTGCTCAGGACCGCGTGCGCGCCGGAGCGCACCGCGTCCTCGATCCAATCCAGGCTCGTGTCGGGGACGAGCAGGACGACCTTCGCGCCCGGCACCGCCCCGTGGACCTCGGCGATGCGCTTGACGGCTTCCGTAGGCGCGCCGAGGTCGTCGACGATCACCACGTCCGGCCGCGCGTCGGCGACGATTGCGCCAACGGGCGCGTGGCCGGCGACGTAGCCGACCAGCGTGAACCCCGACGTCTGCCGCAGGACGCGCCGGAAGGCGTAGACAATCCCCGAGTTGTTCGCGACGACCAGGACCCGGCGGGTGCCGTCGGTCGCGATGTGCAATGACTCCACTACGAATTCCCCCCTTCGTTCCGTCGCCATCGATCCTGCGGCAGGAGGGGGGTGGGTACGGCGTGAAATGGCCCCCCCCGATCAGGGGGGATTCGCGGGTCACGTCGGGGGAGGCAACCGCGCCGGCGCGGGGGAGCTACGTCAACGGCGTGGGTGAGAGGCTTCACCCACGCGCGCCGGGCATGCGCTAGCGTCGCACCCATGGCGACCGTCGAGCCCCTGTGGAAGCGCCCCGCTCTCGATGCCGACGACGCCGGCGAGGCGCGGCGCCTGAACAAGCGCGGTTACGAGAAGGAGCTCGCGCGCCTGCAGGTGGAGCTCGTGCGCCTACAGGAGTGGATCGTCGACAAGGGCCTGAAGGTCGTCGTCGTCTTCGAGGGGCGCGACACGGCCGGCAAGGGCGGCACGATCAAGCGGATCACCGAGAAGACGAACCCGCGGGTGGTCCGCACCGTCGCGCTGGGCACGCCGACCGAGCGCGAGCGCACTCAGTGGTATTTCCAGCGCTACGTCGCCCACCTGCCCGCCGCCGGGGAGATGGTCCTCTTCGACCGCAGCTGGTACAACCGCGCCGGCGTCGAGCACGTCATGGGCTTCTGCACGCAGGACGAGTACGAGGAGTTCATGCGCACGTGCCCGCAGTTCGAGCGCGACCTGCTGCGCTCGGGGATCATCCTCATCAAGTACTGGCTGTCGGTCAGCGACGAGGAGCAGGAGCGCCGCTTCAAGGCGCGCCTGGCCGACCCGGCCAAGCAGTGGAAGCTCAGCCCCATGGACCTCGAGGCGCGCCGGCGCTGGGTCGACTACGCCGAGGCCAAGGACGAGATGTTCGCCTACACCGACACGCGCGAGTCACCGTGGTACGTGGTCGAGGCCGACAGCAAGCGCACGATGCGCCTGAACCTCATCAGCCACCTGCTGAGCCTGATCCCCTACGACGACGTCCAGCACGAGAACATCAAGCTGCCGCCGCGCCAGAAGCGCGCCTACGTCCGCCCGCCGCAGCAGAACCAGAACTACGTTCCGCAGCGTTACGTCGTCGGCTCGTCGGACTGACGCTCCCATTCTTCGTCGGTTCTTCGGGTCGGCTGGTTGGATCGACGCGATGCTTCACCTCCCAGCCAAGCGCACACTCGCCATCGGAGCGGCCGTGGCCGTCGCCGCCGCCGGCGGCGGCATCGCCGTCGCCGCGACGTCGGGCACGTCCCCCCGCAGCGACTTTCTTGACTCCGTCGCCAAGCACCTCGGCATCAGCCGCCAGAAGCTCGACGACGCCACCAAGGCGGCCGCCATCGATCAGGTCAACGCCGCGCAGTCGGCCGGCCGCATCACCAAGGCCCAGGCCGACGCGCTCAAGAAGCGCATCGAGTCGGGCGACGTGCCGCCGCTCGGGTTCGGACGTGGGTTCGGCGCTGGTCCGGGCGTTCCCGGCCTCGGCCTCGGCGGTCCGGGCATGGTCAAGCCGTTCATCGACGACGGCCTCGCCGCCGCGGCCAAGTACCTGGAGCTGAGCGAAAGCGATCTGCGCACCAAGCTGTCCAACGGCCAGTCGCTGGCCGATGTCGCCAAGGCGCAGAACAAGGACCTCAACGGCCTGCAGGACGCGATCGTGGCGGCCGAGAAGGCCGATCTCGACAAGGCCGTGGCCGACAAGAAGCTGACGCAGGCGCAGGCGGACAAGATCCTCGCGGCGCTCAAGGATCGCATCGGCGACGTCGTCAACGGCAAGCTGCGCTTCCGCGACGGCCCGCGCCTGGAGCGCAAGGGCTTCGCCTTCGGCGCCGGCGACCAGCTGGCGACCGCGGCCAAGTACCTGGGCCTGAGCGAGAGCGACCTGCGCGCCAAGCTGCGCAACGGCCAGTCGCTGGCCGATGTCGCCAACGCGCAGAAGAAGGACGTCAACGGCCTCGAGGACGCGCTCGTCGCCGCGCAGAAGACCCAGCTCGACAAGCTGGTCGCGGCCAAGAAGCTCACGCAGAGCCAGGCCGACGAGATCCTCAGCCATCTGAAGTCGCACGTCGACGACCTCGTCAAGGCCGACCTGGCGGGGCCGCGACTCCGCGCCGGCAAGCACGGCCCGCCGAACTTCTTCTTCGGCCCGTAGCTACCAGCGCAGCGTCCGCGGCAGCCCGAAGTACGGGAAGACGCTGACGTCGCCGAAGCGGGTGATCGCGCTGATGCGGTCACCCGTGATGGTGAGCACCTGCACGCCGCCCGCGTGAGCGATCGGCGCCCGCGGGTCCTCGAGGTAGTAGCCGAACGCGGGCTGCGAGTTGGCGCGCGTGGGCACCAGGCGAAAGCCCTTGCCGGCGCGCCACTGGAACAGGTCGCCGAGGAAGCGCGTGATGGCGGCGTGCCCCTGGTACTCCTCGGGATCCGGCGGCATCCGCAGCCAGGCGTCGTCGGTCATCAGCGCGACGATGCTGTCGACGTCGCCGCGCTCGAAGGCGTCGGCGAAGCGCCCGAGCAGCTCGCGCTCGGAGGCCGCGGTCGGCAGCGGCGCTCGCTCGCGGGCCGGCGCGCGCTCCTCCAGCGCGCTGCGCGCTCGCTGCAGCGCGCTGTTCACCGACGCCTCGCTGGTCTCGAGCATGTCCGCCACCTCGGCGGCGCGAAAGCCGAGCACGTCGCGCAGCACGAGCACCGCGCGCTGGCGCGGGGGCAGGTGCTGCAGGCCGGCGACGAAGCCGAGCGCGAGCGCCTCGCGCGTCTCGTGGCGCGCGTCGGGCCCCGGGGCGACGTCGGCGATGTCCTCGAGCAGCACGTCGGGATACGGGTCGAGCCAGATGGGCTCGGCGCGATGGGTCGGCTCGGGGCGCTGGAAGCGCTCGCCGTTCCCGGCCGCCGCGCGTGGCCGTCGTCCGCTGTCGCGCATGGCGTTCAGGCAGCGGTTGGTCGCGATCCGGTACAGCCATGAGCGCAGCGAGGCGCGCCCCTCGAAGCGCTCGAGGCCGCGCCACGCGGCCAGGAGCGTCTCCTGGACCAGGTCCTCGGCGTCCTGGATCGAGCCCACGATCCGATAGCAGTGAAGCTGCAGCTCGCGCCGGAAGGGCTCGACGAGCGCGCGGAACTCCTGGTCGTCTGTGACATGGCCGGCTCCTGTCTCGTGCATCGCTCGTAAGGACACCAGCGGCCGCATGAATTCATCGCTCAGTTGCGGTCGCGGCCGGTGTCTGAACGAGCATGACCAAGACATCGACCAGGGGCTGGGTGCTCGCCCTCACCTCCGTGGCGTCGCTGATGGTCGCGCTCGACACGCTGGTCGTGACCACCGCACTGAGCACCATCCGCACCGACCTGTACGCGTCGATCGAGCAGCTCGAATGGACGGTCAACGCCTACAACCTCAGCTTCGCCGTGCTGCTGCTCACCGCCGCGGCGCTGGGCGACCGCTTCGGGCGCCGGCGGCTGTTCGCCGGCGGCCTGGCGCTGTTCACGGCCGCCTCGGTGGCCTGCGCGCTGGCGCCGGGCATCGGCGCGCTGATCGCCGCGCGCGCCGTCCAGGGCGCGGGCGCGGCGCTTGTCACCACCCTGTCGCTGGCGATCGTCAGCGCGGCCTTCCCGCCCGAGCGCCGCGGCGCCGCGCTTGGGATCCTGATGGGCGTCACCGGCCTGGCCGTGGCGTCCGGCCCGCTGGTCGGCGGCGCCGTTGCGCAGGGCCTCGCGTGGCAGTGGATCTTCTGGGTCAACGTGCCGATCGGCGTCATCACGCTGCCGCTCATCCTCGCGCGCCTGGAGGAGAGCTTCGGCGGCGACACCGGCCTCGACGGCGGCGGCGTCGCGCTCGCCACCGCCGGCGCGTTCGGCCTGGTGTGGGGCCTCGTGCGCGGCAACAGCGCGGGCTGGGGCAGCCTCGAGGTGTTGGGCGCACTGACCGCAGGCGTGGTGCTGACGATCGCCTTCGTGGCCTGGGAGCTGCGCGCCCGTGAGCCGATGCTGCCGATGCGCTTCTTCCGCTCGCGCTCCTTCTCGGCGGGCAATGCCGCCAGCTTCCTGGCCACCGCGTCGCTCTTCGGTTCGGTGTTCTTCTTCGCCCAGTTCCTGCAGACCGGCCTGGGCCACGGGCCGCTCGGCGCCGGGCTGCGCCTCTTGCCCTGGACGGTCACGCTGTCGCTGTGCGCGCCGGTCGCCGGGACGCTCGCGGACCGCCTCGGGCCGCGCCCGTTCATCGTCGCCGGGCTGCTGCTGCAGGCCGTCGGCTTCGGCGTCGTCGCGCTGATCGCCGGCCCGGGCATCGGGTACGGCGAGATGGTCGGGCCCATGGTCGTCGCGGGCGCGGGCATCTCGATGGCGCTGCCCGCTTTTCAGAGCACCGTCGTCAGCGCGGTCGCGCCCGAGGCGATCGGCAAGGCGGCGGGCGTCAACAGCATGATGCGCCAGCTCGGCGGCGTCTTCGGCATCGCCATCCTCGTCGCGGTCTTCACCGGCGCGGGCAGTTACGCGTCGGCGCAGGCGTTCAGCGACGGCTTCGCGCCCGCCGTCGGGGTGTCGGCCGGCCTGTCGCTGCTCGGCGCGCTCGTGGCCACCGCGCTGCCGCGCCGCGGTGCGGCACACGCGACGGCGCCGATCCCCGCTGCCGCGCAGGCCGGGAGCTGACCCGCGGCGATTCGGAGGAGGGCGGCGCGGGATACTACGCGGCCTATGCCCTCCTCCGATATCGAGCGCCTCAGCATCGACACGATCCGGACGCTGTCCATGGACGCGGTGCAGGCGGCGAACTCCGGCCACCCGGGGCTGCCGATGGCCATGGCGCCCGCCGCCTACCTCCTTTACACGCGCATCCTCGAGCACAACCCGAGCGATCCCAGCTGGCCCGACCGCGACCGTTTCGTCCTGTCGGCGGGGCACGGCTCGATGCTGCTGTACTCGGTGCTGCACCTCAGTGGCTACGCGCTGTCGATGGACGAGCTCAAGCGCTTCCGCCAGTGGGGCTCGCTGACGCCCGGCCACCCCGAGCGCGACCGCGTCCACGTCACGCCCGGCGTGGAGATCACCACCGGCCCGCTGGGCCAGGGCTTCGCCAACGGCGTCGGCATGGCGATGGCCGAGCGCTACCTGCGCGCGCACTTCGGCGCCGAGGTCCAGGACCACCGCGTCTTCGCCATCGTCTCCGACGGCGACCTCATGGAGGGCATCGCGTCCGAGGCCGCGTCGCTGGCCGGCAAGCTCGGCCTCGGGCGGCTCGTCTACCTCTACGACGACAACGACATCTCGCTCGACGGCCCCACCGAGCTGAGCTTCGACACCGAGGACGTGGGCAAGCGCTTCGAGGCCTACGGCTGGCACGTGCAGGGCGTCGACGACGTCAACAACCTGCCCGACCTCGAGCAGGCCATCGATCGCGCCATGCGCGAGGAGGAGCGCCCGTCGCTCATCCGCGTCAAGACGATCATCGGCTGGCCGGCGCCCCACAAGCAGGGCACGAGCAAGGCGCACGGCTCGCCGCTGGGCGAGGACGAGGTGCGCGCGACGAAGGAGATCCTCGGCTGGGATCCCGACCAGCATTTCGTCGTGCCCGACGGCGTCTACGAGCACTTCGACCAGAAGGCGCGCGGCGGCGCGCTGCAGGCCGAATGGGAGGAGCGGTTCAAGGCCTGGCGCGAGGGCCACGACGAGCTGGCTGAGCAGTGGGACGCCGCGTGGGCGGGCAAGCCGATGCCCGGCCTGCGCGAGGCGCTCAGCGCCATCGACTGGGGCAAGGACAAGCTCGCCACGCGCAGCGCGGGCCAGCAGGCGATGGCCGCCTTCGCGGACTACGTTCCGACGATGGTCGGCGGCGCGGCCGACCTCAGCGAATCGACCAAGACCGAGTTCCCGGGCGGGCACGAGCTCGCCTACAACGCCGCCCGCCCGACCCGAAACGTCTTCTTCGGCGTGCGCGAACACGGCATGGGTGGCGTGGTCAACGGCATGGCCGGCCACGGCGGGATCCTGCGCCCGTACGGCTCGACCTTCCTGCAGTTCGCCGACTACATGCGCGGCGCGATCCGCCTGTCGGCGCTGATGGGCCTCGAGGACGCGTGGGTGTTCACCCACGACTCGGTCGGCCTCGGCGAGGACGGCCCGACCCATCAGCCGATCGAGCACCTGGCGGCGCTGCGGGCGATCCCGCACCTGGTCGTCATGCGGCCCGGCGACGCCAACGAGACCGCCGCCGCGTGGCGGACGATCCTCGAGGACATCGACGGGCCGGTGGCGCTGATCCTCTCGCGCCAGGACCTGCCGGTGCTGGCCGAGGTCGACGCCGACGGCGTTGCCCGCGGCGCCTACGTCCTGCGCGACGCCGAGGACCCCGACGTGGTCATCGTCGGCACCGGCTCGGAGCTGTCGGTCGCCGTCGCGGCCGCCGACCTGCTGGCCGGCGACGAGGTCCGCGCGCGCGTGGTGTCGATGCCGTCGTGGGAGCTGTTCGCCGAGCAGGAGGACGGCTATCGCGACTCGGTCCTGCCGCCCGGCCTGCCGTCGGTCGCCGTCGAGGCGGGCGTGGCTCAGGGGTGGGAGCGCTGGGTGGACCGCACCGTGTCGATCGAGCGCTTCGGGGCCAGCGCGCCGGGCGCGGAGGTCCTCGAGAAGCTCGGCATCACGGCGGAGAACACGGCGCGCACCGCGCGTGAGCTTCTGGGCGTCTTGACGGCGTAGGTCGCGCGCGGGCCCTCGGGCCCCCAACCGTTCAACTTGGCGCGCTGAGCGCCGCGGCTTTCGATGAATGCGATGGCTTCGAGCATGCCTTGATGGTGGCGCTGCTAGGTCATCACTTCAAATCATCGAATCGTCTAAGTGATAAGTTCAGATTATGCTTGATCCGCGCCGGCTGCTGACCTTCCGCGCCGTCGCCCGCGCCGGATCGTTCTCCGCCGCCGCTCGCGAGCTGTCGCTCACCCAGCCGGCGGTGTCACAACAGGTCGCCGCCCTGGAGCGCGAGCTGGGCGCGCGGCTGCTGCACCGCGGCCCCGGCGGCCCGACGCTGACGGCGGCCGGCGAGCTCGCCCTCGAGCATGCGGACGCGCTCGCCGATCGCATCGCGCTGGCCGACACCCAGCTCGGCGAGCTCACCGACGGCGGCGCGGCGATCCGCGTCGGCGGCTTCCCCAGTGCGCTGGCGACGCTCGTGCCCGCAGCGATCGAGCGCCTGGTGCCCCGGCGCGTCGAGGCGGCGGAGGGGACGAACGCGGAGCTCGCGGCCGCCGTGGGCGACGGCAGCCTGCACGTGGCCCTGACCTTCCAGGATGCGGAGGCACCGCGGCGCGAGCACGCCGGCCTGCGCCGTCACGACCTGCTCGACGAGCCGTTCGTCGCGATCGTCGGCCCGAACCACCGTCTGGCACGCCGGCGGACGATCCACCTGCGCGATCTCGCCGGCGATCCGTGGACGATGGCATCGGGCACGGGGATCCTTCGCAACGCGTGCGTCGCGGCCGGGTTCGAACCCGACATGCGCTTCGTCACGCGCGACGTCCTCGCCATCCGCGCCCTCGTCGCAGCCGATCTCGCGGTGACGCTCGCGCCGGCCATGCTCGCCGGCGGCCACCTGCCCGGCGTATCGGTGCTGAAGCTGCGCGACGACGGCCCGCGGCGCACGGTCTACGCGCTGACGCCGCGCACGGGCACCACGGCGGCGGCGCGCGCGTTTCTTGACGCCGTTCGCGCGACTCTCTAAGCGCCGCGGCACACGGCGCCAGCTGGAGCGACGGCCGCCGGTCCCGCACCCGGGGCGGGCGGGTCCTGTCGATCGGACAACGCTCCTCGTCCGGGGACAAGCCCCGGCCGAGGCCGTGTCCGACGCCACCCGCCCGGGCGGTCGCACTCGAGCGACTCTTGGGTTCCTCCCTGCGGTCCGACTCAGCCGGCGTCGACGAGGCCGTCGGGGCTCCGGCTGCGCGGAGGCAGCAAACGGCAGTCCCGACTGGCGTTGTGAGCCAGTCGCCGGACGAGAGTCACGTGCCGCGGTTGTCGTGTGGCTCAGTGCGGGGATCCCCGCGTGGGTCGTCCAGGGCGTAAGCGATCGCGTCTTCGAAGCTCAGCGCACGCCCTTCGCGAGAGGCGGCGGTCCAGGCAGCTGCTCCGTGGAGCGTGCGGGCGGCCTCATAGAACGTCGCGTCGAGTTTGGCATCGACGGGGTCCTCGGGTTGCCCGCGACGGTGTGCCGTGGCGGCGCCAAGGAGACGGGCGGCGCGGTCGGCCTCGCCGCGGTGGGCGGCGACTGCCGCGAGGCCGCGCAGACCCTCGATGTCGTAGGGACGCGCGGCGAGTTCGCGGCAGAGCGCGAGCTCGGTGTGGAACGCGTGGTGAGCGGCCTCGACATCGCCGGTCAGCAGTGCGCTGAGCCCGAGGTTGCCTTGGATGCCCATCCACGTAAAGGGGTGATCGTCGTCGCGCGCGATCCGTAACGCCGCGTCGATGAACTCCTTCGCGTCGCTCTCGCTGCCGTTGCATATGGCGCCGTAGGCAGCGCTGGAGTACAGGCTCGAGAGCCGGAAGATGTTCCCGGCCTTGTGCAGGAGCGAGGCCGCTTGGTCGACGCGTTGGCGAAGCTCGGGTGTGGGCGGCGCCGCGAGCGCTCGTGCGAACGCGGCGTTGGCGATGGCCCAGTCGTCCTTCGCGATCGTCGCGTGGTCGAGTGCCTCATCGGCAAGGGCTTCCGCCGCGCAGGGCCGGCCGTCCATCGCCTCGCGAACCGCGCGACGTTCGAGAGCGGCCGAGACGATTGCGGGATCGTCAAGATCGCGGGCCACGGCCTCAGCCTCCGCAAGGACCGGGGTCGCGTCGTCGGTGCGCCCTAGCTGTCGCAGGCCGAATGCCAATGCCTCGAGAGCCTCGACTCGTAGCACGGGATACTCACCGCCGTCCGGCAGGTTTAGGGCCGTCTGGACCCAGGCGACGGCTTCGGCTGGGCGACCTTGCAGCGCCCAGTAGGAACGTAGCGCGGCGCACATCGCGAGGGCTTGCCGTGCGCTCTCGCGGCGGACCGCCCAGCCGAGAGCCGCGTGGAGGTTGTCGATCTCGTCGTCCACGTGGGCACGATGGTGCTTGCGGTCGGCGCCCCACAGAACGCGCTCGCTTCCGTGGCCTTCGGCAAGCGCCAGGTAGTAGTGAAAGTGGCTCTCGCAAACCGCGTCTCTGCCTGGGCTGACCGCGAAGCGCTCGCTGGCGTATGCACGGATCGTCTCTAGCATTCCTAGACGGGCCGGCATGTGGGTGCGCGGACCGCCGACGAGAAGGTTTTTGGCGAGCAGCCCGTCGAGCGTGTCGAGCCCCGTCTTCATGATCGTTTCGGCGGCACTCACGGTCGCGCCGCCAGCGAACACCGCAAAGTCTGCGAAGCACTGCTTCTCATCGTCGCTGAGCAGTTCGTGACTCCAATCGATGGTCGCGCGCAGCGTCTGCTGGCGGGCAGGCGCGTCGAGGGCGCCGGTGCCCAGGGTGCCGAGCGCTGTGTCCAAGCGCTCGGCGATCTCGCTCGGTGACAGCAGGCCACACCGCGCCGCGGCCAGCTCGATCGCAAGCGGAAGTCCGTCGACGCGCCGGCAGATCTCCGCGACGTAGGGTGCCTCGAGAGCGTCGAGGTCAAAGGTGGGGTCGCGGGCGCGCGCTCGCTCACAGAACAGCACGACGGCGTCGACACCACCGAGCGCCTCGACGTCGTAGCGTGCTGCGGGCCGCGGGAGCGTCAGCGGTGACACGGGGTAGCGCTCCTCGCCGTGAATCGCGAGCGGTTGGCGACTGGTCGCGAGGATTGTGAGCGCCGGGGACGCCTCGAGCAGGCCGCCCAGCGATCGCGCGGCGGTCAGTACGTGCTCGCAGTTGTCCACGATGAGCAGGAGGTGCTTACGGGTCAGGAAGCGTTCGATCGCCTCGTACGCGGACTCGCCGGAGAACACGATGATCCCCAGCGCCCGGACGATTGCCGCTGGCACGTCGTCGGCCCGTTGCACAGAGGCAAGCGAGACGAGACGAGCACCGTCGGTGAAGTCGTGTTCAACCCGGCGGGCCGCCTCCAGCGCGAGACGCGTCTTGCCGACCCCGCCGGGGCCAACGAGCGTGAGCAGGCGGACGGACCGCACGCGTAGTCGTGCGCCGATCGCGTCGACATCGCGCTTGCGGCCAATCGTCCGGTTCGGCAGCGCCGGCAAGCCGCGCCCGCCAGCCGCAACGGGCGACGCGAATGTGGGGTCGGCGTCGAGCGTGTCGGCATGGCGCAGCATGTCGTTGTATCTCTCGCGCAGCGGCTGTCCGGGCTCGATGCCGAGCTCCTCCACCAGTCGTGTACGGGCAGCGTGAAAGGCCGCCAGCGCGTCGGCCTGTCGACCGGCCCGATACAGCGCCAGCATCTGCAGCTCCACCAAACGCTCCTTGAACGGATGCGCGATAACAAGCGCCTCGAGCTGTCCCAGCAACCCAGCGTGACGGCCCAACCCGAGATCGAGCTCGATGCCCTCAATGATCGCGCCTAACCGCTCCTCCTCAAGCCGCGCTCGCTCGCCGGCGAGCACCTCATGCGCGGCCACCCCGCCCAGCGCCTGTCCGCGCCACAAACGCAGTGCGTCGTCGATGCCCGCGCGAGCGGCCGCGAACTCGCCGATTGCGCGCGCTCGCCGTGCCTGTCCGAGCGTCTGCTGCCAGCGATCCACATCACGCTGTCCCGGCCGCACATCCAACACATAGCCACCTGCCTGGCTGATCAGCCCGCCACCCTCGGCGCCTACCAAGGTCAACGCCTTGCGCAGCCGCGACACGTGCATCTGCAGGCTGTCACGAGCCCGCGCTGGAGGCTGCTCGCCCCACAGCTCG
The DNA here is from genome assembly GCA_036555665.1 of Solirubrobacteraceae bacterium. Classification (GTDB taxonomy): domain Bacteria; phylum Actinomycetota; class Thermoleophilia; order Solirubrobacterales; family Solirubrobacteraceae; genus JAOPZW01. The sequence goes on along the minus strand of DATBKW010000323.1, from coordinate 1,830 downwards.
TCGATCAGGTCCTCGCTGGTCACGACGCGACCGCTCATCAGGGCCAAGAAGGCGAACAGCGCCCTTGGCCGCTGGCCCCCCAACCCCACCCGCTGGTCGCCCACCCATGCCTCAACCGGACCGAGCAACTCGATCCGCAACTGACGGGAACTGTCGGCCATCCCGGACACCGCCGCCATCCACGTTGCGTGCGGCTCGACTCTACGCCCATCAATGGCCGCCTGTTGGCGCGCCGATAGCCCCTTGTTGGTGGTCCTCCCCAGAGTGCGCAGCACAACCCCGCTGCCCCCGGAGGCCGCCATGTACCACCGCCGCATCACTCATATCCTGGCCGTAGAACTCGCCGCGATCGCCACCTTCGCGGCCGCGAGCGCAACCGCCCAGCCTGCCTACGACCATCCGGCGCGCGCAGCACAGCATGCGTACGCGAACAAGCGCGATCACAGCCCGCGCGCGACACGGCCGTCGATCACGCTCACCAACCCGCTCGGCCGGTCCCGAGGACTCGGCGCGGGAATGGGCCTGCTCTAACAACCTGGGTAACTCGCCATGCAACGACCTAGACTCGCTCGCGCGCGCTTCCAGTTCGTGGTGGTTCGCTGGGCCGCGTGTATCGTCAGCGCCGCGTTCGTGGCCGCCGGGTGCGGCGGGTCGAACCAAACGAACCGGTCGTCATCTGCCGCTTCCAGCGCGACGGCCGCCAGCGCCTCGGCGGGCTCGCTGCTCGCATTGGGAGACTCGATCGCGTCGACAGCAAATCCGCCGTGCCAGTGCACGGCGTTCGCCGCACTGTTCGCCCACCGCATCAGCGCAAGACTCAACGACCAGGCGATTTCGGGCACCCAGGCGCGCGACCTGCTCAAACAACTGAAATCCGACGACTTCGTCCGCCAGCTCGTCGGCAAGGCTGACGACATCGTCATCGACATGGGCGTCAACGACCTCCCATGGAATCGCTCCGACGATCCCTGCTCGGTGCTCTCACCATCCGGGGTCGTCCGTTGGGCGCGAGTCGACGAAAGCTGCATCCGCGGTGTCGCCCGACAGTTCGAACACACCATGGATGCCGTTCTGAACCAGATCGACACGCTGCGCACAAACAAGCCGACGATCCTGCGCTTGACCAACGTCTACAACTCCGTCATCGGCGACGCTGTCGACGCGTCATACGACTCTCGTGCCGCGGTCAAGCCCTCCGAGGCGGCGGTGGCCCGCTTCGACGCGATTCAATGCCGCTTGGCCGCCGAACACCGCGGCCGCTGCGTCGACGTGGACCGCGCGTTCAACGGCCCGCGCGGCGCTCAGCCCGCCCAGCGCTTCCTCGCGCCCGACCACTTACACCCCAACGCACGAGGTCAAGAGGTCATCGCCAACCTCCTATTCGAGGCAAGGTGAAGTCCGCAACGCGCTCCGTCGACCCACGACGCCAACCCAGCAGGCCTGACGCCCCAACCGCGCAACGCCCACGCAACGTCAGCCACCGATGGGGAGCGCAAGTCGTAACGATGCGCACTGCCGCAATCGCGTGCCAGCAGCAGTCCAAACCTTGATGGTCACCGATCCACCGCGGCTCTCGCGCTGTCTTCCAGCGCGGCTTGGCGGCGGCCTCTACCGGCTCGGCTTTGTGCGCGGCGCGAGCGGCTGGGTCCGTGACGATGAGCTGATTGCGGCCCGAGCTCGCCTCAACCACGCGCCGGGTGCCGGGAGTGGACTGACCAACCCGCGCGGGCGCGACGGTGTGTGACGTCGAGGCGCTTGCTGGCACTGCTGTGCTGACGGGCGGTGGCGGGAACTGCTCGCGACGGTCTGAGCTCGCGGTGGCCGAGGTCG
>DATBKW010000322.1:0-2703 GCA_036555665.1 Solirubrobacteraceae bacterium | reverse complement strand
ACCGCTTTACAGAAAGCGTGCGTTTGCAGGGGAATCTGCAAAGGCGAGATGAACGTTCGCGCAACGAGAAGGGCCGACCTGCACTGCCACTCGAGTGCCTCGGAGCTATCCAGGCTCGGGGTCCAGCGAGCGCTCGGCTTGCCCGAGTGCGCCACGCCGCCCGAGGAGGTCTACGGGCTCGCCAAGCGCCGCGGGATGGACTTCGTGACGATCACCGACCACGACACGATCGGGGGCGTCGTGCAGATCGCCGACCGCCCGGACGTCTTCGTGTCCGAGGAGCTGACGGCGTGGTTCAAGGGGGAGCCCCAGGCGGTCCACGTCCTCTGCTACGGCATCACCCCGGAGGACCACGAGTGGCTGCAGGCTCACGCCGAGAACGTCGAGCAGGTGGCCGAGTACCTGCGCGACAACGAGATCGCGTGCGCCCTCGCGCACCCGTTCTACGCCGTCGAAGCGCCGCTCACGCCGCGCCATCGCCGCCGCCTCGCCGAGCTCTTCGGAGTCTGGGAGACGCGTAACGGCTCCCGCGCCCGCGAGCTCAACGCGCCCGCGGCCGTCTACATCGAGACCCACGGAGGGACCGGCGTCGGCGGCTCCGACGACCACGCCGGCGTCGACATAGGACGCACCTTCACCGAGACGCCGGACGCCCACACATGGCATGAGTACCTCGCCCACGTCCGGGCCGGTCGAGCGGACGCCCGGGGCGACCAGGGCAGCGCCGCGAAGTGGGCGCACAGCGCCATGGCCCTCGCGGTGCGCGCGCTCGGCCGCGGCGACGGCGACCAACGTGTCGACCCTCGCGCGGTGCTGACCATGGTCGAGCGCCTCATGCGCGAGGGAGACGTTCGCAGGGGCGCCATCGGCGCCGATCTCGCGCCCGACGCTGCCCGCGCGCTGCTACGCGCCTGGCTGGAGGCCGTCGACCTGAGGGTCGCCGGGCGCGAGCTGCTCGCGTTGCTCCAGCACGAGGACTTCAGCCACGCCGACCTCTTCCGCCGCGCCCGGCGGGCCCACGAGCGCAAACTCGCGGGGGCGGTCGACGGCGTCCTGGTCGCGACCACCACCGGCGACGACCTGAGCGTCGCCGCGGCCGGCCTCTTCGACGCCTGCGTGGCGGCCATCCCGTACGCGCCTGCCGCCGCCTTTCTCGGCCGCGAGAAGAGCAAGCTCGTCCACCGCGAAGATGAGTGCCCGCGCGTCGCGCTCGTCGCCGACGCGGTCGGCGGCATGCACGGCGTGACCCACACGCTCGACGAGATCCGTGAGCGCGGCGTCCCCGGATTCGAGGTCGAGGTCGTGGGCACCGACGCCAGCGTCGATCGCCGGCTGAGCGCGGTGGCCGAGGTCGACATCCCCTTCTACTCGGGCCTGAAGGTCGGTGTCCCCAGCCTGCCGGCGATCGTCGAGGCGCTGGCCGAAGGGCGCTACGACCTCGTCCACCTCTGCAGCCCCGGTCCGGCGGGCGTCGCCGCCGCGGTCATCGCGCGTTTCATGGAGCTGCCCGTGCTCGGCTCCTACCACACCGAGCTGGCGGCCTACACCGCGTTGCGCACGAGCGATCCCCGGCTCGAGTTCCTCGCTCGCGCCGCGATCGGCGTCTTCTACGGCCAGTGCCGTGCCGTGCTCAGCCCCAGCCCGGCGTCGGACGAGGTGCTGCGCACGATGGGTATCGAGGCCGCGCGCATCGGCCGCTGGGACCGCGGCGTCGACCTCGAGCGCTTCTCGCCGGCCAAACGCGACGCGAACGCGTTGCCCGGCGAGGTCACCGTCCTCTACAGCGGACGCCTAACGCGCGAGAAGGGCGCCGACCTGCTCGCGGATGCGTTCCTCGCCGCGCGCGAGAGCGACCCGCGCCTGCACCTCTGCCTGGCCGGCGGCGGGCCGGAGGAGGATGCGCTCCGCGCGCGCCTGGGCGGCCACGCGACGTTCCTGGGCTGGCTGGAGGGCGACGCGCTCGCCCGCGCCTATGCCAGCGCCGATCTCTTCCTCTTCGCCAGCCGCACCGACACCTTCGGCCAGGTCCTGCTCGAGGCGCAGGCCAGCGGCCTGCCCGTGGTCGCCGTCGCCGAGGGCGGCCCGTGCTCGATCGTCGAGGACGGCGTCACCGGCCTGCTCCGGCCGGCCGATGCCGGTGCGCTGGCGAAAGCGCTTGTCGAGCTCGCACTGGCGCCGCTCCAGCGCGAGCGCCTTGCCCAGCGCGCGCTGGAGGCGGTGAGCGAGCGAACGTGGGAGCGCGCGCTGCAGCGCCTCGCCGCCGGGTACCGGCGGGCCATGGGCGACGTCGCAGACGTGCAAGCCCGCCGCGCCGCGTAGCGGTCACGATCCGGCCTCCGGCCGGGGGGACCCGCCTCCGGCCGCCACATGGCGGCCTCCGGCATTCCTACTGCTCCTGATCGATGGGCCGGCTGCGCAGCCGCCCGACCGTCTCGCGCTCGGCGCGGCGGCACGTCACGGGCGGCAGGCCACGCAGCACGAGCTCGAGGTCGGACACGACCATGCCGCCGATGGCCCGGAACGCCTCGGGCATCCCGCCCGCCCGATGCGCCGAGAGCAGCAGGCCCTCGACGCCGCGCGCGGGATGGTCCGGCGGGACGGGCTCGCGCGGCCAGACGTCGATTGCCGCGCGCAGGCGTCCGGCGGCCGCGAGCTCGACCAGTGCGTCGACGTCGGCCACGGCGGCGCGGCTCATCAGCAGCA
>DATBKW010000321.1:0-12459 GCA_036555665.1 Solirubrobacteraceae bacterium | reverse complement strand
AACCTGATCCTGGCCGACCGCGGAGTAGTCCTCGTCGACTTTGGCGTGGCGCGCGAGCTGGGCGAGTCGACGCACGGCACAGTCGCCGTCGGCACCCCGCGCTTCATGGCGCCCGAGGTGTTCAGCGGCGGCCGCGTCTCCGAGCGCTCCGACGTCTTCAGCCTCTCCGTCACGCTGGTCACGCTGCTCGCCGGCGGGCCGCCCTCCTACACCGACCGCGCGCCGCTGGTCGGCCGCTACGCGGAGGTGACGCCCGAGATCGACGCCGCGCTGCGCAGCGGCATGGAGTTCATGCCCGAGCGCCGCATCCCGAGCGCGGCGGCGCTCGCGGAGGCCCTCGGCCGGCCGCTGACCTCGCGCCGCGGCGCCCCGCTGGTCACGAGCCTCGACGACGGCGAAGCGCCGCGCTCGGTCATTGAGGGCATCGTGCGCACGGCGGCCGGCGTGTTCGACGCCGCCGCGGCCTCGATCGCCCTGGCCGACCAGACGACCGGCGGGCTTGTCTTCCACGCCGCCTGGGGCGCCGGCGCGCGCGAGATCATCGGCGTGCGCCTCGCGCCCGGGCAGGGCATCGCCGGCGCCGTGCACCAGAGCGCGGCGCCGATCGTCCTCGCCGACTGCCGCAGCGACCCCCGCTTCGCGGCCGACATCGCCCGCGGCACGAACTACGTCCCGGTGACGATGCTCGTCCTGCCGCTGCTGCGCCGCGGCCAGTCGCTCGGGACGCTGACGCTGCTCGACCGCCGCGACGGCGAGCCCTACGGCCCAGAGGACGTCACCAAGGCGCAGCTGTTCGCGGACCTCGCGGTCAGCGCGCTCTAGTTTCGATCGTGGACACTGATGCCATGCGGACCACCAGCGATGCGGCCGGGCGCCTGGTCGTGCCAAAGCCACTCCGCGATCAGCTCGGGATGACGCCCGGGACGCAGCTCGACCTCGAGGTTGTCGATGGACGACTGGCCGCCGAGGCAGCGGACCGACTGACCGCCAAGCAAGTACGCGAGGTCATGGAGCGAGGACGGCGCTGAGCGCCCACTAGCATCCGCGCGGCCATGACCCACCGCGAGCACAATCCCGAGACCTACACCGAGCGGCTGGCAGTCCTTCACGAGCTGCGCCAGGCCGCGATCCACTCCTCGCCCGAGGCCGAGGAGAAGCAGCACGCCCGCGGCAAGCAGACTGCGCGCGAGCGGATCGAGAAGCTGCTCGACCCCGGCTCGTTCCAGGAGCTCGACACCTTCGTCCGCCACCGGACCACCGAGTTCGACATGGAGCGCAACCGGCCGTGGGGCGATGCGGTGGTCACCGGCCACGGCACGATCGACGGCCGGCGGGTGTGCGTCTTCAGCCAGGACTTCACCGTCTTCGGCGGCTCGCTGGGCGAGGTCATGGCCGAGAAGATGTGCAAGATCATGGACCTGGCGGCCAAGATCGGCTGCCCGGTCATCGGGATCAACGACTCGGGCGGCGCGCGCATTCAGGAGGGGGTCGTGTCGCTGGGCGCCTACGGCGACGTCTTCACGCGCAACGTCATGTGCTCGGGCGTCATCCCGCAGATCAGCCTGATCATGGGCCCGTGTGCGGGCGGCGCGGTGTACTCGCCGGCGATCACCGACTTCATCTTCATGGTGAAGGAGACCTCGCACATGTTCATCACGGGGCCCGACGTCATCAGGACGGTCACGGGCGAGGAGGTCGACTTCGAATCGCTCGGCGGCGCGATGGCGCACAACGAGAAGTCCGGCGTCGCGCACCTGGCCGCCGAGGACGAGGAGGCCTGCCTGCAGGACACGCGGTACCTGCTCTCGTTTTTGCCCCAGAACAACCTCGAGACGCCGCCGCGCGTCATGCCGACCGACGACCCGATGCGCATGGACGAGGAGCTCGACACCGTCGTCCCCGACAGCCCCAACAAGCCCTACGACATGCGCAACGTGATCCGGCTCGTCGTCGACGACGGCGAGTTCTTCGAGATCCACGAGCACTGGGCCAAGAACATCGTCGTCGGCTTCTCGCGCCTGAACGGCTACGCGATCGGCGTGGTGGCCAACCAGCCCTCACAGCTCGCCGGCGTCCTCGACATCGACGCCTCCTCGAAGGCCGCGCGCTTCGTGCGCACGTGCGACGCCTTCAACATCCCGCTGCTGACCTTCACCGACGTCCCCGGCTTCCTCCCCGGGGCCAACCAGGAATGGGGCGGCATCATCCGCCACGGCGCCAAGCTGCTGTACGCCTTCACCGAGGCGACGGTGCCGAAGATCACGGTCATCACCCGCAAGGCCTACGGCGGCGCCTACGACGTCATGGCCTCCAAGCACCTGCTGGCCGACTTCAACTTCGCCTGGCCGAGCGCGGAGGTCGCCGTGATGGGGCCCGAGGGCGCGGTCAACATCATCTACCGCCGTGACATCGCGGGCTCGCCCACGCCCGACACGCGCCGCCAGAAGCTCATCGACGACTACAAGGCGCGCTTCGCCAACCCCTACACGGCGGCCGAACGCGGGTACGTCGACGACGTGATCGTCCCCCACGAGACGCGCCCCAAGGTCATCACCGCGCTCGAGACCCTGCTGACCAAGCGCCAGCCGGGCCCCAAGCGCAAGCACGGCAACATCCCGCTCTGAGCCAGGGCTCAGGGCAGTGAGACCGCGAGTTCCTCGAGGAGGTCCAGCGCGTCCTGCAGGCCGTCCTCCATGCCTGACTCGATGTGCGCGTCGCGGCCTGCCTTGTCGCTGTGCTGGACGAGGATCGTCAGCGTCGTGCGCCCGTCGGCCTCGGTGAAGGTCACGGTGTCCAGCGCCTCGGCGCCCGGCATGCCCTCGTAGACCTCGGTCGAGACGATCCGCTCGTTGGGCACGATCTCGCGGTACTCGCCGTGGAAGGCGACCTCGAAGCCGTCGGGCGTGACCATCACGTAGCGCCAGCCGCCGCCGACGCGCAGGTCGACCTCGGCGACCGTCATCTCGCCGCGCTTGGCATGCCACCAGCGCCTGATGTGCTCGGGCTTGGTGTAGGCCTCGTAGACGAGGTGCCTGGGGGCATCGAACTCGCGCGTGATGAGGATCTGCTCGTCGGTGGGGAGCGTCACGCTCGCGCTCCGGCTACTCACTGCCATCTCCTTGCTCCTTGCGCTTGAGGTCTTCCAGCACGGCGTCCAACTCCTCGAAGCGGTCGGACCACAGGCGCTCGTAGCCCTTCACCCAGTCGTGGATGGGCTTGAGCGCGTGGCCGTTGAGCCGGTAGAGCCGCTGCCGTCCTACGTCTCGCACGTCGACCGCCCCCACTTCGCGGAGCACCCGCAGGTGCTTGGACACCTGCGGCTGGGCCAGGCCGAGCGCGCGCACCAGGTCGTTGACCGGGCGCTCGCCGCCGGCAAGGGCGTCGAGGATCTCGCGCCGCCGGGGCTCGGCCACCGCGTTGAACGCGTCCGCTGTGGTTGCTGCCCGTGCCACGCGGTGGATTATATGTCTATATAGGCATATGTCAAGCCGCGCGGCGAAAGCGCAGGGCGCGAGCCGAGCGGAGCGGTGTAGGCCGAGCTCAGGTCGAGTTGTCGAACCGGCAGCTGTCCGACGTCGCCCCAGCGTGCGCGGCATCGCCCGGCCACGTGGCCTGCGCGGTCCAGAAACCGAGTGGGCGCAGGGCGCCGAAGTCGGCCTCGTAGTCGCCGTCGTCGACCGTCGTGGCCGTCGCGGTGCGGCGATCGCCCGCCCCGTCGACGACCGTCACCGTGACCGGCGCGCCCGCAAAGCCCGGGGTCAGCTGCCCGAAGACGCGGACCGGGTCGAGCGCCGGCGTCCGCGGACACTCGATGCCCAGCGACGTCGGCGTCAGCGACGACGAGAAGCTGCACGGCGCCGATGTCACCGCCGGATGGCGGGCGTCGCCCGGCCAGCGGGCCACGACCGACCACGTCCCCGCCGCCAGGACGGGTGCGTCGGTGAAGCGGCCGTCGGCATCCGCGCTCGCCTCGGTCAGCACCGCGCTCGCGCTCACGCGCGTGTAGACGAGCTCGATGCGCGCGCCGGCCACCGCCGGCGCCAGCGCGCCGGCCACCGAGGCCGGCGACATCGCGCCGGCGCTGGCGCACGACGTGATCGCCAGGGTCGTCGGCACCGGCGCCACCTTGGTCGCGCACCCGCGCGAGCGGGCCGGCTCGCGCAGCCGCGTGCCCGCGTACAGCGCCTGCGCGCTCCACGAGCCTGACAGGCCCGGCGTGAAGCGCAGATGAAAGCGCCCGCGGCCGTCGGTGCGCACCGTTCGCATCGTGGCGATGCCCGCCGGGGGACCGAGCAGCAGCGAGACGGGAGCGCGGCGCAGCACCGGCGAAGTCCGCCCCGAGAGCGCGAGCACGTCGAAGACCGCGCTCGTCGCCGAGCAGCCGAGCGACAGGCCCTCGGGTTGACGCAGCCGCGCGCCGGTCAGCCTCGCCGCCGGCCGGCGATGGCCCCGCAGACGCACGAGCGCGCTCACGCGCACGTCGCCGAGGTGCGCGAGCACCTTCCGCGCCGCACCGCCGAGACCCACCGAGACCTGCGTGCTGTGGCCGCGCGACAGCGTGAGCGTCTTGCCGGCCAGACCGGCGTAGCAGTTGTGCGGCGCGCAGCCCGGCGGCCCGACGTACACGGCGACGTCGCCGCGGCACCGCCCATCCAGGCAGCCGACGCCGACCACGACCCGCTGATGCGTCGGGTCGAAATGCACGAACTGCGACACGGCCGCGTCGGCGTTGTGCGACAGCCGCGCCGGGCACGGCGGCCGCGGCGCCCGGTCGAGGTTGCGGTAGCGCAGGACCGCGCTGCGCACCGTCACGTAGAGGTTGCCGCGACAGTCGATCGCCACGCCCTGCGGCGGGCCCACGTAGGTCCCGCCCTGACACTGCAGGCACGGCAGGCCGATGTCGGCCCGGTCGGCGCCGAGCGGCCGGACGACCGGCCCGAAGGGCAGCGCCGCGTAAACCTGGCCGCCGGCGCGATCGACCGCCAAGCCCGCGGGCATCCCCTGGCTCTCCCATGGGTAGATGCAGGCCTTCGGCGACCGGCTCAGCCAGCCGGTGCCGAGGTACGCGCCCGCCGCCGTGTAGCGCGCGACCTCGCCGCTGACCAGCGGGTTGGGGTAGGGCCGGAAGTCGTAGGCCGGGTTGAAGTCGGCCAGCTCCTCGCACGAGTGTGCCCCCACGTAGGACTGAACGGCATCGCCGCCGACGAGCACGGTGCCGTCGTTGGCCACCGCGATCGCCTTGACGTCGTTGGCGCTCGGGTCCGCGTAGACGCCCGGGAAGTAGTTGCCCGGCATCGTCGCGGTCCACGCCGCGAGGTCGCGTCCGTCGGCCGTCCACTCGTGGACGCGGTTGTACTGATCCGACAGGCCGAAGACGTGGCCGGCCCGATCGGTGGCGATGCCGCGCGGGACGGCAAACGGCCACTGGCGCAGGAAGCGCCCGGAGCCAGAGAACTTCTGGACGATGTTGTCGCCGCGATCGGCGACGTAGACGTCGCCGTAGCTGTCGGTCGCGATCGCCACGGGACCGTTGAAGCGGCCCTGGCCGTGGCCGTAGGTGCCCCACGAGTCGACGTACGTCCCCGACGTGGTGAGCTCGACGATGCGGTCGTCGCCGGTGTCGGCGACGTAGACGAAGTCGCCCGCCGGATCGACGGCCACGCCTGCCGGGTTGAGGAAGTCGCCGAACGGCGGACCCCAGAGGTCGACCGCCTGCGGCGAGAAGCTCGCCGCGCCCGCGGGCGCGACCGCGATGGCAAGGGCCGCCAGCGCGCCGGCGATCGCGCGGCGCATCACCGGCGCCTCACCGGGCCGATCCGCTCGCTCGCAGGGCGCCCGGCCAGCCCGGTGGGCCCGCGGCCGATGACCGTCAGGCGCGCGCCGTACTGCGGCAGCACGCGGCGTACTCGCACCGACCCGCGCACGCCGCGGCGCACGAACCTCAGCCTGCGACCGTCGCCGACCCGCACCGCGGCGCGGTAGACGACCGCGGGCTCGCCGCGCCAGACGATGGCCAGCGTGCTGCCGTGGCGCACGATGCGCACGCGCACGGCGCGCGGCGGCCGCGGCGCCGGGGCCCGGAAGCGCGCGACGACGATGCGGGTGACCGGCAGCCCGCGCCGGGTGACGAGCGCGACGATCCTCCGCGCGCGCCCTCCGGTCGGCGCGGGGACGAAGCGCAGCGCCCCCGCCGCCCCGCGCGCGCTGCCCAGCGCGTGGGCGACGTCGGTGCCAGCCTCGGCGAAGCTCACGCGCTCGCCGGGGGCGATCTTCGCCCGGTAGCGCAGCGCCAGCCCGCGGCCGCTGCGGGCCACCGAGCCGGTCACCGACGGCGGGGGCAGCGCGTCGGCGACCTTGACGCCCGCCACGTCGGCGCCACCCGCCGCCGTGGTCACGCGCCATGACCCGGCGGCCGGCTTGGCGACGATGACGTAGGTCGTCTTCAGCGAGGGCTCGCGGAACCACACGAAGCGGTCGTTGCGCACCGCGGAGCCGTCGGGGCTGGCGTAGCGGGTGCCGTCGGGAGCGATGACGGCGGCGTTCGGCGCGTCGCTCGCGCCCGCGATGGCGAAGACCTCCGCCGGCAGGCCGCCAGGCACCGCCACGCTTGTCTCACCGCCCGCCGCGGCGGCCCGCGCGCCGCCCGCGCCCGGAATGCGGAACTGCGCGATGTCGCACGAGTCGGCCATGAAGGTGAAGCCGCCGTTCCAGAACACGCCGCCGCCGGCGTGGACGAAGCCCAGGTCGGCGCAGATACCGGCGCCCTTGGAGGACAGGACGGCCTCGGCGCCGGCGCAGCCGAGCAGGTCGATGCAGCCCTCGACGTCGGCGTCGGCCTGGAAGTTGCCGACGCTGGTGAAGAAGCCGCCGATGTGCCCGTGCGCGTGGAGGATCTCGAAGTCCAGGCGCGCGTCGCCGCCGAAAGTCAGCGAGCCCGACGACACGTACTTGACGAACGCGTTGGCGAACGGGACGGTCAGCAGCTTGAGGTCGCCGCCGGCCTCCAGCGACCACGGGTCCGACGCGGTGAACTTCACCGTGCCCGTCAGGTCGGCGGCCGAGAAGTTCCCGCCGAGCACCTCGAGCTTGCCGCCAGCCGTGAGCTCGACCGTCCCCGTCAACGTCACCGGGTCGCCGAAGCCCGCCTCGACGCCGAGCTGGTTGAGCACGATCAGCGGCGGGACGAGCGGATAGCCGACGCCGTTGAGGTCGAGCGAGGCACCGAGGCGGTCGAGCTCGCCGTGCTTGAAGCCGATCGTGCCGTGGATCCCCAGCGCCTGGCTGAGCACGATCGTCGCGCCGCCCGTCCACTCGACGTCGGCCGGCTTGTAGTCGAAGTCGAGGTTGCGGATGTCGAGCAGGCCGAACGGCGCCTCGTCGGCGTGCGCGTGGATCTCGTCGACGTGCAGGCCGCCGTTGTCCGCGACGAGCGTCACGTCGGCGCTCAGCCCGCCGGGGATCCCGATGTGGGCGGCGAGCTCGAGCCTGCCGTTGACGAACCTGGGCGTGACCGAGCCGATGAGCTTGAAGCCGAAGAGGTCCGACACGTAGCGCCCGACATCGGGGAAGTCGGGCATCTGGATCGCCTGCGTGGCCTGGGTGAGGTCGGGGAAGACGTCGCGGATCGCGCGGTCCTTGGAGAGCACGATCGCCGTCTCGACGATCCGCACGCGCGCGTTCTGGGCGTCGATGGCGTTCGTGCGCTCGTCGATGTAGCCCGGCGTCCCGGCCTTGGGGTCGAACTCAAGCCCGTTGATACTGAACGGCCCCCGGCTGCGCCACAGCTTGCCGAAGATCTTCTTGTCGACCGGGGACGAGTACACCGTGCCGCCAAGCGACGCGGCCCGCGCGCTGCCGGCCGGCGCGCCGGTCGGCAGCCCGCCGGCGAGGCCGATGGTCTTGGGCGGCGGCGCCTCCTCGAAGCAGCCGATCCCGAGCGCGTGGGCGTCCTGGCCGTCGAGGTCGATGTCCTTGACGCACGGCGCACCGTTGGGGGCGGGGCTCGCGCACGCATAGCCGTCCTCGCCGACCGCACGCGGATCGGCCTTGGGCGCGCCGGGCATCGCGCTCACGGCCACCCGCTGGGTGGTCGTCGCCGAGGCGCCGTTCGCGTCGACGATCTTCAGGCCGATGGTGCGCAGGCCCGACCGCGCGAAGGCGTGGATGCCGATCGGCTCGCTGCTCGGGCACGTCCCGTCGTAGCGGCCGTCGCCGTTGAAGTCCCAGGCGACCTTGGCGATGTTCGAGCCGCCGCCGATCGAACCGGCGGCGCTGAGCAGCAGGCGGGCGCCGCGGCGCAGCCGGCCGACCTGCGAGATCTGGGCCACGGGGTGCGCGGCGCCGGCCGGGGGACCGCCGGCGCCGGGCGCACCGCCGCCGCCCGGGGGCGACGACGATCCGCTGCTGACCGCGACGGCACACGGCCCGTTGCCCGGCCCGGTCGGCAGGAAGGTGTCGTTGGCGGCGCTGCCGTCGAGGCTTGCCCGCCCGATGGCGGCGGGGAAGGTGATGGTCGTGGGAGAGCCGCCGCCGTTGCCCCAGTAGACATGGGCACCGTCGACCGCGACGCCGCACGCCGCGCTGCGCAGCGCGATGAAGTCGGCATCGACCTCGCTGCCGTCGAGGCCGGCTCGCCCGATGGCGCCGCTCTGATCGGCCCAGTAGATGTGCGCCGCGTCGACGGCCACGCCGCAGCGGCCGGTCCCGGCGGTGGCGATGAAGCCTTCGTTCGAGCCCGTGCCGTCGAGGTTGGCCCGGGCGATCCGGCCCGTCGCACGCGAGGCCCAGTAGATGTGCGCGCCGTCGACCGCGATGCCGCACGGCTGCGCGTTGGCCGTCGAAACCTGGATGAAGTCCTGCTGTACCGCGCTGCCATCGAGCGCGGCGCGCCCGATCTTCGAGCCGGACTCGTTGGCCCAGTAGAGGTGGCCCGCGTCGACGGCGACGCCGCAGGCCGCGGTCTGCGTGTCGATGAAGCTCTCCTCGACCCCGGTGCCGTCGAGGTTCGCGCGGCCGATCGTGTGACTGCCCGCGTTGGCCCAGTACACGTGGGAGCCGGTGACCGCGACGCCGCACGGCCCGTTCGCGCCGCTGATGAACGTGGCGTCGACGCCGCTGCCGTCGTCGTTGGCGCGCTCGATCGCGGTGCCGTCGATGTGGTCGCCGAAGTAGATCTCCGCCTGCGCCGCCGGGACGTGCGCCAAGGCGAAGGCGAGCACTGCCAGGACCGTCCCCCTCATCACGGCGAGGGTCCCAAGCGCGAGCCTCGCGCACATTGGGAGAACTCCCAGAGTGAGCGGGCCCGCGATCCCTGTCTTTCGGCTCTCCTACTCCTCGCCGGACGGCACGAGCCCGAGGCGGTGCGCGGCCGTCGCGGCCTCGACGCGGCTGCGCACGTGCAGCTTGGCCAGGATCCCCGACACGTGCGCGCCGGCCGTCTTCTCGGTGACGAAGAGCGCCTCGGCGATCTCGCGATTGGTGCGCCCGGCGGCGACGAGCTCGAGCACCTCGCGCTGGCGCGGCGTCAGCCCGAGCTCGGCCGCGGCGCCGGCCTGTGCCCCGTCGGCGTCGGCGGCGCGGATGCGCCCCTGCAGGTCGAGGCGCGCGCGTCGCGCGAGCAGCGCGACCTCGCGCGCCAACGGGCGGGCGCCGAGCGCGTCGGCCGTGGCCTGCGCGCGGGCCAGCGGGCCCGCGCCTTCGCGCGCGCGGCGGCGGCCGACGAGCGCCTCGCCCTCGCGCCAGCACGCGTAGGCCTCGGGGTAGGGCTGGCCCAGCGCGCGCCACGCCTCGGCGGCGCGCCGCCACGGCCCGGCGTCCCCGCCCCGCGCGAGCCGGTCGTGCTCGGCCTCGCAGAGCACCACGTAGGCGCGCGTGGCGGGCGGGATGAAGACGTCGTCGCGAAGCAGCGCGCGCGCACGCGCCAGCAGCGCGGCGCCGGCGCCGTCGTCGCCCGGGCGCGCGCCGGCGTCGGCCTGCGCCCACAAACCCAGCCACAGCAGCGGCGCGGCGAGCCAGCGGTCGTCGGTGCCGGCGAGGTGCTCGAGGCCGGCGGCGACCGCCTCGGCGGCGGCCTTGGGGTCCCCGCGCCAGAGCGCCAGCTCGGCCTCAAGAGCGCGCAGGGGCGCCTGGTACTGAGGATCGACCGTCTTGGCCATGAGCGCACGCGCGAGCCCGAGCCGCCGCGCGGCGTCGTCGAAGGCTCCCCGGCAGACGTCCAGCCACGCGCTGCACTGGTGCAGGTCGATCGCCGCCATCTCGATCGGGTTGCGCTCCTCGGCGGCGCGCAGCATGCCGGCCGCCTCGTCCCAGCGGCCCAGGCGCACCAGCGCCGCGGCGGCGTTGCTCTGCAGCGACACGCCGTAGTCGCCCGCCGAGCCGACGCGCCCCGCGAACTCGATCCCCTCGCGCGCGAGCGCGACCGCCTCCTCGAGCCGGTCCAGCGGCCCGGCCATGAGGTCGACGAGGTTCAGGTACGCGCGCCCGACGTCGTCGGGATCGCCCACCTCCAGAGCGATCTCCCGCGCACGCGCGAGGTGCTCGACGGCGCCCTGCGGATCGCCGAGGTACGCCAGGTCGGAGCCGAGCGTGTTGAGCGCGTGGCCCTCCTCCGCGCGTGCGCCGACCGCGCGCGCGATCGCGATCGCCTCCTCGCAGCAGGCGCGCGACTCCGCGTGGCGGGCGAGCAGCATCAGGCCCTGCCCGCGCGCGGCCAGGACGCGCGCGCGAGCCGCCGACGGCGGCGTCGCCGGCACGATGCGCACCGCCTGTTCGTAGGCGTCGAGCGCCGCGACGCCGTCTCCCGACGCCCACAGGTAGCGGCCCAGCCGCTCGTGCACCAGCCCCGCCGCCGCGGGCACCGCCACTGGGTCGACGAGGGCGATCGCAGTCCTGATGAGCGCCGCCGCGCGCCCATGGTCGCCCGCGAGGTTCGCCGCCTCGGCCGCGCGGCGGATGAGCGTCACGCGGTCCGTGCCCGCGCGGAGGGGCGCATCGGCCACGCGGTCCCACAGCTCCAGCGCGCGCTCGTAGTGCTCGCGCGCCTCGGCGAAGCCCGAACGCCGCTCGGCGGCACGCCCCGCGTCGGCGGCCGTCGCGAGCGCGCGCGGGAGGTCGTGCGCGGCGTACCAGTGCCGCGCCAGGTCGGCGATGACCGTCTCGGGGTCGGCGGCCAGCCACGGGCGCGCGGTCAACGCCTCGCCGTAGGCCGCGTGCACCGTGTTGCGCTCGCCGGGGAGAAGCTCCTCGTACACCGCCTCGCGCAGCAGCTCGTGGCGAAACGCGTAGCCCTCCGCGTCGCCGTAGACGAGCAGCTGGTGCGCGACGGCATCGCGCAGCGCCCGGGTGCGATCGGCATCGGGCAGCGGCGAGACCGCCGCCAGGAGGGCCTCGGGAACGGCGCGCCCGCCGGCGGCCACGACCCCCAGCACGCCCTGGACCTCGGCGGGCAGGCCCTCGACGCGCGCCAGCAGGATGTCGCGGAGGGTCGGCGGCAGGTCGCGTCCCTCGGCCTCGGCGGCCAGCAGCTCCTCGGCGAAGAACGCGTTGCCCTCGGAGCGCTCGAGGATCGAATCCACCAGTGGACGGTCGGCCGCGCGGCCGAGGATCGCCGTGAGCTGCTCGGCGAGCTCGTCGCGCGTGAACGGCGCCAGCTCGAGGCGCTCGACGCGGCGACTGCGCTCGAGCTCGGCCAGGAACGGGCGCAGCGGATGGCCGCGGTAGAGCTCGTCCGAGCGAAAGGTGGCCAAGAGCAGGATGCGCTCGTCGCGCAGGTTGCGCGCGACGAAGGCGAGCAGGTCGCGCGTCGAGCGGTCGGCCCAGTGGAGGTCCTCGATGACCAGCACGAGCGGCGCCTGGTCGGCGAAGCGCCCCAGCAGGTCGAGGACGAGCTCGAACAGCCGCCCCTGCGACGACCCGCCCGGCTCGCGCTCGCGCGGTTGCGGTGCCAGCTCCGGCAGCAGGCGAGCGAGGTCGTCGGCGCTCGGCGCGACGAGCGCGTCGCGCGCGGCCACGTCCAGCCCGCCGACGTGGGAGCGCAGCGCCTCCACGAACGGGCCGAAGGGGAGCCTGCCCTCCTCGACATCGATGCACCCGCCCGCCGCCACGATCGCCCCGGCGGCCGCCGCGCGGTCGGCGAGCTCCGCGACGAGGCGCGACTTGCCGACGCCCGCCTCGCCGCCGATCACGAACGCGGCCGGCACGCTCTGCGCCGCGCCGGCCAGCCCGTCCTCGAGCCTGATCAGCTCCTTCGTCCGGCCGACGAACTGCGGACTCGACAGCGCGCGCACCAGGGACCCATTATCGGAAGGCCTACCGGGCGTCGGTTTGCGGGAGGCGCAAGTTTTGACCGTCGCCGGCGTTCTCCCCCTCGTGTCCCACGTCGTACCTCTTCCGCCGCCTTGCCAGGTGGCGTCTGATATAAACGCCCGCGTTCACTGTCGAACATAGTTCAACACCTCCCTC
>DATBKW010000320.1:0-17084 GCA_036555665.1 Solirubrobacteraceae bacterium | reverse complement strand
CCGATCGACCTCGCCGAGATGGGGACGATCGAGTACGACATCACCAAGTACCAGCCGATCCTCTATGCCGCCGAGTCGATGGACCACCTCGAGGACGTCGTGGGCGGCTTCTTCGCCGAGGCCGACGACGACACGCCGGCGCGGCTGACCGGCGGGCTCGCGACGGCTTAACGCCTCACCACATCCGCTCGCGGATGCTCTCCTCGAGCTCGCCCTGCACCTGGCCGACGGTGAGCCCGGGCGTATCGCGGTGGTCGCGGTAGATCTCGGCGGCGGAGGGCAGCTCACCGGCGGGCGTCCACGTCTCGGGGTTCCAGACCTGTCCGCGCAGGAACGCCTTGGCGCAGTGCAGGTACGCCTCCTCGACGTGCACGACCAGCGCCGTGCGCGGGGGACGCGTGCCGCCCGTCGCCAGGCTCTCGAGCAGCGCGGGATCGTTCGACAGGCGCGCGCCGCCGTTGACGCGCAGCGTCTCGCCCATGCCGGGGAGCAGGAAGATCAGGCCGACGTGCGGGTTCTCGAGCACGTTGACGTGCGAGTCCTGGCGGCGGTTGCCCGTGTAGTCGGGGATCGCGAGGGTGCGCTCGTCGAGCACGCGCGCGAACCCGGGCGGTCCGCCGCGGGGCGAGCAATCGCAGCGCCCGTCCGCGCCCGCCGTCGCCAGCAGCGCGATCGGCGAGCGCGCGATGAAGTCGCGGCAGTGACGATCGAGGTGGTCGAGCTGCTTGTCGAGTACGCGCTGCTGTGGCTCGCCGATGTGCTCGCGCAGCTGATCGACAGCGTCTATCGCGTGGTCGGCCATAGGTACCCGGGGTGGGACTCGAACCCACATGGCCCGAAGGCCACGGCCTTTTGAGGGCCGCGCGTCTGACCAATTTCGCCACCCGGGCGCGCCGCTAAGGGTACGTCACCCCGTCGCCGGCACCGCGTCGGACGGGGCGTCGTGGCGACGTTCGACCTCGACGTTCCACGCCTGGGCGAAGCCCTGCATCGCGAAGGCGATGAGCAGGACCTGCACCGGCACGATGAGGGCCGTGATCAGGCCGAGGACGTCGGAGTCCAGCGTGGGGTCGGTGAAGCCTGTCTTGTCGCGATCGAACCACGCCGGCGTCGAGACGGCGGCGAAGATGAGCAGGATGATCGCCAGCGCGGCGGCGACCGGGAGCACGCCGCGATTCCAGCGCGCGACGTAGAAGGCCATGACGAGGTAGACGACGATGTAGCCGATCTGCAGCGCCTTCGCGCCCTCGAGCACGCCCCAGCCGCCGATCGTCACGATGAGGACGAGCGCCGCGGAGACGAGCAGCAGCAGGATGACGACGGCCCGCGTCGACTTGCTCGAGGCCTTCTCGCGGTTGGGGTGCTCGATGGAGACGGCGTCGTCTGCCATGCCCGCGCGGACCATACAATCCGCCGCGGGCCGCGTGCGACGCTATGCGGCCGCGGCGGGCGTGGTGAAATTGGTAAACACGCCGGCTTTAGGTGCCGGTGGCGAGAGCCTTGGGGGTTCGAGTCCCTCCGCCCGCACTGCTCAGGCTTCTGGCGCGTGCTGCTCGGGCGGCATGCCGAGGAGGAGTTCGATCTCGCTGAGGCGGAAGGGGACGCCGGCGACCTGCTCGTGCTTGAGCTCGAGCCAGGCCTGCCACTCGAGCCATTCGGTCCGGGGCTGCTCGCCCGCCAGTCGCGTGCTCCAGAAGTCCTCGCGCGCGCGTTGGAGCATGGTGCCTTCCTGGGTGGGCGCGCCGAACACGTGCGCAAGCGCGTAGGCGAACGCCGAGAACGGCACCGTGTAGACGTGCCACGGGATGGCCAGCTGGACGCTGAGCCGCTGCGCGAGGTCGACGCCGGTCAGCTGGATGTGCAGCGATTGGACGTCGTAGTCCCACGCCCAATCGCGGCCATGGTGATCCGGTGGCGGCGCGTCGCGCAGCAGGGTTGCGAGGAAGATCTCTTCGAGCGCGGTCAGGATCGCGCTCACCTCGACGGGACGGATCGGGTCGTCGGTCGCCTCGCGCTCGAACACCAGGAGCATCCGCGGAGGCTCTACCCCGGGCTGCTCGGACGTGACCTCCCCCGTCATGGCATCGACGTTCGGGGGTCGCCGGTGGAGTCCTCTGCTACCTGCATCGTGTAGGTGCACGGCGCGGTTGACGGCACTCGGGGGTGTTTTCTCACCCGTGTGCGGCCAAAAAGCCTGCTTTGGCAGTCCGTTGGCGCGGGTACGCTCGGCGTCATGCGTGTGGGTCTGGTCCTCGGTGCAGGGGGCGTTCTCGGCGCATCCTGGCTCATTGGAGCCGTGGAGGCGCTCGAGTCCGAGACGGGCTGGCGCGCCATGGACGCGGAGTACATCGTGGGGACCTCGGCGGGATCGGTCGTGGGCGCCCTCGCCGCGTCCGGCATTCCGTCCGAGTACATGAGCGCTTATGCGGCCGGTCGCACGCTCGAAGGCTTCGCGGAGGCGGAAGAGCGCGCCGACGCGCTCTCCGCCCGGCTGCTGGGAACCGAGTACCGCTTGCACCGCGCCCTGCCGCCGATCGGCCCGGGCTCGTGGCGCCTGGCGCTCAACACCCTGCTTCACCTGCGCAGCCACTCGCCGGCGACCGTCGTCGCGGGCTGGCTCCCGCGGGGCTTCATCTCGACCGGGCCGATCCACGGGCTTGTCGAGAAGTTCGTCGCACAGCACTGGCCCGACCATCCGGGCTACTGGGCGGTCGCGGCGGACTACCGGTCGGGCAGGCGCGTCGCCTTCGGCCGCGACGGCTCGCCGAACGCGCACGTCGCCGATGCGGTCGCCGCCTCGTGCGCGATCCCGGGCTTCTACCACCCGGTCGAGATCGATCGCCGCCGCTACGTCGACGGCGGCATCTGCTCGACCTCCAACCTCGACCTGCTGTGCGACGCCGGCCTCGACCTCGTCGTCTGCCTGAACCCGATGTCGTCGGTCGCGCCGATGGTCGGCGGTTCACCCGCCGATCGCTTCGCGGCGCTGATGCGCGCGGCCGCGGGCCGCCGCCTCGGTCACGAGGCGCGCAAGCTTCGCGCCGCCGGCACGGAGGTCCTCACCCTCCAACCCAGCCGCGACGACTGCGCACTGATGGGCCTGAACCTCATGAGCGGCACGCGGCGCGTCCAGGTCATGGAGCAGGCCCGGATGTCGGTGGCGCGCGAGCTTCGCCGCCTGCGCGGGAGCGAGTTGCTGCCGACGCGAAGCGCCCCGCGATCGGGCGCCGCAGACGACGCCAGGCGCGCGGCATAGCGTCAGCGCTTCGGCCGAGAGGCTCGTCGGCGCCTGACGAGGCTGCCGCTAGCATTCACCGCTCCTCGGGGGACTGGTGTAACGGCAACATAGCGGTCTCCAAAACCGCGGCTCGAGGTTCGATTCCTCGGTCCCCCGCTTGTCATCGCCCTCCCGGATCTTCGCGCCCGACGCGCTCACAGGGCGCGTCGTGCTCGTGACCGGCGGTGGGACGAACCTGGGCAAGCAGGCCGCGATCGAGCTGGTCGCGGCGGGCGCGCAGGTGGTCATCGCGGGAAGACGTGAGGACGTGCTCGCGGCAGCGTGCGAGGAGATCGGCGAGCACTGCTCGTTCGTCGCCGGCGACATCCGCGACGCCGCGGATGCCACTCGGATGGTCGACATCGTGCGCGAGCGGCACGACCGTCTCGACGTGCTCGTCAACAACGCCGGCGGCCAGTACTTCGTGCCCGCCGAGGAGATCGCCGCCAAGGGCTGGCGGGCGGTCCAGCGGCTGAACGTCGACGGGACCTACACGATGACCCGCGCCGCGGTCGGCGGGGGGTTCGGCGCGGACGGAGGGACGGTCGTCAACGTGACCGTGTCACCGCATCACGGCATGCCGGCCATGGCGCACACCGGCGCTGCGCGGGCGGCGGTCGAGGCGCTCACGCGCGAACTCGCGACCGAGTGGGCGGGTCGGCGCGTCGCGCTCGTCGCGGCGGCGATCGGGCGCTTCGATACCGAGTCGCTGCGCAAGTACCCCGGGATCGTGTGGCGCGGCGCCGCGCGTAGCGTCCCGCTGCAGCGCCTCGGGACGATGCAGGAGTTCGGCTGGCTCATCGCGCTGCTCGCCGGCTCGCTCGGCCGAGCGCTCAGCGGCTCGGTGGTCACGCTCGACGGCGGCGCGGACAACTGGTTCGGCCCGTGGCCCCCGCCGGCCATAACGGACGACGCCGGCGCGGTGCCAACCGAGGCGCGTCGATCGTCACCTGCCGCATGACCTGAGGTACCCTTGTGCGGCTTGCGGGCGAAGTGTTGTGGTTGCACAGAAGCCTTCCAAGCTTCTAGGGCGGGTTCGATTCCCGTCGCCCGCTCTGGACGTCACGGGGAGTGGCGCAGTCTGGTAGCGCACCCGGCTGGGGGCCGGGCGGTCGCAGGTTCAAATCCTGTCTCCCCGATAGGCAGCCCGAGGGAACCGCCAACACCGCCTACATCTTGGGGGGCCGCGATGCGCAGCGATAGGCCGTCCTCACCGCTGGCATCGCCGCTGCGGTCATCGGCGGGGGCGTGGCGTTCGGGAGCACGCAGCAGCGGAATCCTGCGCCGCCCACGCCGAGCCCCATGCCTTCGCTGTCGCAGATCGAGCAGTCGCTTCAGACGGGCTGCAACTCCGGATCGGGCACGCTGAGGGTCCCGTAATGGAGCAGCAGGACGACAAACGTGGCCGTTCGCGGTGGTCGTCTAGCGAAGGCGAGCGCTGGTGGACGGGAGCGATTGTCTACAGCATGGGCGCTGTCGGGACAGCGGTCACGGCAGCGCTCATCATCCTTGCCTTCATCGAGGAACTTTGGATCCTCCTCGTTGTCGTCGCGGTCATCGTCGGCCTCCTGGCCCTCGTGTGGCAGGCCATCGAGGGCAACTGGCCCTAAGGGGCCAGACGCATCGGCTCGAAGCGCCGCGACGCGCTGCGCGGCGACACGCTCGCCGGGCCCCCCGGTCGTGGTCAACGGCGTGGAGGCATTCCTTTTGCGGCCCGCGCCGAAAGGTTAGAGGCCTCGTCCTGCAGTCCCCGTGTCTGCGAGCCCGATTGATAGAGGCACGGAGCCGGCGACGGGCGATCAAGCTCTGGGCAACGGCCGTGTGACCACTCGCACGGGAACGGGCAGGCGCGCGGCGCCGTCCTTGCTGGCAAGTCGCACCCACCTCGCCAGGAGGACCGATCAGATGTTCAACAGCACCCTCAAGCGGCCAGCCGCAACCCTCGCCGTGGTGGCGGGACTCCTCGTAGCGGCGGGACCGGCCAGCGCCTTGGCCGTCGGGGTACGCGAGAACGGTAGCCAGGGCGCCGTGAAGGCGCCCCAGGGCATCATTACGAACGGCACTGCCGACGACCAGATGAGCGTGGTCCCGTACCTCTGGGACAACCAAGCCGTGGCCGGATCTCGTGCTCACGGTAGCGATGTGACGCCGTGGCAGACGACCCATCAGGGCGGCTCAGCGTCGTACATGCGCTGAGCCACGTCGCCGAGGCGTTGCGCCTCTCCTTGCCCGGCGCTGCAGCGGAGTGCGGCCGTGCGCCTGCTGCGCGCGTGAGCGGAGTCCGAGGCTTCAGCTGACCGCAACGAGGAAGGAAAGGAAGCTCCCCACTCCTTTCCACTTCCATTTTATACCGCCCAGGGGGGCTTGCCACAAGCCCCGGGTGGTGCCGGATAATCGCCCGCCGCAACGGCGAATTGACGGAATGGAAGTGAC
This sequence comes from Solirubrobacteraceae bacterium, assembly GCA_036555665.1. Taxonomy (GTDB): domain Bacteria; phylum Actinomycetota; class Thermoleophilia; order Solirubrobacterales; family Solirubrobacteraceae; genus JAOPZW01. Next base: position 11,374 of record DATBKW010000320.1, on the reverse strand, counting down.
GGAAATGTGTGAGTCATTGTCGACATACCGGCCAGGCGGAGAGCGCCGATGACCGAGCACGCAGTGGTGATCGCCGGCGGCGGCCCGACCGGGATGATGCTGGCGGCCGAGCTGGCGCTGGCGCAGGTCGACGTCGCCATCGTCGAGCGGCGCGCCGGCCCGGACCTCGACGGCTCGCGCGCGGGCGGTCTGCATTCCCGCACCATCGAGGTCCTCGACCAGCGCGGGGTCGCCGATCGCTTCCTCTCGGAGGGGCAGGAAGCTCAGGTCGGGAGCTTCGCCGGGGTCTCGATGGACATCAGCGACTTCCCCACCCGCCACAACTACGGGCTCGCGCTGTGGCAGGCTCGGATCGAGTACCTCCTGGCGGGCTGGGTCGGCGAGCTCGGGGTCCCGATCTACCGCGAGCACGAGGTGACGGGCTTCGCGCAGGACCACACCGGTGTCGACGTCGCGGTCTCCGACGGCCAGTCGCTGCGAGCGGAGTATCTCGTCGGGTGCGACGGAGGACGCAGCCTGATCCGCAAGGCCGCCGGCATCGACTTCCCTGGTTGGGACGCGACGACGAGCGCCGTGATCGCCGAGGTCGAGATGGACGGGGAGCCGGAGATCGGCATCCGCCGCAACGAGAACGGCATCCAGGCCATCGGTCGGGCGGGCGATGGTGAGCGGGCGCGGGTCGTGCTGAGCGAGGACCCCGGCGACGCCGGTGACCCGACGCTCCACGATGTCAGCGAGCGGCTGATCGCCGTCTGGGGAACGGATTACGGATTGCGCAGTGCCACCTGGATTTCGCGCTTCACCGATATGACGCGGCAGGCCGCGTCCTACCGGAAGGGCCGGGTGCTGCTCGCGGGCGACGCCGCACACGTGCACTCCCCGATGGGCGGACAGGGTCTCAACATCGGTGTGCAGGACGCGGTGAACCTCGGCTGGAAGCTCGCCCAGGTCGTCCGCCGGACATCGCCGGAGAGCCTGCTCGACACCTACCACGCCGAGCGCCACCCGGTCGGCGCCCGCGTGCTGCAGAACACCATGGCCCAGGTCGCGCTCACCCGGACCAACGCGCGGACCGACGCCCTGCGCGACATCGTGGGCGAGCTGCTGGGTTCCGACGAGCCGCGCAAGCTCCTCGCCGGGATGCTCTCCGGTCTGGACATCCACTACGACCTCGGCGAGGGACACCCCCTGCTCGGGCGTCGCATGCCCGATCTCGACGTGGTCACCGCCGACGGCCCGCTCCGGGTCTTCACGCTGCTGCACGACGCCCGGCCGGTCCTGCTCGACCTCGGCGCGCTCGGCGACTTCGACATCGCGCCCTGGGCGGATCGCGTCCGGCTGGTCGGTGCCGAGTGCGCGGGCCCGTGGGAGCTTCCGGTGCTCGGCGCGGTCCGCGCACCGAGCGCGGTGCTGATCCGGCCCGACGGCTACGTGGCCTGGGTGGGAGACGGCACCGACGTCGGGCTCGCAGACGCGCTGAGCGCCTGGTTCGGACCGCCCGCTGCGGGGTGACCACGGGCTCGCCTCCGGCCCGTTACCTTGCCGCTGTGAACGGCAAGCGAGTACCCGGCGGAGTGGTGCACAAGCTGCCCACAGACCTGCGCGAGGCGCTGATCGCCAACACCACGGCACTCGATGCCTGGAGGGACATCACGCCGTTGGCGCGCAACGAGTTCATCTGCTGGGTCGAAGACGCCAAGCAGCAGACGACCCGAGAGCGCCGCATCCGACGGACCCAGGAGGAGCTCGAGGAAGGCCAGCGCCGGCCCTGCTGCTGGCCGGGGTGCAATCACCGCGAACGCAGCGGTAAGTAGCGCCCGCAGCGACCTACGCCGAGGCCGGGGCCGGCTTTGGCGAGAGCCGCAGAACGCGGGCGGCCCGGTGGGGGAGCCACCAGTTCCAGCGGCCGAGCAGAGCGACGACAGCCGGTGCCAGGACGCCGCGGATGAGCGTCGCGTCGAGCAGAATCCCGCCTCCCAGTGCGGTGGCGAACATCTTGGCCTCGGTCCCCGGGCCGGCGCTCATGGCGACGAACGCGAGGCCGAGGATCAGCGCGGCGCTGGTGACCAGGCGGCCGGTCCGGCCGATGCCCTCGACGACCGCGGCGTCGGTCGAGCCGGTGCGGTCGAACGCTTCGCGCATCCGGCTGAGGATGAACACCTGGTAGTCCATCGAGATGCCGAACAGGAACGCAAAGACGACGATCGGCATCTCGACGTTGATGGAGTTCGTGGCCTCGATGCCCCAGATCGCGTCCGAGCCCCATCCGTGCTGCCAGACGATGACCAGCAGCCCCCACGCCGCACCGACCGACAGCAGGTTCAACAGGACGGCCTTGAGCGGGATGATGATCGAGCGGAAGGCGCGGGCGAGCAGCAGGAACGTGAGGCCGGCGATCAGCGCGATGACGAGCGGGACGTTGCCGTAGACGGAGTCCAGGAAGTCGGCGCTCTGCGCCGCCTCGCCGCCGGTCACGGCGAGACCGCCGGTCGCAGCGCGGATGCGATCGAGCGTCGCGCGCCCGGCCGGGGAGTTGCCGTCCTCGGTCGGGATCACCGAGATGAGCGACAAGCCGTCGCGTCGCCAGTCCGCCGGGGCGATCGCGCTGCGGACACCGTCGACACCGTGGAGCGTCGCGACGACCCGTGCAGCGTTCCCGGAGCGGACGAGCGTGTCGAACGGCGACAGCGGGCCCGTGCCGATGCCGGAGTCCTTCAGCCGCTCCAATGCGGCCCGGGCCGGTCCCGTCTGCGCCAGGGACTCGGCCTGCGGGTTGCCGAGCTGGATCGTCGATGCAGCGGCCACAAGCCCGGCGAGCACGGCGGTCGACAGGATCGCGGCGCTCCAACGATGCCGGACGACGAGGCGCGCCCACGCCGACCAGCCGCGGCCGGCGTGGTCCTCGCGGCGAGCGTGGCGGCGATCCAGGCGTGGCCCGATGGTCGCCAGGACAACCGGCAACAGCGTGACGGCGACGGCGACGCTGACCAGCGGGATGAGCATCCCGGCGATGCCGATGCTGCGCAGGAACGGCACGGGCAGCGCGACGAGCGCCAGCAGCGAGATGGCGACGGTCGTGCCGCTGAAGACGACCGACTTGCCGGCGTGCTGCATGGCCGCCACGACCGCGTCGTTCGGGGTGGCGCCGCGCTGGCGCTCCTCACGCCAGCGCACGACGACGAGCAGGGCGTAGTCGATGGCGATCGCCAGCCCGACCAGCGCGATGAGGAACTTGACGATGACCGACACATCCGTCGCGGCGGCCAGCGGCCAGACGGCCAGGAAGGTGGTCGGGATGGCGACAAGCGCCATGAGCATCGGCACGATCGCCATCCAGGAGGCAAAGACGAGGCCCAGGACGAGCAGGGCGCCGCCGCCGGCGATCAGGACCTCGATCGCCATGCTCGTGCCTCCGGCCTCGCCGCCGTCGGCGGCGGCGGCGCGCAGCGCGTTCAGACCGGTGACCTGCACCGGCGCGCCACCGACGGTGATCCCGTCGACGGCGTGCTGAGCCACACGCGCCTCGGCCTGGCCGGGATCGACGCCGCCCTCGGCCGGCGTGTAGACGAGTGCGAAGGTCGTCCGGCCGTCCTCGGACACGAAGCTGCGGTCCCGCGTGGAGGCGTAGGACGCGACGCGCGCGTGGGGGACGGCCGCCTCGATGCGCGTCAGCGCATTCGTCAGGTCAGCTTCGACACCGGGCGAGTCGACGGTCTTGCCCGGCGGCAGTGAGACGACGGGCACGAGCGGCGCTATGTCGCCGCCGCTGCCGTAGGTCTTGACGATCTGGCTGTTGGCGGCGAACGCCTCCTTTCCGGGGATGTTGAACTGCTGCTCGAAGGACCGGTCGGCCGGTCCCATAGCCGCGACGCCGGCAGCGGCGAGCACGAGCCAGAGAGCAACCACGAGCTTCTTGTGACCCAGCACCCACCGCGTGAGGGTGGTCATTGCACCGCGCTTGGACATCCGACCCGTCCTTTCCTCGACCCCAGGAGACTTACGTTGTAAGTTGATGGCGAACGTTGTACACTTACGCTGTAAGTTTGTCAAGTCCGCCGAACCGCGATCTAGGCTGGCGGGCGTCCCGAGGAGGCCGATTGCCCGCCACCGCCCAGACCGAACGCAGCTCGAAGCGGCGGACGCCGCTGAGCAGGGATCGTGTGCTGCGAGCCGCCATGGCGCTCGCCGACGAACGCGGAGTGGGCGAGCTGACGATGCGCAAGCTCGCCAAGGAGCTCGGCGTCGAGGCGATGTCGCTCTACAACCACGTCGCCAACAAGGACGACCTCCTCGACGGGATGATCGACATGGTCTTCAGCGAGATCGACGCCCCGTCGGCCAACGGCGACTGGAAGGCCGAGCTGCGCCGGCGCGCGGTGTCGACGCGCAGCGCGCTCACCCGGCATCGGTGGGCGGTCGGCGAGATGGAGGGGCGGACCAACCATGGGCCCTCGAACCTCCGCATCCACGACGCAGTGCTCGGATGCCTGCTCGGCGCCGGCTTCTCCGACGAGATGGCCGTCCACGCATACTCGATCCAGGACGCCTACATCTACGGCTTCGCCCTCCAGCAGACCGACATGTCCTCCGAGACGCCAGAGGACTTCGCCGCCGAAGCCCGGCGCCAGATGGCCGACTACCAGGCCGTGCTCGCCGACTACCCACACCTCGTGCGCGTCGTAGGAGGGCACGTCGCCAAGGTCGGCTACGACTACGACACCGAGTTCCTCTTCGGCCTCGACGTGATCCTCGACGGCCTGCAACGGCTCCTCGACAAGCGCTGAGGCCGGCACGCATCATGCTGCCCGGACGCCGCAAGCGGATAGAAAGGCGACCATGGCCACACTCGAGAACCGGCCGAACACGGCACTCCTCGTCGTCGACGTGCAGAACTGCGTCGTCGAGGACAACCACGATCGCGACGCGGTCGTCGCGAACGTCGGCAGCCTCGTCGACAAGGCGCGGCGCGAGCAGGTCCCCGTCGTCTGGGTCCAGCACAACGACGAGCACATCGTCAGGGGGAGCGACGGCTGGCGGATCGTGCCCGAGCTGAGTCCTGACGACGCCGAGGCGCTCATCGAGAAGAGCTACGGCGACTCCTTCGAGGACACCGACCTCGAGACGGTGCTGTCGGGCCTCGGCGTCGGACGGCTCATCGTCGCCGGCGCCCAGACCGATGCGTGCATCCGCTCGACGCTCCACGGCGCGCTCGTCCGGGGCTACGACGCGACGCTCGTCAGCGACGCCCACACGACGGAGGACCAGACCGAATGGGGTGCGCCGCCGCCCGACAAGGTCATCGCGCACACGAACCTGTACTGGGCCGACCAGACGGCACCGGGACGCACGGCGGGGACCGTCGAGACCAAGGACGTCGACTTCGGCGCCGGGTCGTAGAGCGGTCGGCAAGGGCCCGCAGGGGGCGGGCCTTCCCCCATTGGCGGCCCGCCCCCCGGAAGCCCCCCGGATCAGGCGCTCGCGGGCGCCGGCGCCAGTCGCGAATAGCGTCCCTCCGCGGAAGTCCCCTTTCCGGACCGTTGGCGACGCGGCTCGAACCTAGTCCCGCGGGCCGCGCACGACCCTGGCCAACCGTTCAGCCCTGATCGTGAGGTCCGAGTGCGGACAACGGCCAGCGGTGGCGCTCCTCGAACGTCCGCGCCAGGGCAAGCGTCGCCTCGTCCACGGCGGCGGGCGTGAGCTCGCGATGGGCGAGGATCGCCTCCTCCACGGCGTCGATCGACACGCCCGGGGCCGCGTCGTCGAGCGCGCCGGCGGTCGTCGGGTCCCACGACAGCCCGAGGGCCCGATAGACGTCGAACAGCACCGCCCGCAGCCGCTCGCCGCCCGCGACGAGCACGAACGCGCTCAGCAGCGCGCCGCCGCGCACGGCGCGCTGCGCGGTCCCGACGAGCTTGATCCGCCCGGCGGCGCTGACCGTGTAGGCCCCCGGGCAGTACTCGCCGGGGATCTCGCCGACGAGCGCGTCGATCCCGAAGCTCCCGATCGCGCCGGCGAGGAGCTCCGCGCCGTCGCGGAAGCGATCGTGCAGCCCGGCCGTCATGTCGTCCTGCGGCGTGATCTCCTCGTAGATCAGCGACTGCTCGTGATAGGCGGCGGCGTGCCCCCCGGCGAGCCGGACGATCGGATCAAAGCCGGCGTCGCGGGCAGCCGCGCCGGCCTCGGCGAAGCCCGGGCGCAGCGTGTCGAGGCGCCCGAAGGCCAGCGTCGGCCCCGGGCGGTAAAGGCGCATGGTCGGTCCCAGGTCGCCGCTCGCGACCCGCGCAAGGAGCGCGTGCGACAGCGCGATGTCGAGCGCCGGGCGCTCGGGGAACGAGTCGCGCAGCAGGCGCACGCCGCCGGTCAGCGACGCAGGGCCGCCAGGACCTCGCGCGCGGCGCGCTCGCCCGCGCGCACGGCGCCGTCCATGTAGCCGAGCCAGTAGTCGGAGGTCTCGGTGCCCGCGAAGTGCACGCGCCCGACGCGGCGGCGCAGCCACGGCCCGTACTTCGTCAGCACGCCCGGTGCGGCGTGCGCGACCGGGCAGCCACGGGTCCAGCGCTCCTTCGTCCAGTCCTGCTCGATGTAGTCGACCGGGTTGCCGGCCTGCGGATCCCCGGTGAAGGCGACGAAGTTCTCGAGCACCTGGGCTCGGCGCTGCGCCGGCGGCAGCGGCGCCCAGCGCTCGTGCGACGAGCCGCCGATGAAGCCGAACAGAACGCCGACCGAGCCGTCGGGCGGCGAGTTGTCGAAGATCGTGTTGGCCGCCCCGACGTCGGCGACCCCCTGCCCGCTCAACCCGGCGTCGCGCCAGAACGGCCGGGCGTAGACGGCTTCGGCCTTGGTCAGGCTGCCGGGCACCAGGGCGCGCAGGAGCGCCGCCTTGTCCTTCGGCAGCGCGGGCGAGTAGGCCAGGCGCGCGGCGAGGACCGGCGGGACGGCGAGGATGACCTCGCGCGCCTCGACGGTGGTGCCGTCGGCCACCACACGCACCCCGTCGGCGTCCTGCGCGACGGTGCGCACGGGGGCGCGCAGCACGACGCGCTTACCCAGCCGATCGGCCACGCGCTCGCTGACCAGCTGCGAGCCGCCGACGAAGCGCCGCTCCTGCGCGCCGCCGCCCGTCGTGATCAGGCGCAGGAACGAGCCCGGATGCGTGGGGTTGCCGGCCGCCGCCGCGTACTGCAGCACGTAGAGCATCGACAGCTCCTTCGGGTCGGCGCCCCAGATCGACTGACAGGCGGCGATGAAGATCGCGCGCCCCTTGGCGCTCGGGATCTCGCCGCGCATCCAGTCGTCGAGCGTCATCTTGTCCCACGTGCGCGCGTCCTTCGCCTTCCACGGCGCGTGCACGCCGACGCGCTTGGCGGGCGCATCGATCTTCAGCGAGGCCAGGATCGCCTGCTGCACGTCGGGGTCGTTGGGCAGGCCGGGCACGGCGTCGTAGAACGAGCGGACACCGCCCGCGAGGAGCACGTTTGAGCCCGTGTTGTAGGTCGGGAACGTCTTGACGCCGACCGCACGCGCCAGCGCCAGGATGCGGTCCTGCGTCGGACCGACGAATTCGCCGCCGATCTCGGTGATGTGTCCGTGGCCCAGCGACGCGTTCCACGTGCGCCCGCCGACGCGGTTGCGAGCCTCGAGCACGACGACCGACCGGTCAGCGGCGACGACCGCTCGCGCGGCCGCGAGGCCCGAGAGCCCGGCACCGACCACGCAGACGTCCGCGCGCCGGGTGCGGCGGGCGGCGGCGGGGGTCGAGCGCAATGCAAGGGCGGCCGCGCCGGCGGCCCCGGCGCCGACGAGCTGCCGGCGGGTGAGGTGGTCGTCCATCATGCGAGCCTATTCAAGGGTTACGAGTCGACGCGGCGGGGTAGCCCTTTGCCTACGAGAGAGGTCGAGTGCCCGAGAGGCCCGTACGCGGTGCGGGCCTCTCGCTTCTTCGCGAACTCTTAGAGCGGGCTGGTGTCGTTGGGTCGTGAGCTCGGCGATGCGGGTCCTCGTGGTCGACGACGAGCCGGCGGTGCGTTCGGCCGTTCAGCGCGCACTGTCGCTGGAGCGCTACGACGTCGCTCTGGCCGAGGACGGTCGCGAGGCCTTGGACCGCCTCGCCGCAGAGCGGCTCGACGCCGTCGTCCTCGACATCGCGATGCCGCACGTCGACGGCCTCGAGGTCTGCCGGCGCATGCGCCAGGCGGGCGACCGCACGCCGGTGCTGATGCTCACCGCGCGCGACGGCATCGACGACCGCGTGGCGGGGCTCGACGCCGGCGCCGACGACTACCTCGTCAAGCCCTTCGCCCTGCGCGAGCTGCTCGCGCGTCTACGCGCGCTGCTGCGCCGCGTCGAGACGCCATCCCAGCGCCTGCGCTTCGCGGGCCTCACGCTCGACCCCGCCTCGCGCGACGTGTGGCGCGGCGAGCGGCGGATCGAGCTGACGCGGACCGAGTACGCGCTGCTCGAGCTGTTCCTTCAGCACCCGCGCCAGGTCCTGACCCGCTCGCAGATCTTCGAGCGCGTCTGGGGCTATGACTTCGGCGCGACCTCGAACGCGCTCGGCGTGTACGTCGGCTATCTGCGCCGCAAGACCGAGAGCGCCGGCGAGCCGCGCCTGCTGCACACGGTGCGCGGCATCGGGTACGTGCTGCGCGAGGACACATGAGCCTGCGGCGGCGACTGGTGCTGATGTCGGCGCTCGCCGTCGGCGTCACGCTCGTGCTGGCGTCGATGGCCTGCTACGCGGCGATGCGCAACGAGCTGCGCGGCCAGGTCGATCGGCCGCTGCGGGCGCAGGGCGAGCTGATCGAGCGGGGAGGAGTGAAGCTGGCGCGCGTCCTGCCCGCGCCGCCGCGCCGCGCGGGCGGGCCGGCCGAGTTCTCGCAGGTCGTCGCGCCCGACGGGGACGTGCTCGACCGTTTCGGCGGCGTGCCCATCGCCGTGGCGAAGGACGATCGCGCGGTGGCCTCGGGCGCCGGCGAGCCGTTTCTCACCGACCGCACCGCCGACGGCATGCATCTGCGCGTGATCACCGTGCCGATGCCCGGCGTCGGCGCGGTGCAGCTCGGTCGCTCGCTGGAGAACGTCGACGCCGTGCTCGGGCGCCTGCGGGTCGTCCTCGCCCTGCTCGTCGTGGCCGGCACGGCGTTCGCCGCGGCGATGGCGCGCCTCTTCTCGCGCCCGGTCATCCGGCCGATCAGCGAGCTCACGACCGCGGCCGAGCACATCGAGGCCACCGGCGACCTCGGCCGGCGCATCGGCGCGCGAGGCACCGACGAGGTCGGTCGCATGGCTCAGCGCTTCGACGCGATGCTCGATCGCGTGCAGGCCTCGCAGGCCGCCCAGCGCCGGCTGGTGGCCGACGCCTCGCACGAGCTGCGCACGCCGATCACCTCGCTGCGCACGAACATGGAGGTCCTCCTCGCCGGCGCCGCGCTCGAGGAGGGCGAGCGGCGCGCCGTGCTGCGTGACATGGTCGGCCAGTCCGAGGAGCTGACCGGGTTGGTCGGCGATCTGATCGAGCTTGCGCGCGGCGAAGCGGCCGACCCGCCGCTCGAGGACGTCGAGCTCGACGCGGTGGTGGCCGAGGCGATCGAACGCGCCCGCCTCCACGCGGCCGACATCCGCTTCCGCGCCGACCTCGAGCCGTGTCAGATCCAGGGCGTGCCGGACCGCCTTGGCCGCGCGGTCAACAACCTCCTCGACAACGCCGCGCAGCACAGCCCGCCCCACGGCGTCGTCGACGTGGCGCTGCGCGACGGGGTGCTCGAGGTGCGCGATCACGGCACCGGCGTCGCCGACGACGAGCTGCCGCTGCTCTTCGATCGCTTCTTCCGCGGCGCGCAGGCGCGCGAGCGCCAGGGCTCGGGCCTCGGCCTGGCGATCGTGCGCCAGGTCGCCGAAGGGCACGGCGGGACGGTGAGCGCCGCCAACGCGCCCGACGGCGGGCTCGTCGTGCGCCTCGCCCTGCCGGCCGCTCGGCCCCGGCTGCCGCCGATCGAAGTTCGGGTTCCCTAACACCGGCTTCAGTCGAGGTGGCCGGTTTGGTAGAACGGAGGAACGAACCTGAACGCCCAGCCGCGTCTCGCCTGGGGGCCACGCATGTCCGCCACACCAAACACGTTCGACGATCCCGATCGCAGCGAGCATCTGCGCGCCTCGCCGCCGCTGCTGCCCTGGCCGGCGCTCGACCGGCTCACGCGCGTGCATCCGGCGATCCCCGCGCTGCTCTACGGGCCGGTCATCATCGTGCTCGCCGTCTTCGCCTTCTCGCGCATGAGCGTGCTCGCGGTCATCGGCTGGGCGGTCGTCGGCTACCTGCTGTGGACGCTCACCGAGTACTGGCTGCACCGCGTCGTCTTCCACTTCGAGCCCGAGGACGGCATCGGCGCCAAGCTGCACTGGCTCATCCACGGCGTGCACCACGAGCACCCGAACGACCCCAACCGGCTGGTCATGCCGCCGAGCGCGTCGATTCCGCTGGCCGCGATCTTCCTCGTCGTGTACCGGCTGGTCTTCGGCGTGCCGGAGTGGCTGGCCGTGTCGGCCGGCTTCCTCGTCGGCTACGTCGTCTACGACACGATGCACTGGTATCTGCACCACCGCATCCCGCACAGCCGGCTGGGGCGCAAGCTGCGCGAGCTGCACCTGCGCCACCACTTCCAGGACGACACGCGCGGCTTCGGCATCAGCGCGCCGTACTGGGACCGCATCTTCCGCACCGCGCCGGTGTCGCGCCGCCAGGCGGCGGCGCGCCGGCGCGCGGCCGACGACTGAGCGTCAGCCCCAGACGGCCTTCGCGGTCTCGACGATGCGGGCCAGCTTGGCCCACTGCTCGTCGTAGCTGATCGCGTTGCCTTCGACCGTCGAGGAGAAGCCGCATTGCGGCGAGAGACAGAGCTGGTCGAGGTCGACGTACCGGCTGGCCTCCTCGATGCGCCGCTCGAGCTCTTCCCGGGTCTCCAACTCGCCGCGCTTGGTGGTCACCAGGCCGAGGACGACGAACTTGCCCTTCGGAACGAAGCGCAGCGGCTCGAAGCCGCCGGAGCGGGCGTCGTCCCACTCCATGAAGAAGCCGTCGACCTCGAGCTGGTTGAACAGCGCGTCGGCGACGAAGTCGTAGCCGCCCTCCGCGACCCATGACGAGCGGAAGTTGCCGCGGCACATGTGGGTGGTGACCGTCATCCCGTCGGGGCGCTTCTCGAGCGCCTCGTTGATGTGGCGGATGTAGGTCTCGTGTTGGTGCTCGGCGTCGCCGCCCATGGACGCGATGTGCTCGCGCTGCTTGGGGTCGTTGAGGTAGGCCAGGCTCGTGTCGTCGAACTGCAGATAGCTGCAGCCGAGGTCCCCGAGGGCGCTGACCTCGTCGGCGTACGCGCTC
>DATBKW010000319.1:0-52087 GCA_036555665.1 Solirubrobacteraceae bacterium | reverse complement strand
GCTCGATCCCCCGCACCTGATCGGAGCAGCCCACGCCGCCGGGCGCCCGGCGGCCGAGCGCACGACGCTCTACGAGCTGCGCCGCGCCTGGCCGATGGCCGCTATCCGACCCTGAAGTTCACGACCCGGGCGGCGCCGCGGTTGCCGGCCTGGTCCGTAGCGCTCACAACCAGCCTGTAGCTGCCGCTGCCCAGCCGCCTGCCGCCGACCGTGCCGCCGAACGGCACCGAGTTGGCTCCGTGCCTGCCGGCACGCCGGATCGAGCCCACGCGTGACCACCGCTTGCCCTTACCGGCGCGCTCGACGCGCAGGACGACCATCGCGTCCTCGGACAGCCGGTAGCGGACGGTCGTGCCGTAGGCGGCGCTCCTGCCCCCCTGGTTCGATGCCTTCGCCACGCCGAGCCGCGTTCGCGAGAGCCTCAGCTCACGGATCCGCGGCGCGAATCGAAGGCCTCGCCGTAGGTCCGGGATGCCGACAACCTTCTGCAGGTTGGGTCTCGTGTGATCGGTGAACCACAACGTCCCGTCGGGCATCTTCTTCAGCGAGCCCGGGAAGTTGGGCTGCGGATTGACGATCACCTTCGTGACCCTGCCCCGAACCGGATCGAACTGGATCACGTTGCCGCGCCGGTTCGTGCCGTCGAGCTCGTAGAGCATTCCGTCGTTGCCGAAGGCGATGCCGTACGACGACGTCATGTCCGCCGGGTAGCCCTCGGTGTACTCGACGAAGCTGCCGTCCCGCGGGCGGAAGCGGCCAATGCCCTTTTTGAACTCGCGCGTGTACCAGACGTCGCCGTCGGCGCCGAACGCGATGAAGTCGCTCGTGAAGGCGGTGCAGCAGGCGTTGATCATGTCGGTGTTGGGCGGCAGCTGCCAGAACGTCTTGGCGCCGTTGTGGACGTCGATCCTGCCGATGCCGGCGTCGTCCTCTTGCGAGTTGAACAGCTGGAACGTCTTGAACCACATATTGCCGTCGCGCCCTTGGGCGATCGGCGACATCATCCCCGAGACGCCCCACGTGTAGAGCGTCCCGATCGGGTCCCGCGGCTCGAAGCGACCGATCCAGCTCTCGCGCTTGCGGTTCCCCGCTCCCGTCGTGTGCACGGCCGCCGCCCAGGTGTCCTGGACGCCGAAGTAGATACGCCCGTCCGGCCCGGCCTCGATGTCGAACGGGATCGGTGTGAACGGCCAAGCGCCGTACGTCGGACGCGCCGGGTTCGCGAGGTCGTCCTTGCGACCCGCAGCCGCGAGCAGCGAGTCGATCGAGTAGAAGGTCCACGTGGCCGTCGACGCGCCCGTCGGCCTCATCTTCACGATCCCTGGCCGACCGAGCGCGGTCACGGTGAACCAGATCGTCCCGTCGCGCTCCGCGGTGATGTCGTACGGCGCGAAGCCCGATGGACGGCCCGGAACGCCGGGCGGGGAGTCCGGGCACCCGCAGAACGGGCCCAGGGGGTTGAAGAACTGCGCGTAGAGCGGCGGGAACGGGGCGAGATCGTCATTCGTCGGGAGATCGCCGGGGATCGGCGCGTGGACGATGGAGTCCGGGATCTCGTAGAAGCGGTAGTCGCTGCCGTCGAGGTTGACGCTGAAGACGCCACACTTCGCTCCGGCGCCGGTGGCCAGGGGGACCGGCGTGGCGCCGCAGCCGTAGCCGCCGTCCAGGCCCCAGACCCTCTTGCCCGGGCCGAATGTGAGATCCCCGCCCGCGCCCTGCTGCTTCGGCCCGACGGGCACGATGCTGACGTCGCCGGCGACCGCCGGCGCCGCGGAGATAAGGCACGTTGCGGCCGCCACCGCCGCGATCGCCGGCTTGAGGACCGCTGACCTGCGCGCTCGACGTCGCGCCCCGTGCATCGACATGCGTCCTCTCCTCTCGATGAGACCGGACGTCTCGTCTCGACCCGCAACACGGCGATGGGCTCGCCGCATGTTCGGGCGGGTGACCGACGAGGTGTGTGACAGAACGCGTGAAGTTGGCGCACCTCGCATGACAGCGTGGCGCGGTGGGGCAGCCGAGACCACGGACCGCGCCCATCCGCAGGATGAGGGCGATCGCGGTCAGAGACCCAACACTCTGTCGCCTGACATCGCTGCCGTGGGGCGATTGAGTCGTGCCTTACGAGCGACACGAGTTCGGATCACTGGCTGCGCGGTGTTCTCGAAGGAGGATCTGTGACAACTCTCTTTCTCGGCTTCGAGCAGGGGCTGATGCGAGTCGAGGTCAACGGCACCGGCACGGCCGAATGGGTGTTCCGAGGCCCACCGGCGTTCTCGGTCGCCATCGACCCCAAGGACGCCAAGTACGTGTACGCCACGACCATCGGGGGCGGCGTCATCCGCAGCGAGGACGGCGGTCGCACCTTCCAGCCCGGTGGCGAGGGCATCTTCACCCCGCTGACGTGGGCCTCGTCGGTCAGCCCGACCGAGCGGACCAACGACGGCGGCGTCGTCTACGTCGGCACGATGCCATCGATGATGTTCCGCTCCGAGGACGGCGGGCGCACCTTCCGTCACCTCCAGAGCTTCGACGGCCTCGAAAACCTCAAGGAGGCCGCCTTTCCCCCGACGCCGGCGACCCACATGATCCACATGATCGCGACCTCGTTCAATCGCAAGGGCACGGTCATGGCCGGGATCGAGCTCGGCGGGGTTGTGCGCAGCAACGACGGCGGGGAGACGTGGGAGGAGACCCCGGGCGGGCCCGACTGCCACCAGCTGCTCTTCCACCCGCTCGCTCCCGACCGCGTCTACGAGTCCGACGGCGGCGGTCCGTTCGAGTCCAAGGACAACGGCGACTCCTGGGTGCGCGACTACGAGGGCATCCCCGACGATCTCTCCTACTTCTACGACATGGCGGTCGACCCGGGCGACCCCGACACGCAGATGGTCTCCGTGGGGCGCAACCAGTACCAGGCTCACGGGATCAACCCGTACTCGTTCAAGAAGGGCGTCTACCAGGGCGCGTTCGATCGCTCCGACGTGCTGTCCGGCACCTACTCGACGCTCTTCCGCCGTCGTGGGAACGCGCCCTGGGAGGAGATGCGCGAGGGCCTGCCCGCTCCGGAGGGTCACGACCAGGGCCGCTTCGCCACCGCCCTCGGCGACGACAAGGGCACCGTCTACTACGTCACGATCCCCGGCGACGTCTACCACACCACGGACGGCGGCGACTCCTGGACCCAGATCGATGTCGAGTACCCGGCGGACGCCGGCGACCGGATGCTGCACGTGGCCCGCGCGGTGAAGGAGTAGACGAGGTGACCCAGACCATGGACGTCAACGAGGAGCTCGACCAGAAGTTCCAGGTCCTCGACGAGGAGTCGAAGCTGACCGTCGCGCTCCTCGCGTTCTCGCAGTGCGCATGCGCGCACCGGCGCTTCGTCGGCCTCGGCCAGATGAAGCACGCCCACGACTACATCTTCACCGCCGGCGCCGTGAGCACGGCGCAACGCATCGATCCCGCGGTGGTGCCGCTCATCGAGGAGATTCGCGGCCATGTGAAGGCCATCGCCGCCGATCCCCCGGACTACATGGAGGCCGACCTGACGCCCAAGCCGGTCACCCGCGAGCGCGAGTTCCTGTGGACCGATGCCTTCGAGGACCCCGTGTGGTTCGACATCCGCCACGCCGCCCGCCGCGGCCTGACGGCGGTCGAGGCCGTGCTCGCGCCCAGACCGGGACCCCCCGGACCTCCGCCC
The DNA here is from genome assembly GCA_036555665.1 of Solirubrobacteraceae bacterium. Lineage (GTDB taxonomy): Bacteria > Actinomycetota > Thermoleophilia > Solirubrobacterales > Solirubrobacteraceae > JAOPZW01. The sequence continues at coordinate 48,384 of DATBKW010000319.1, read as the reverse complement.
GGAGGCCCGAACGATGGCTGAGTCCGCCGCCACTGCCCAAAACGCGAACGGCTCGTCGGACGGCCTGCGCGACCCCTACCGCGTCATCGTGTGGGGCCCCGGCGGCGTCGGCAAGGCCGCCCTGAAGATCATGCACGGCCGGCCGGAGTTCGAGCTCGTCGGCGTGCTCTGCCACACCTTCGGCAAGGGCGGCGTCGACGTCGGCCAGTACATCGGCAAGGAGCCGACGGGCTTGCAGATGTCGCGCGACAAGGACGCCGTGCTCGGCCTCGACGCGGACATCGTCCTCTACACCGGCTCGTTCGCGATGGACCAGGACGCGGCCGACGAGGAGATGCGCGGGATCCTCGCCTCGGGCAAGAACCTCATCTCCGTCACCTCCTACAACTACCCCGACTACCACGGGGAGGAGTACGTCGCGAAGTTCGAGGAGGCGTGCCGGAAGGGCAACACGAGCCTGCACGGCAGCGGCGAGATGCCCGGCTTCTTCCTCGATCGCGTCGCCCTGACCATGACCGGCCTCACCAAGGAGGTCCACCACCTGAAGATCGAGGAGTGGTTCAACACCTCGCACTACCAGGTGGCCACGCTGGGCTTCTTCGGCGTCAACAAGACCAAGGAAGAAGCCCGCGAGGGGGTCAAGGTCATCGAGCCGCTCCTCACCGCGTCCTACGCCGAGGCGCTGACGATGATCTGTCGCTCGCTGTGGGACGCAACGCCGGACGTCACCTTCGACGCGGACTTCGAGCTCGCCGAGGAGATGCTCGAGCTGCCCCGCGGGGCGGTGGCCAAGGGCAAGGTGGCCGACCTGCTCTTCAGGTTCACCGCGTCGATCGACGGCGAGCCGCGCCTCGAGGCCCATCTGAACTGGACCTTCACCAAGCCCGAGCGCTGGCTCATCGAGATCGAGGGCGACCCCGTCTCGCTGCGCACCGACATCACAGGCTTCGCGAGCCTCAGGGACGAGTCGATGTACCGGGAGGGAGACACGACCCGCATCAGCCACTACTGCACCGCGATGCCGCTCGTGCAGGCCATCCCGATGGTCGTCGATGCCCCGCCCGGGATCGTCTACCCGACGGTGTTCACGAACGCGGTGCCGGACATGCGTCGGCTCTCCACGCGCACGTCGATCGCTCGGTAGCCCGGAGGCAGAGCGAGTGGCGGAGCAGAAGCGGGCGCCCTTCCACCGGCCGTCCGCGACGTTCAACCCGCTGTCGAACTTCCGCGAGGCGCCGCTGGAGTTCACCTCGTGGCAGGAGGAGCAGCTGTCCTGGAAGGAGAGCTGCTACCTCCACGCGGGCCTCAACCCGCCGCCGAGCCAACGCATCTCCGGGCGCGACGCGGCGCGGATGCTGACCACGATCTGCACCAACAACGTGGCCAACGTGGCGGTCGGCGGCGCGACCCATGCCGTGCTCGTCACGAGCCAGGGGCACGTCACGGCCAGCGGGATGATCTTCCGCGAGGCCGAGGACTCGTTCATCGCCTTCATCCACAAGGTGCTGCTCGACTACCACGTCGCCGCCGGCGACTGGGACATCACGCTCGAGGACCTCCTCGGAGAGCGCTTCCTCTTCCAGATCGCCGGGCCGCGGTCGCTCGAGGTCCTGGAGGCAGCGCTCGGCGAGGACCTCCACGACATCCGCTTCTTCCGCCATCGCCATGCGCCCGTCGCCCGCGAGCGGCTAACGGTGATGGGCGACCTGCGGATCATGCGCCTGGGCATGGCCGGCTCGCTGGCCTACGAGGTCCACGGCGATGCGCGTGACGCGGAGGCGGTCTACGAGGCGCTGCTGAAGGCGGGCGAGCCCTACGGCCTGCGCCAGCTCGGCTCGCTGGTCTACATCACCTCTCACCACACCGAAAACGGCTTCCCCAACACCTACGTGCACTACCCGCCCGCCTTCGCCGAGGACGAGGCGATGGTGGCGCACATGCGCGCCACGGGCATGCTCACCGACGACTACCGCCCTTGGCCTGACCTGCGCGGCAGCATGGGTCCCAGGCTCGAGGACCGCTTCGTCACGCCGTTCGACCTCGGGTGGTTCCACGCGGTCAAGTTCGACCACGACTTCATCGGCCGCGAGGCGCTCGAGCCCCTGGCACAGGCGCCGCCGCGCAAGCTCGTCACGCTGGTCTGGAACCCCGACGACGTCGCCGGCCTCTATCGGTCGCTCTTCGAGCCCGGGCCCAAGCCGCAGGTGATGACGCTCCCCGGCGACGACATCCTCAAGGGGCCGATGCTCACCCTCTTCAACGACCAGGTCCGCCTCGACGGCGAGCGCGTCGGCATGTCGATGGGGCGGATGTACAGCCTCTACTACGGCGCGATGCTCTCGATCGCCCCGGTCGACGTCGAGCACAGCGCCATCGGGACCGAGCTGACCGTCCTCTGGGGCGACCCGGGAACGCCGCAGCGCGAGATCCGCGTCACCGTGGACCGCTTCCCATATCTCGACGTCGAGCGCAACGAGCGGGTGGACGTGAGCGCGATCCCGCGTCTCACCGGGACGCGCGGCGACGGTTCCCAAGCCCACGGCGAGGAGGCCGTGGGCACCCATGGCTGAAAGGCAGGCGCGACGATGACGAACATCGCTGACGAGCAGTGCGTCCAGGCCACGACCTGGAAGCGCGATGGGACCCCGGTGATGACGGTGATCTGGCCCATCACCTGGGGTGACGACGGGACGAAGGTCGCCTTCCTCACGCCCATACCGTCGGGCAAGGCCAAGCGCCTGCGTCACACCCCGCGGGTCAAGCTCCAGCCGTCCGACTGGGACGGCTTCCCGATCCAGGGGCGCCCTCCTGTCGAGGGGTCCGTCGAGCTCGTCGAAGGCGAAGAGCGCGACCGGGTGTTCGCCGCCATCGTGGCCAAGTACGGGCAGGACGCGTGGGACGCTGCGATGGGACGCGGCCGCGAGTACTTCGCGAGCCGCGGCATCGAGTACACCGGCGACTACGCGGTGATCGTGACGCCCGACGCGTGATGTCGGCGCCGGCCCACGTCGAGCTGCGTGGCGTCTCCAAGCACTACGGGGGCGTGCGCGCGGTGCGCGACGTGAGCCTGACGATCGCGCGCGGCGCGATCCACGCAATCGTCGGAGAGAACGGCGCCGGCAAGTCGACCGTCGGCAAGATGATCGGCGGCGTGATCGCGCCGTCCGCGGGCGAGATCCTCGTCGACGGGGAGTCCGTCGCCTTCCGCTCTCCGGGTCAGGCGCTGGCGACGGGGATCGCGGTGATCGAGCAAGAGCTCGCCCTCGTCCCGGCGCGATCGGTGGCCGACAACGTCTTCCTGGGCGTCGAGTCGCGGCGCGGTCCGCTGTTCGACCGGCGCGCCCAGCGCGCGCGCTTCGCCGCGCTGCTCGAGCGCACCGGCTTCGATGTCCCCGACGCGCCGGTCGCGCAGCTGCGGGTGGCCGAGCAGCAGAAGGTCGAGATCCTCCGCGCCATCTCCCGCGACGCTGACTTCATCGTCATGGACGAGCCGACGGCTGCCCTGACCCAGGTGGAGTCCGATCAGCTCTACGCTGTGATTCGCGGGCTCCGCGACACCGGGACCACCATCCTCTACGTCTCGCACTACCTGCGGGAGGTCCTCGAGCTCGCCGACACGGTGACGGTGATGCGCGACGGCCAGCACGTCGTCACCGCCCCGGCGGCGGAGCAGACCGAGGCGTCGCTCGTACGCTCGATGCTCGGGCGCTCCCTGGAGCTGACGTTCCCGGACCGCCAGCCGTGCGACCGCGACCGCCCGCCGGTGCTGACGGTGACAGAGCTCTCGCGGCGGGGACGCTTCGACAGCGTCAGCTTCGACCTGCGGCCGGGGGAGATCGTCGGCGTGGCCGGGCTCATCGGAAGCGGCCGCTCTGAGGTGCTGCGCGCGGTCTTCGGTGCCGATCGCATCGACGGGGGCGCCGTGCTCGTCGACGGCAAGCCGGTGCGCTTCCGCTCGCCGCGCGACGCGTTGCGCAAGAAGGTCGTGATGCTCCCGGAGAGCCGCAAGGACGATGGCTTGGTGATGAACCGCTCGGTGGCCGAGAACATGGTGCTCGCCGACCTCGAGGCGATCAGCTCCGCCGGCCTGGTGCGTCGCGAGCGCGAGCGCAGCGCGGTCGGACGGCTCACCAGCGCCCTCGACGTTCGCGCGAGCAGCCCGGCGGCGCCGGTCGGCAGCCTGTCCGGCGGCAATCAGCAGAAGGTTCTGTTCGGCAAGGGCCTGATGCTCGCGCCGCGCGTGCTGATGATCGACGAGCCGACGCGCGGCGTCGACGTCGCGGCCAAGCGCGCCATCTACGAGCTGATCGTCTCGCTGGCGGCGGGCGGGATGGCGGTCCTGTTCGTCTCCAGCGAGCTCGAGGAGGTGCTGGGCCTGGCGCACCGCGTGCTCGTGATGCGCCGCGGTCGGCTCGTAGCGGACCTTCGCGCCGAAGAGGCCGATCAGGAGGTCGTGCTCGGCGCCGCGTTCGGGACCGCCGTCGAGGCCTGAGGCGAGGCCTCAGTCGTCGACCGAGGGGCCGAGGTCGCCGTGCAGCGCATCGCGCTCGCGCGCGGTCAGCGGACGGCTGCGGCCGTCGCCGGCGTCCCACAGGACGATTGTGGTGCGGCTGCGCGCGCAGCGGCGCCCCGAAGGGACGCTGACGTCGGCGGCGATGGTCAGGCTCGAACTGCCGATCCGCTCGAGCACGCCCGAGACGGACACCGGGCTGTCGCCCGCCTCGATCGCCGACTCGTAGTCGATCTGGGTGCTCGCCACGACATAGTCGCGTCCCCCGAGTCCGAGCCGCTGCGACAGCCAGCGGTCGCGCTGCTCCTCCAGGTAGGTCAGGTAGACGGCGTGGTTGACGTGGCCGAGGGCGTCGAGATCCTGCCAGCGGACAACGATCTCGAGGTCGATCATCGCCCGGGATCGTCGCCGGCAGACGTCCACTGCCGAGCGGCGTCGGCCAGCACCGCCTCGCGATAGGTGGCGGTGGTGCGGGCCAGCAGCTCACCGGCGCCCCAGTCGAGGATCACGCCGTAGCGCCGTACCACGTCGAGGACGTCGAGCTCGCCCTCGCGGTAACGCCTGGCGACGTCCTCGGGATCGGCTGACAGCCAGCCCTTGCGCTCGCGCCGGATGCGGGCGCGCTCGGCGGCCGTGGCGTCGTCGTCGACCTCGTAGTGCGCCAGCTGGCGATCGACCTCGCGCACGACCACGCCGTAGTCGGTCGCCGCCCGTTTCGGGGAGACGTAGCCGTCGGCCACGTCCTCGCAGACCGCATGCGGGTCGCGCTGCAGCGGGTCGCCGAGGCCGCCGCCGCCGGCGGACGGGCGCGTGAAGCGGTCGTCGCGGTCGACGGGCACGCCCGAGAACGACGCCCCCAGGAACTCGCGCGGGCGACCCTTGCGCGTTAGCCACGTGCCGTGGGGCAGCGACGGCAGCCCGCCGCCGATCCCCCAGGTCACCGACCGGGCGCGATCGCACGAGTACGACATGACGGTGTCACGAGCGTGGGTGAGGATGCCGCCCTTCTCGACGCCGCAGCCGCCGCGCCAGCGCCCGGGGCCGCCGGAGTCGACGCGGATCTCATGGCCGGTCGTAAGCACTGGGCACAGCCGCTCCTGGCCTTCGAGCGGCTGGACCGCGAGCCCTGGCCCGAACACGGGCGACATCGCGTTGGCGCCGTCGCGGCCGTTGCGCCCGCCCCAGCCGCCCGCCATCCAGTCGTACCACATGAAGAACTGCCGCTCGGCCTCGCGCTCATCCCAGCCGCCGACGAGCAGGTACTCGAGGTTGAACGAGCACGCGATCGCACGCTCGGGCAGGATCTGCGACCACATCCGGAAGATCGCGTTCATGATCTTCTCGAATGGCCCTGAGCAGAACCCCGTGACGGCAGTCGGCCAGACGGCATTGACGATCGTGCCCTCGGGGCCGAAGTCGACGTCCAGCACGCGATAGAAGCCGGAGTTGAGCGGGATATCAGGGAAGAAGGTCTTCGTCCCGGCAACGACCGCCGAGAACGTGGCGCCCGCCGAGGAGTTCAGGAAGGTCCCGATCGCCGGATGCGAGCCGCTGAGGTCGTAGTGCAGCTGGTCGCCCTCGATGGTCAGGCGCACGTGGATGGGGATCAGTCCCTCGTCGGCGTCGGGGTCGAAGTCGACGTGGTCCGTCGCCTCCCAGGTCCCGTCTGGCAGTGCCGCGATCCGCTCGCGCGCCAGGCGCTCGACGTAGTCCTGGACCTCGCCGAACGCTCGTCGCAGCGCATCGACGCCGTAGCGCCCGACCATGCGCAGGACCTCGGCCTCGGCCACTGCGGTGGCCGTGATCTGGGCCTCCAGGTCGCCACGGCAGTCCTCAGGCGCGCGCGTGTTGGAGATGATCATGCGCACGATGTCCTCGCGCAGCACGCCGCCCTCGACGATGCGGATCGGCGGCATCCGCAGGCCCTCGCCGAAGTGGTCCTTGGCGGTGATGTCGAACGAGCCCGGGACGCTCCCGCCGACGTCGGCCCAGTGCCCGTTGGACTGCGCCAGGGCAAGGAGCTCGCCGTCGACGAACACCGGCCGGATGATGCGCACGTCGCTGAAGTGCGTGCCGCCGAGGTACGGGTCGTTGACGGCGAAGACGTCGCCGTCGCAGATGTCGTCGCCGAACGCGTCGAGGATCGCCTTGGCGGTGAAGTGCAGCGTGCCGACGTGGACCGAGATGTCCTGGCTGCCCTGGGCGACCGTGTTGCCCCCGGCGTCGCAGAGCGCCGAGCTGAAGTCGCGGCAGTAGATGACGAAGGAGTGGCAGGTGCGGAGGATCTGCTCGGCCATCTGGTCGACCGCGCTCGCCAGGCCGTTCTTGATCACCTCGAACGTGACGGGGTCGAGCTCCTCAATCTGCCCGGTCACGGTGCCTCCCCGACGTCGATGATGAGGTTCTGCCAACGATCGACGGAGACGTCGGCGCCCGGCGGGACCACGGTGGTGGAGTCGAGCTGCTCGACGATCGCCGGGCCGCGCAGGGTCGCGCCGTGGGCGAGCTGCGCGCGGTCGAACACGGGGCACGCCTCGGTCCACTCGCCGCGGAAGTAGACCGGACGATGCGAGGTCGGCGCAGGCTCGGCGTCGCCCGGCTCGGCTTGCGGGAGCTCGGGCTTGGGCGTCGTGCCGAGCGCGGTGACGCTCACTTGGTAGATCTCGATCTGCGCGCCGTCGCGGCGGAAGGAGTAGGCGGTGCGGTGCTCGGTGTGGAAGCGCTCGGCGAGGTCCGCGAGGTCCGCGACGGGCGTGCCGACCTCGACGGCCAGCGACCGCCACTGGCCGCGGTAGCGCATGTCGACCTGGCGGCGGAGGGTCATCTGCTCGGGAGCGACGCCCTCCTGGGCGAGGCGCGCGCGGCCCTCGTCCTCAAGCCCGGCGAACGCGGCCTCGAGGTCGGCCGTCGTCGTCGCGGCGAGATCGGCGAGCACCATGCGCGACAGGTCGTGGCGCACGTCGACCAGCAGGCACCCGAGCGCCGAGCTGATGCCCGGGTTTGGGGGCACGATGACCCTCGGGATGGAGAGCTCCCGCGCAAGCTCGACGCCGTGCAGGGGGCCGGCGCCACCGAAGGCGACGAGCGCGAAGTCACGGGGGTCGTAGCCGCGCTGGATGCCGACCACGCGCACGGCGTTGGCCATGTTCGCGTTGGCGACGGTGACGATCGCCTCGGCCGCCGCGATCGTCTCCAGGCCGAGCGGCGCGCCGATATCGGCGGCGACCGCCTCGCGCGCGAGCTCGGGGTCGAGGCTCAGCTCGCCACCGGCCAGCGTCGTCCCGAGCCGGCCCATGCACACGTTCGCGTCCGTGTTCGTCGCCGCGTGGCCGCCGCGGCCGTACGCCGCAGGCCCGGGGTCCGAGCCGGCCGACGCGGGGCCGTTCCACAGGCTGCCGCCGGGGTCGACGTGGGCGATCGAGCCCCCGCCAGCGCCGATCGTGAGCACCTCGACGCTTGGCAGGCAGATCGGCTGACCGTACTCGACGGCCCAATCCTTGGTGGTGCGCAGCGCGCCGTCGACTACGAGGGAGATGTCCGTGCTCGTGCCGCCCATGTCGAGGCCGATCGCGTGCTCGAAGCCGGCCAGGCGCGCGAGGTGCCGGCACGCGATCGCCCCGGCCGCGAGGCCCGAAGCGGCCAGGCGCACCGGCAGGTCGCGCGCGCCCCGCGGCGTCATGACGCCGCCGCCGGAGTGCAGGAGCAGCAGGTCGCCCGGGTAGCCGCGCTCGCCGAGGGCGTCGGCGAGGCGCTCGACGTAGCCGGTCACGAGCGGCGCGACGACGGCGTTGGCGACCGCCGTCGAGAAACGCTCGTGCTCGAAGATCTCCGGGAGCACGTGGCTGGAGGTCGAGATATGTGCGTCGGGGAGGTGCTCGCGCAGGATCTCGGCCATGCGCCGCTCGTGCTCGGGGTTGGCGTAGCTGTTGATGAAGCACACCGCGACGGCCTGGACGCCGCGCTTGGCCAGGATCTCGGCGACCTCGCGAGCCTCGTCCTCGTCGAGCGCGGCCACGACGCGCCCGACGTGGTCGATCCGCTCGGTGACCTCGAGGCGGTCGCGGCGGCGGATGTAGGGAGCCGCCGGATCGGCGTAGGTGTCCCACAGGTCCTGCTTGGTGCCGCGGCGGATCTCGATGACGTCGCGGAAGCCCGCCGTCGTGACCATCGCGCTGGGCGCGAAGCGGCGGGTGATGAGGGCGTTGGTGGCGACCGTCGTGCCATGACTGAACAGCGACACCTCGGCGAGGTCGACGCCGGCGCTCTCCACGCCAGTGAGCACCGCGGCGATCGGGTCCTGCGTCGAGGGCGTCTTCGCCACGGTCAGATCCCCGGAGCGCTCGTCGAAGACGCACACGTCGGTGAACGTCCCCCCGATGTCGACCGCGACGCGCAGATGGGTCACGCCACGGCCTCCGCGCGTGCCGGCGTCTGCAGCAGCGCGCAGGCCTCCGCATAGGCCGCGACCCCCCGTCCGAGCGTCTCGGCCAGCTCGCTCACGTCGGCGACCAGCTCGGCGTTGGATGCGGCGAGCTGCCCGCGGCGCAGGTAGATGTTGTCCTCGAAGCCGACGCGCACGCACGTAGCGCCGCCGAGCAACGCCAGCGCGAGCATTCGCCGCTGGTGGCGGCCGATGGCGGTCACCCCCCAGGTGGCGTCGGAGGGGATCGCAGAGCGCAGCGCGTGGAAGGCCTCGGGCGTGGCGTCGATGCCGCCGGGCACGCCGAAGACGAGGTTGAAGCGCAGTGGTCCGGGCAGCTCGCCGCGCTCGCGCATCCGGACCGCCGCGTGAACGTGGCCGAGGTCGAACGCCTCGACCTCGAGGGTGACGCCGGCGGCGCGGGCCTCGGCGGCGACCCGCAGGCCGTCCGGGCGCGAGGTGAGGAAGAGCCCGTCGCCGAAGTTCATGGAGCCGGTCTCGATCCCCGCCATGTCCGGTCCCGCGCGCAGGCCTGCCAACCGCTCCTCGATCGATTGGTCGATCGAGCCGCCGGTGGAGACCATCGCAATGACCGGCGGGCCCTTGCGGATCGCCGCGACGGTCTGCTCCCACAGCTCTAGCCGCGCGCTCGGCTCGCCCCCCGGCTCGCGGACGTGGAGGTGCACGACGCTGGCCCCGGCGTGGACCGCGTCGCGAGTGGCGGATGCGATCTCCTCCGGCGTGTGCGGCAGCGCCGGCTGCTGTTCGCGGGTGACCTCGGCGCCGGTCGGCGCCACGACGATGACGACCGGATCGGCGTCCCAGGCGCGCATTCTCGCCACCCTACGGGCGACAAGCGCTGCGGCCCACCGCGCTGTGTCAGACCCACGAGCCGATCGGTTGACACTCGGTCCGGGGTCACCCACGGCGGGTGCGGAGAGCCTGTGCTGGATGGCGCTCGACGGCTATCGCTACCCGCTGGTCGTCGTCAGGGATGGCCCGGCCGGCGGCGAAGCGCTTCGTGTCGGCATCGACGCTGCCGTGCGTGGTCGGGGGCGCCTGATGATCGTCTGCCCGACGCGCGCACCGCAGCCGTGGAGCTGGTGGATCCCGCCGGGCTTCATCGTTCCGAACGACTCGGCGGCCAACGATCGGCTGCTCGCCGCCGCGCGCGCCCAGGTGCCGGCTGATCTCCCGCTGACGGTGCAGCAACTGCGCTCCCCGCCACCGCCGCTGCGCAGCCAGATCGCCAACGCCGCGTGGGCGCATCGTTGCGATCTGATCGTTCTCGGGGCCACGGCCGCTCGGTCCGGGACGCGTTGCCGTCTCGCAGACTGGCTGGACCGCCGAACCCCGGCGACCGTCCTCGCGGTACGCGCGCCGTGATTAGGGCAGCAGCGCGCCGATCTCGCCGGCGGCGGCCGTCAGGCGCTCGCGGATCGTCCTCTGGATCGCCGGGGACATGCGGCTGCGCGGAACCGATGCGTTGACGCCGAGGCGCGGCAGATGGTCGCCGGGGACCGCGACCGCCACGGAGCTCACGCCCTCCTCGCTCTCCTCCCGGCTCGCCGCCCACCCGCGGCGGCGAGCGCGGGCCAGCGCGGCGAGCAGCTCGGTGCGCGTGCCGATCGTGTAGGCCGTGGTCTTCGTGAGGCGCTCCTTGGGATAGAGGGCGAGCACCTCCTCGTCGCTGAGCGTGGCGAGCATCGCCTTGCCCGTGGAGGTGGCGTGCGCGGGCATGATGCGGCCGAGTCGGCTGGCCACTCGCAGCGCGCGTGCGCTCTCGATGGCGGCGATGAAGTGGACGCTGGCGTGCTCGAGGCGGCCGAGGTGGACGGTCTCGTCCAGCTCGGCGTTGAGCCTTGCGAGGATCGGGCGGGCGCGATTGCGCACGTCGAGCTGTCCGAGGACGCCGAAGGCAAGGTCGTCGAGCGCGGGCCCCGCGGCATACGCGCGCGTCTCTGGGTCCTGGCGCAGGAAGCCGCGGAACTGCAGCATGGCGAGGAGGCGGTGGGCCGAGGACGAGGCGATGCCCAGATAGCCGCTGATCTCGGTCATGCGCACCGTCGGTCGCTGGGCCAGGAGCAGCAACACCCTAAGAGCGTTGTCGACCGACTCGATTGGGTACCGCGGCACCGCCCCGTACTCGGGCGCCTCGGGAGCGTCAGGCATGCCGTCAGCCTATGTCGTCTCTGCTCCGCAGACTGGGCAGGTCCCCTCGGCACGCTCGAGCCGGGCGAGCTCATGCCGCCAGGCCACACCCTCATTGAAGGCGCTGCCGAGGTCGGGCAGCTCGGCGCGGTCGGCCTCTGGCACATCGGCGAGCGTGCCGCCGGCACTGACGATCGATAGCGACAGCCGCGCGATGGTGTCGACCGAGATCGCCCGCAGGACTGCTTCCTGCACCGACGCCCCGACCGTCGTCAGACCGTGGGCACGCAGCAAGACCGCGGGGCGGTCGCCGAGCGCGGCGACCATCTCGGCGGCGAGCGCGTGGGTACGGATGAGCACCCCGCGCCGGTAGACGGGGACGCCGCCGGCGGCGAGCTTCGTTCCCGGAATGTCGTACGAGCCGACGATGGGGCGGATGGCAAGCCCGGCGAGGTCGGCGGCGACCACGGCCGGCGGGTGGGCGTGGACGACAGCGCGCACGTCCGGGCGGGCGCGCAGGACTTCGGTGTGCAGCGGCAGCTCGTTGGGCGGCGCCCAGTCGTCCAGCTCGCCGGGCAGGCCGGCCGCGCCGGTGAAGTCGACGATGCGCACGTCCTCGCTCTGCGTCCACGCCAGCCCGCGCTCGCGAGGGCCGCGGCAGCGGACCAGCGCATGGCCGGCGTCGACGCGCAGCGAGATGTGACCGAGGAATCCGTCAGCGAGGCCGCGTGCGGCCAGGATCCGGCAGCCCTCGGCGATGAGCTGCCGCGAACAGTCGAGCGTGCTCGTCATGCCACGATCCGCTCGGCGAGGCCGACGGTCGCGTCCAGTGCGGTCGCGAACCGCTCTCCCGCGTGGATGTGACGGCGGCAAACGGCGAGCGCGCGCGGCCAGTTGACGGTCACGGCACCCCCCAGCGCGCCGTCGTCGTCGCGGTAGAGGGCGGCGAAGCGTGGGGGATCGCTCTCGTGGTCGCCGATCAGCTCGTGGCTGCCGCAGCGGCCGGGGCGCCCGGCGATCTGGATCTTCCAGTCGTACTGGTCGCTCCACACGTACTCGGGCGCCCGCTGTTCGCGGCGGTCGCCGGGGTGGGCGAGGTTGTGGGCCACGCAGGCGGCCTGCTCGCACGCACTCGTCCAGTGCTCGGTGCGAGCGTACTCGCCTCGGCCGCGGCGCCACCAGCGGGCGACGTCGCCGACCGCGTAGACGCCGTCGGCGCCGACCGCGCCGCCGTCGGCCGCGCAGACGACGCCGTCGTCGAGCTGCAGCCCCGAGCCCTCGAGCCACGCGTCGTTGAGGGTCACGCCGATGCCGACCACGACCGTCGCGGCGGGCAGCTGGGCGCCGTCGGAGAGCGTGACGGTCAGTGCGCCGGCGTCGCCGCGGACGTCGGTGACCCCGACGCCGAGGCGGGTCGCCACGCCACGGCGTGCGTGGACGCCGGCCAGCAGCCTGGCGACCGCGGGGCCGACGGCGCCCGCGGCGGGTGCGGCCAGCGGGTCGACGACCGTGACGTCGCGGCCGGCGGCGTGCGCGGTGGCCGCGACCTCGGCGCCGATGAACCCGGCGCCGACGACCACGATCGGCCCCTCGCGCTGAAGCGCGACACGCAGCGCGCGAGCGTCGGCCAGGGTGCGCAACACGTGGACGCCCGACGTGGCCGCCCACGGGGACGGGCGCGCCGCGGCGCCGGTGGCGATAACCGCCCGGTCGTAGCACAGCTGTGTCCCATCGGCCAGCTCGACGCGGCGGCGAGCGACGTTGAGTGCGGTGGCGGATGCGCCCAGCCGCAGCTCGATGCGCGCCTTGGCGGCGGTCTGCTCGGTGAGTAGGCAGGCGTCCTCGGTCTCCCATGCGCCGGCAAGGAACTGCTTGGACAGCGGCGGTTTGTCGTAGGGGGCCTCGCGTTCGGCGCCGACGACGACGATCGAGCCGCGGTGCCCCTCAGCGCGCAGTGCCTCGGCGGTGCGCACGCCGCCGATCGAGGCGCCGACGATGACCACGCGCTTTGGCATCGCTCAGTTCTCGAGCGACAGCGCGCCAACCGGGCAGCTGCGCGCGGCCTCCTCGACGCGGGCGCGGTCGGTCTCGTCAATCGTCTCGGTCAGCAGTACGACCTTCCCGTTGTCGTCGATGTCGTAGACGTCGGACGCAGCGGCGACGCAGTTCGCGTAGCCCTGACACGTGTCGCGGTCGGCAATGGGGCGTGGCACGGCGTGCACCTCCTCGTTGGTCAGGATCGTTTGCGTGGCGCGCCGGAGACGCTCATGCCGCCGTCGCTGCGCAGGCTCTCGCCGGTCATGCCGCGGGTGTGCGTGGAGGCGAGGAACGCGTAGCTCCAGGCGTGGTCTTCGCCGCAGAGCGCGACACGCAACGCGACGCGGGCAGCGATCTCCTCGCTGCGGTCGGGCGTGTCGCCGAGGCTGCGCTGCGCGCTGCCGAGGCTGTGCACGCCACGCAGATCGGTGCCGATGGTCCCCCCGGGGGCGACGGCGTTGACCCGCACATCCGGGGCGAGGTCGTGGGCCAGCGCGGTCACCAGGCCGCGGACGGCGAACTTCGAGCTGACGTAGAGCACGCCGCCGCGCCCCGGGTAGTAGGCGGAGCTGGATGCGGTCAGAACGATCGCGGCGCTCCGGGATCGCTTGAGCGCGGGCAGCGCCGCCTTGACCGAGTGCAGGTAGCTGCGCACGTTGGTGTGGAAGACCTCGTCGAACGCGTCGTCGATGTCGTCAGGCTCGACATCCTCGATGCTGCGGTAGTAGTCGAAGACGCCGACGCAACTGACGAGCACGTCGAGCCCACCGAACGACGCGACCGCCGCCTCGACGGCTTCGGCGTTGGGCGCGTGGCGGCTGGCGTCGCCGACGACGACGGGCACGTGCGGCAGCGCCCGGACGATCGCGGCGGCCTTGGCCGCGTCGCGCTCGAGCACGGCGACCTGCGCGCCCTCGGCGAGGAAGCGATCGAGCACCGCCCGGCCAATCCCCGATCCGGCGCCGACCAGCAGGGCGCGGCGGCCGTCGAGCCACCCGCTCACCCCGCTTACCGGTCCTCGTCGTCGGAGATCAGTGGGCTGAAGGGCTTGGCGACCATCGCCGAGAAGGTGGCCGTCGTCTGCCAGGTCAGCGCCTCGAGCTCCAGCGGGCACAGCGCGATCCACTGCCCGGAGCGCGGCGACTCGATCAGCAACCGCGAGCCGTTGCGGGTGTCGACGCGGCGTACGGTGATCTCCGAGAACTCATTGGCGACCTGCAGCGCGCCGCCGACGGCGCCTCGCCGCAGGTCGGCGCGCTCGTCGGCCGCCCGCGCGGCGGCGGCGGCGTCCTCGCGCTCGCCCTCCCATTCCAGTCTCATAGGAAGATCGCGAGGTTCTGCATCCGCACGACGGAGTCGTCGACCATGATTGTGCGCCGCGCCAATCCCCAGCCGTCCTGCGTTCGCCGCAGCAGGTCCTCGCGGCCGGCCGAGACGATGTAGCCCTCGTGGACGTCCCCACGGCTGCGGAACAGCAGCGTGGCCGAATCGGCGATGAGGTGGTCCGCGTCATCGGTGGCGAACGTGCGGACGTTGCTGAGGTGATGGCGTAGCCGCGAGGGAGGGTCCTCGGTCCATGCGTGCTCGGTCGCGAAGCGCGCGATCCGCCGCGCCAGCGAGTACTTGTCCTCGTCGAAGTGCGCCATGCCCGGCGAGGTGTCGAACCCGGCCGCCAGCGCGGTCGTCACGCGCACCGGCATCAGGTAGTGGACATCGTCGGTCAGCAGCGCCAGCCAGTCGTCGTAGGCCTGCTCGTCGAGCAGCCAGGCTTCGTCGACCAGCCAGCGGTGCGCGGCGAGGTGACGCGGGTCGTCAAAGGGCAGGCTCGGCCCGCTGCGCCGGATCCGCGAGGCGCCGGTCCCGAGCACCGAGCGGCTGGAGTGCATGGCCAGGTCGCTCATGATGCAGCCGTCCCACCGTTGCCGGCCCCGAGGAAGACGTCGGCGATCGCGGTCGGCTCCTGCTCGAGGCAGTCGGCCCACCTGGCGAGCATCTCGCGCTGGTTGTATTCGGCGTAGCCGGTGCGCGCGACGCCGGGGCCGTGGAACTGCTCGGGCGTGAGCGCCGCGACGACCGCGCTGCCGTCCTCGAGGATGCCCATGCGGCTGTTGAGCAGCAGCCGGCGCGCCATCGATCCACGCGCAGTGCTGGTCAGCGAGACCCAATTCTCGACGTCGTCCTGCTCGAACATGCCTGTCGAGCCGAAGCACATGAGGTAGGCCTTGTAGGAGAGCGCCTTGTAGTCCGCGGGCGCCTCGGCATCGACCGCGAACCACGACAGCACCTCGGTCTCGTGCTCGGAGATCGGCTGCCACTGGCGGATCGAAATGAAAGGCAGCACATCGTCGGAGTCGGCGACCTTCGGCCAGTTGTGCACGAAGGACAGATTCGGGAACAGCGACGCGGCGGAGATCATGAACCCGTCGTCGCCGATGACCTGCTGCTGCGCCCGCGAGAGCGTCGTCTTCATCCGATCGACCATCTCCTGGGGGTACCCGACGTAGCGTGTGCGCTCGTCGAAGTCGCCGGGCGGCAGCTTGTACGTCGTTCCGCCGCCGTTGCCCGCCCAGTAGGTTGCGCCGTCCTTGCGCTTCTCGGCCTTCGGCTCGCGGAAGAGCCCGATCTCGACGACCGAAGTGTGGGTCTGCGGCGTGTGATACATGTCGCCGGCGAAGTTCTCGGCGCCGATTTTCCAGTTAGCCTTGATCCGCCACCGCTGCGGCCCGCGCAGCTCGATCCCGCTGGCGCTCTGCTTGGTGTAATAGTCGAGGTAGAAGGCAAAGTCTCCGAGGTACTCGCCCAGCGGCGGGGCGGACGGGTCCATCGAGATGAAGATGAGCCCGTTGTAGCTGTCCAGGCTCGGGGCGGGCAGGAGCCGCTGGTTCTTGCGCCGGAAGCCGGCCTCGCCGCCGTACGCCTCCTCATGAAAGGGCAGGCCGATGATGCGCCCGTCGTTGCGGTAGGACCAGCCGTGATACGGGCAGCGGAAGTGCGACGCGTTGCCGATCTCGGCGCGACATACCTGCATGCCGCGGTGCAGGCACATGTTGAAGTGCGCCCGCACCTCGCCCTGCTCGTCGCGCACGACGATGAACGAGTCGTCGAGCACGCGCCGCACGACGTAGTCGCCTGGACTAGCGATCTCCGACTCGTGGGCGACGAACACCCACGCGCGGCCGAAGATCCGCTCCCGTTCGAGCTCGAAGAGCTCGCGGTCGTTGTAGATGTGCGCAGGGATCATTCCCCGCCGCACGTCGGCAAACGTCCGGTCCGTCACGTGGCGTTCCTCGCATAGAGAGACTCTGTTCAACAGAAGCTCGACTCTGTCTAGTAGAGCAGGGCGAGAACGAAAATGTCAAGGCCGATGTGTTCGATGACCAGAAATAGCCTCTGGACAACAGAAGGCGGGAGCATGTCGTCGGCGATCCAGGCGCTCGGTCAGCGGCGCATCTGCTCGAGCAGGGCCCGGGTGGCGGGGCCCGGCTCGGTGCCGAGCTCGGCGAGCGCCTTGGCGCAGTCGCGATAGGCGCGGATGACCCCGTCGTCGTCGCCGAGCGCGCTCGCGATGCGCATGGTCAGTCGCCATCCCACCTCGCGGTAAGGGTCCGACCGCAGCACCTCCGTCTGCAGGCGCCTGGCGTCCTGGTAGAGACCGGCGACGAAGGCCAGCTCGGCGGCGTCGTGGCGCGCGTTGCGCGCCTGCTCCGCGAGCTCATCTCGGCGCTCGTCGGCCCACGCGGAGCGCACGTCGGGCAGGTACTCGCCCTTGTCGACCAGCGCCAGCGCCGCGAGCGTCGCCGTGAGTTTCTCCGTGCCTTGCAACCGCCAGGCCTCGGCGAGCTGCGCCTGAAAGCGCGCCGACTCGCTGTCGATCCTCAGGTCGTCGCGCAGGCTTACGCGCCCCTGCTCGACGATCAGCGCGTCGCCGTCAGGCAGTGCCTCGCGCAGGCGCCGGATTGCCTGGCGCAGGTACGAGCGCGCGGAGTCGTCGGCGCGGCCCGCGAACAACGCGTCCAGCAGCTCTTTGCGCTGCGCCACCGGCGCCTGTCGACTGGCGAGATAGGCCAGCAGCTCGAAGCTCTTGTTGATCGCCGGGCGGATCTCCTCGCCGTCGATCCAAATCGTCGCCTCGCCGAACTCGCACAGCAGCAGCGAGACGTCCAGCCGCGCCTCGACGACCACGCCCTGCGCGGTCAGCGCGCGTCCCAGGGCGTGCCAGGCCGACGCGGCATCGGTCTCGGCGTCGAGGGCGCGCGAGACCACTGCTGGGAAGCTCGCGAGCGCCTGCAGCAGCAGGTGGTTGGAGCCCTGACCGCGCGCGGCCCTCAGGGCGCAGTCAGCGGCGCGATCCGCGGCCGCCTCGTCGCCGCACTGCCACTCGGCCTCGGCCAGGTAGACGGCGGCCGTGGGGAGATAGAGCAGGCGCTGGCCGGCCAGCATGCCGTCGCGGGCGCGCCGCAGGCGGGCCGCGGCGGCTTCGTGATCGCCGGCCAGCAGCAGGCACAGGCCGTCCCAGGTGTCGAGCGTCTCCGCGTGGATCGGGGTCTTGCGAGCCACCGGCTCGAGCCGGTCGATCAGGCGACGCGCCGCGGGCACGTCGCGCTCGACCTGGAGCACCAGGCGCAGCTCGGCGAACGAGTTCTCCAGCCACAGCCAGAACGACCGCGCTCGCGCGTCCTCGCGCGTCTGCGCGAGTTCGCGGCGGGCATCCTCGTAGCGACCCGCGTCGATCAGGATCTCGGGGCCGATCACCGACCGCAGCGTCGGCGACGCGGTGCCCGCTCGGCGCTTTTCCTCGTACATGGCCAGCGCCCGCCGGGTCTGCCCGCTCGCCCGCAGGGCGGCGATCTGCCACGGGCCGGCGATCGCCTGGTCCCACTTGGAGTCCGGCATCTCAACGAGCTCGGAGAGCCGGCCCAGCAGGTAGTCGGAGAACGGGAGGAGCGCGTCGGAGGAGGTGCCGGTCGGCTGCGGTCGCGGCCTCGGGGCCGCCGGCACCGAAAGGTTCTCCACGGCATAGCGGACTGCCTCGGTCGTGGGTCCCGCGGGCGCCTCGCGCATCACCTCGCTGTACTCGTCGAGCCGCCCCACACCGGCGTAGCACCAGGCCATCACCGCCGCCACTCGCTCCGAGGAGCGGATCAGGCGGCCGCGCTCCCCGATCGCCTCGAGCTCGTCGGCTACCCGCTCGCCTCGAGCGTAGTCCTCCCGGGCGGCAGCCAGCATGATCTCCGCCGCGGTGAAGGGCGACGGCCCCCGCGGGGTGAGCTCGCCGAGCGCCTCGAACCAGCGCTCGGCGATCGGGAAGTCGAGGCGTTCGACGACGTCACCGATCACGCGCTCGGCGCTGCGCAGCGCTTCGACGGCCGCTCCGGCCCGTAGCAGCTCCTCGGTCGCCTCCTCGTGATGTCCTTCGGATACCAGCAGCCGCCCGTAGGCCAGGTGCAGGTCGCGGGTGGCCGCGGCGCCGCGCCGCTCCAGGCGCTCGAGCAAATACTCGCGAAAGCGCGAATGACAGCGCATCACCAGCCGATCGCGATGCCAGGTCACCGGCAGGTGCGCCGCCCGGAGGCGGACGAGGCGCTCGCCGGCCCGCGACTGCCCCAGCGCCTCGGCGCGCGGCGCGCTCACTTCGTCCAGCAGCGAGGTGGCGACGAGGAACTCGCGATCCTCTGCGGTCAGGCTGCCGAGCACGTGGGCTGATAGGTAGCCGTGCAGCGGGTCGACCTCGCCGCCCATGCCCGAGACGTGACCAGCCGAGCGCCAGGCCTCGAACAGCACCCCGGTCACCCAGCCGCCCGTCGCCGCCACTGCCTCGGCGGCGTCGATGCGCTCTCCGCCGGATGCCGTGAGTGCCTCCGAGGCCTCCTCGACGGTGAAGCTCAGGTCGTCCTCGCGCAGCCACGCGACCTCGCCGGTCGGCGGCAGCGCGCACAGGTCCGCGGGGATCTCCTGGCGGCTGAGGACAACGAGTCGCATCGTCGCCGGCGCGTAGCGAAACAGCGCCTCGACTGCCGCCCAGGCCGGCGCCGAGCGCTCCAGACGCTCGAGCTCGTCGAGCACGAGCAGGAGGTCGCGCTCGCCGACCGCCTCGACGAGCAGTCCCACCGCCTCCGGATGCGGGATGCCAGCGGCGAGCGCCTTGCCCGCGATGCCGTCGACGTCCGGCGCCACGCGTCCGAGCGCTGCCTCCAGGTAGGTGACCAGCCGCCCCGGAAGGGCGTCGGTGCGATCCAGGGTCAGCCAGGCGACGGGCACGCCGACTGACCCGAGCGCATCGACGGCTGTTGTTGTCTTGCCGGCCCCGGCCGTCGCGGACAGCACAACGAGCCGGTTGGACTCGATCAGTCCGGCGAGCAGGTTCTGCAAGCGGGGACGCATCACCACCTGCTCGGGAAGCGGCGGCATCTTAAGTTTGCTCTCGATGATCGCCCGCTGTGGCGGGCGCGGCATCGAATCCTCGGTCAGGGATACCTCCTCCATGGCACCCACCGCAGCCGTACCGCGCTGACCCTAGGGTCAGCGGGCCGCGTCGCGGCTGTGCTACCTACGGTCGAAGCATACGTGTTGCGCTGCGAGCAGGGGGCCGGTCAGCGGCGCGCGCCTCAGCCACGCCAAGCCACCGCGGCGTGTGACAGGTCGTCGGCCAGCCTGCAGATATGGGTCACACATAGTCACTTATCGCGCCCTGCCACAAGCGGTCTCATCGGCACATCCTGGGAGGTTTCATCCGCGACGATGGAGGGTGCGCCGTGAAGCGTTGCCGAATGGCGAGCCGGGTGCTCGCGACTGCTTTGATTGTGGGGCTTGTCGGCGCCCTCGCCGCCTGTGGCTCGTCCTCCTCGAGTACCTCGAGCTCACCGTCGGCCTCGACGTCCGGCGCGGCCTCGACCACGGCGGCCGCTGCCGGCAAGAAGCCGAACATCGCGTACTTGAACATCACGAGCAACCCCTACGGCTCGGCTGAGATCAGGGGCGTCAAGTCGACGGGCGCGAAGCTCACGGCGTTCTCCTCGAACTTCGACCCGCAGAAGCTGCTGTCGCAATGCCAGGACGCGGTGAACTCGGGCCGCTACAACGTGCTCATCGTCGGCAGTGCCGACGGCGCGTCGGCGATCCCGTGCGCGCGCCTGGCGGCCGCCAAGAAGATCCCGGTCCTCGCGACCGTCTTCCCGATCTCCAAGAACCTCGAGGACCTTGAGCCGACGACCCCCGGGGTCATGGGCCAAGTGGTCACGATCCCTAGCGCGGACACGCAGCTGGAGCTCAAGGAGATCAAGGCCGCGTGCGCCGGCGCCAACCCGTGCCCGGTGCTCTACGACATCGTCAACCCCTACAGCCCGCTGTCGCAGTCGACCCTGGCCTACCTCAAGGCGCACCCCGATGAGGCCGCCGGGATCAAGATCGTCGGCAAGTGGTCGAGCAACTACGACCCGGCGCAGACCCAGAAGAACCTTCCGCCCCTGCTGCGCGCCCACCCCAACGTCAAGGTCGTCTATGCCGCCGACGACGTGGGCGCCGCCTCGATCCCGGCCATGCTCAAGAGGGCGGGCGTCAAGGCCAAGGTCGTGACCAACGGCTACAGCTCGCTGGCGGCCGATGCGATCAAGGCCGGGACGATTCAGAGCACCGTGATCGCGCTGCCGTTCTCCTCGGGCCAGAAGCTTGGCGAGATGGCGAACGCCGTGGTCAATGGCAAGCCGATCGACGAGACCGGGGTCGACAACCTGAAGCTCGGGCCGCCATCCGGGCTCGTCGATAAGCAGAACGTCGACGAGGTCAAGCCGCAGTACTGACCGGGGCGGGGGTCTCACCCGTGCCAGAGGAGGCGGTCACCGCGAAGCCGACGCCGGCCGCTGAAGCGGCCGCCCAGCCGGCCGAGGCGGGCCGGGCGTGGAGGCTGCGGCGCGAGTCGCTGTCCACTTCCATGCGCGACGGTGGGATCGTGGTGGTCCTGATCGTGCTGTTCGTCGTGCTCGCGATCACGACGACCGACACGTTCCTGACCAGAAGCAACCTGGAGGACGTTGTCGATTCGGCGGCACCGATCGGCCTCATGGCCGTGGCAGGAACGCTGGTCGTCATCGCCGGCGGCTTCGATCTATCGGCGGGGGCGGTGTTCACCGTCGGAGCGGTCGTCGGGGCCGAGATCTGCAACCGGACGGACCCGGTGGTCGGCATCGCCGCGGGACTCTGTGCGGGACTGGTGCTCGGCGTCGTCAACGGCGTGCTGTGCACCTACGGGCGCGTCAACCATTTCGTGGCGACGCTGGCAACGTCGATCGTCTTCGCGGGTGTCGCGACGCTTATCGTCGGCGGCAGCGTCATCCTCATCAACGACGCGTCGTTCGCCAACCTCGCGACCACCGAGATCCTCGGGATCAACTCGTCGACGTACATCTTCGTCATCTTCGCCCTCGCGTGCGCGTTCCTGCTCAACCGCGCCGTCTTCGGCCGGCAGATGTTCGCCACGGGAGGCAATCTCCAGGCCGCTCGCCTTGCCGGGATCTCGATCCCGCGGATTCAGATCGTCTGCTACGCGATCTCCGGCGGCGCGGCGGCGCTCGCGGGCATGATCGTCTCCGGCCGGTCGCTGTCGGTG
Source organism: Solirubrobacteraceae bacterium (assembly GCA_036555665.1). Classification (GTDB taxonomy): domain Bacteria; phylum Actinomycetota; class Thermoleophilia; order Solirubrobacterales; family Solirubrobacteraceae; genus JAOPZW01. Next base: position 26,664 of record DATBKW010000319.1, on the reverse strand, counting down.
GGCGGAAACGCCGGCGACGGCCTGATCTTCGAAGTGCTGGCCGCCATCCTCATCGGCGGCGTCAGCGTCGGCGGCGGCCGCGGGGCCATCTGGCGGCCGGTGGTCGGCGTGCTCATCCTGCAGCTGATCTCCAACGGCTTCAACCTCAACGGAATCGATCCGCTCTACCAGCAGATCACTTCGGGCCTGATCATCGTCGGCGCGGTCATCGTCGACGTGTGGACGCGCCGCAAGTAAGGCGACGGCGGGCGCGTCAGGCGCGCTGCAGGACCTGCGCCTCGACGATCCCCAGGCCCTCCCGCGCAGCGTGGCGGACGTCGTACCAGACGGGCTCCTCGAGGGCGTCGCTCCAGAGGAAGTCGCGCGTAGTGCCCGCGCCGCGCGGTGCCAGGTCGGCCTCGTGGCAGTCGGCCGGGTCGGCGGCGAGCCGCTCCATGTGGCCCGTGATCTCGGCGACCTTGGCCGCCACGACGGGATCGGTCGCCTCGGCCACCCGTCGCGCGTCGTCGCTGACGATGTAGTCGTGCGCGTGCTTGAGCTGGTGCAGCCCGAGGATGCGTCGATGCGCGCACGCGCACTTGGAGAGGATCGACAGCGTCGCCATCAGCTTCGACTTGTCGTCGAGCTGCGCGAACTTCTCGTCGAGCTCTTCGATGATGTTCATCGCGCTCAGCCGTTCACGGCGCGGGCGCAGTGCACCATGCGGCCGTCGGCGTCGGGTGGGAACGTCACGTCGACCGCTGACCACGAGTCCCCGCCGTCGGTTGTCCGGTACACGTCGCCGGGGATCGTCACGTAGTAGACGTGCCCGGTGTCGTCGCCCAGCGCCGTGGCGAAGCGGCCCTGGCTGTGGCCTTCCGCGGCCGGCAGGCCGTTGCGCATCTCGGTCCATATCCCGCCGCAACGACGGAAGAGGGTCGAGTACGTGTTCGGCAGGACGCTCGAGCGGTCGAACGCGCCCTCGTAGTAGGCATACGGGTTGATCCCGTGCGCCTGGTACTGATTGGGGCCGACGGAGATCACGATCGTGTCCGGATCGCCGGGATCGACCGCCATGTCGTAGAAGTAGGACAGGTGCTCGGGGATGCCCTCGTAGTCGACGGTCCACGTCTCGCCGTTGTCCAGCGACTCGCAGAAGCCCCCTCCGTCGGACTCGTATACACGGTCAGGGGCCATCGGGTGGGCGAGGAGCTGATGGCAGTCCAGGCCGCCTGCGGTCTCCTGCCAGGTCTCGCCGCCGTCGGAGCTGCGCATGATCCCGCCGAGCTCGATCCCAGCGAACACCGTGCGCTCGCGGTTGAACGATGTGGCGATCATGTGGACGAGGCTCGTCCTCGGCGCGGCCGGGAAGCTTGCCTCCGGCAGCGAGGGAAGCGCCCGAAACGACTCGAGCTCGCGAAACGTGCGTCCCCCGTCCTCGGAGCGGAACATCGCCGACGGAAGCGTGCCGACGTAGACGACGCCGCCCGCGCTGGTGCGCTCGGTCGAACTGATCGACGAGGCCCAGACCGACGGGAAGGTGACCCCGTCGCCGCCGGGCTCGAACGACCTGCCGCCGTCCTCACTGCGGAACACACCCTGTCCGAGCGTCGTGCAGATGACGTACTCGGGTTCCTGCGGGTCGATGGCGACCGAGAACGCGGAGACGTCCTTCATCGCCCAGTGCGCGCGGGCGTCGCCATTGAGCTCGACGCGCATGAGCCCTTGCTCCAGGCCGAGGAAGAGGGTCGTCATGTCGGGAAGGACCCTAGGCTCCCGGCCGTGGCCGCAGGCGCCGCATCATGCGAGATGCTCGACGGCTCGAGCAGACGAGTCGTCAGGCGCCGCCGTCACGTCAGAGCCGCTGCGGCGACCTCCCCGCCCCGGACGTTCACGCCGGGAGCGATCCCCGGGTCGGCGGCGATCGCTCCGTCGAGCCCGAGGTCCGCCAGCATGCTGATGTACGGGAGCGTCGCATTGGTCAGCGCGCTCGTCGATGTGCGCGGGACGGCGCCGGGCATGTTGGCCACGCAGTAGTGCACAACCCCGTCGAGCACGTAGGTCGGCTTGTCGTGGGTCGTCGCCGTCGAGGTTTCGAAGCAGCCTCCCTGGTCGATGGCGACGTCGACCACGACTGAGCGCGCTGGCAAGAGGCCGAGCATCGCGCGGGTGACGAGCTTCGGCGTCGCCGCTCCGGGAACCAGCACGGCGCCGATGATCGCGTCCGAGTGCGACAGCGTCTCGGCGATCTGCGCCTGGCTTGACATCAGGACGCGCGCCCGGCCGTCGAAGCGCTCCTCGAGCTGGCGCACGCGGGCCAGCGAGCGCTCCAGGATCGTTACGTCCGCGCCCATCCCGCAGGCCACGCGGGCCGCGTGGGTGCCGACGACCCCGCCGCCAAGCACACTCACGCGCGCGGGCGCGACGCCCGGTGAGCCGCCGATCAGCACCCCGCGGCCGCCGAACGGGCTCTGGAGGAAGTAGGCCGCTGCAAGCCCGGCCAGCCGCCCGGCGATCTCGCTCATCGGCGCGAGCAGCGGCAGCCTGCCCTCAGCGTCCTCGATTGTCTCGTAGGCGAGCGCCGTCGTGCCAGAGGCGACGAGAGCCTCGGTCAGTGGACGGTCGGCGGCGAGATGCAGGAAGGTGAACAGCGTCAGCCCCGCTCGCAGCGAGTCGTATTCGGCGGCGATGGGCTCCTTGACCTTGAGCAGGAGCTCGGCCTGCGCCCACACCGACGCGGCGTCGTCGACCACGCTCGCGCCGGCCTCGGCGTACTGTGCGTCGCTGAAGTCAGAGCCAACGCCCGCGCCCGCCTGCACCACAACGTCGTGACCGGCGCGGGCCAGTTCGCGGGCGCCGGCCGGGGTCAACGCGCAGCGGCGCTCGCCCGGCTTGATCTCGGCGACCAGCCCGACGACGGTCATCTCACGTGGCTGCGCCGACGCGAGGGCCTAGCCCCATGTGCGCGCCGGCGTCGGCCAGCACGTCCCCGAGCCGGCCGACGATGTCCGCCAGCAGGGCTCTGTCGCTGATCAGCGGCGGCGCGATCTGCACGACGCTGTCGCCGCGGTCGTCGGCGCGGGCGATGAGCCCGGCGGCGCGCAGCCGTCCGGGCAGGAAGCCTCTGATCAGCCGGTCGCGCTCGGCCTGGTCGAAGCGCGCGTCGCCCTCCTTGACGAGTTCGAAGGCCCAGAAGAAGCCGTCGCCGCGCACGTCGCCGACGATCGGCAGGTCGTGCAGCGTGCGCGCCTGCTCGGCGAGGTAGGGCGTGAGCGCCCTGACGTTCTCGAGGACGCGGTCCCGGGCGAAGATCTCCATGTTCTTCAGCGCGATGGCCGCACTCACGGGATGCCCGCCGAAGGTGATCCCGTGGCGCAGCACGGCGCCGGCGTCGACGATGGGCCCCACGACTCGCTCGGCGGCGAGGACCGCGCCCATCGGCGCGTAGCTCGACGTCAGACCCTTGGCCAGCGATACGAGGTCGGGCGTGATCCCCTCGCGGCCGGAGGCGATCCACTCGCCCAACCGGCCGCAGCCGGTGATGACCTCGTCGGCCATCAGGAGGATCCCGTACCGGTCGGCGAGCGCACGCAGGCCGGGCCAGTAGCCGGCTGGCGCGACGAGGCATCCGCCGGCGTTCTGCACCGGCTCGGCGATGATGAGCGCTACCTCGTCGGGGCCGGCGGCGAGGATCGCCTCGTCGATCTCTGCCAGCAGCCGGCGGCAGAACTCGGCCTCGTCGGTGACGGGTTCGCCGTCCGGGCCGCCGCGGAACAGGTTGGTCGCGCAGACGTGAGAGACGTCGATCGCCGGATGGCCGAAGGGCGCCTTGAAGCGCTCGACGCCGGTGAACGACAGCGCGCCCAGCGTGACGCCGTGATAGGCGATGTCGCGCGCGATCGCCTTCGTGCGCTGCGGCTGCCCGATGGCCAGGAAGTGCTCGCGCACGAGCTTCCACGCACTCTCGACCGACTCCGAGCCGCCGCTCGTGAAGAAGACGTGGTCCAAGCCTCCTGGGGCGACCGACGCGAGCCGCGTGGCCAGCTCGATGGCGGCAGGATGGGCGGTTCCCCAGTTCGTGTTGAAGGCGAGCGTCGTCAGCTGCGCGGCCGCGGTCGCCGCCATCTCCTCGCCGTAGGAGTAGCCGATCTGCGCGCAGAACAGGCTCGAGAGGGCATCGACGTAGCGCCGGCCAGCGGTGTCGAACACGTAGGGCCCCTCGCCGCGCTCGAGGACGAGGAGGTCGGCGACTGTTGGCTTGGAGAAGTGCAGCAGCAGATGGTCGCGCGCTTGGCGCTGCAGCTCGTCGTGGGTGGCGGTCGTCATGGCAGGGCCAGGCTGGCGGCGGATCGCCTGGTCGGCAACCGGCGAGAGGTCGCGGACGACGCGCCGTCGGGCGACACCCTGTCCACCCGCAGACGCGAACGGGCTGCAGGGTGGGTCCCGAAGTTCAGTTGGTACAAACGCACCATTCGCGGTGCCCATGCACGAGCCGCTCGAGCCGGTGGGCGGACGACCAGGAGACGAGGCATCGCGATGAACCCAGCCGAGACCCTCAAACAGCGCATCGCCGATGGCGAGGTGATCGTGATCGACGGCGGCATGGGGACGGAGCTCGACCGCCGCGGCGTCCCCATCCACGAGTTCGCCTGGTCTGCCCCCGCCGCCCTCGAGCACAAGGACGAGGTGCGCGCCGCGCACGAGGACTTCATCCGCGCCGGCGCCGACGTGATCATCACCAACACCTATATGGCGGGCCACAAGGCGCTCGAGATCGCCGGGATGCGCGACCGCGCCGCCGAGATCAATCGGCGATCGGTCGAGGCAGCTCGCGAGGCGCGCGACAACGTCGCCGACCGGCCCGTGGTCGTCGCCGGCTCGATCTTTCCCGGCTACATCCCGAATCGCGAGTCGATCGCGTTTCCCACCGCCGAGGACGACGCCGATGAGCTCAGCGCGGCCGCACGCGAGCAGGCCCAGGTCCTCATCGAGGCGGGGGTCGACTTGATCGCCTTCGAGATGATCCCAAGCACTCGCTGGGGGCGCCTGGCAGTGGACGCCGTGGCTGACCTGGGCGTGCCGATCTGGCTCGGCACGACCTACGGCCATCAGGAGATCGTCGACGGGCCGGAGTACCTGTTTCCGATCGACCCGCCCGGCCAAGTCGGCGAGCAGATCGGCGGGATCCTCGCGGGCAAGACGGCGGACGTGATGGCCGTGACGGTCATGCACACCGCGATCGAGGACGTCGACCACGCGCTCGACGATCTCGAGAGCCACTGGCAGGGCGCGCTTGGCGTCTACCCCCACCACTGCGAGCACATCCCGGAGCCGCCCGGGATCCGGCCCTTGCCCACCGACCCGGACGAGTTCGCGGCCGTCGCCCGGCGCTGGGTGGAGCGCGGCGTCCAGCTTCTGGGAGGGTGCTGCGCCATCGAGCCCAAGCACATCGCGGCGCTCCGCGAACAGCTACCCAAGCGAGTTCCTGAGGAGGCAGCGCGATGAGCGCAGCCGAGACCCTCAAGCAGCGGCTCGCCGATGGTGAGGTGATCGTGATCGACGGCGGGATGGGCGTCGAGCTCGAGCGCCGCGGCGTTGAGATCGATCCCAACATCTGGTCGGCCGCCGCCGTCCTGGACCAGCAGGACGTCGTACAGGCCACGCACGAGGACTACATCCGCGCCGGGGCGGACGTGATCATCACCAACACGTACATGGGCAGCCATCAGGCGCTGCAGACGGCCGGGCTGCTCGACCGCGCCGCGGAGATCTACCGCCGATCGGTGCAGGCCGCGCGCGACCGCGTCGCGGACCGGCCGGTCGTGGTCGCGGGATCGATCTTCCCCGGCTACATCGGCCCGGAGTGGAACTCGATGGAGTTCCCGACAGAGTCCGACGACCGCGAGTACCTGATCTCGTGCGTGCGCGAGCAGGCCACCGCCCTGGTCGAGGCCGGGGTCGACGTCATCGCGTTCGAGATGGCGCTCACCGCCTATTGGGGGCAACTCGCCGTCAACGCCGTCGCGGACCTCGGGGTGCCGATCTGGCTGGGCATCACCTACGGGCGCCAGGAGATCGTCGACGGCCCCGAGTACGTGCTCCCGCTCGATCCTCCTGGTCAGGTCGGCGAGGAGGTCCGCCAGATCCTGGCGGGGACGAAGGCCGACGTCATGGCCGTGACGATCATGCACACGGACATCGGCGACGTCGACGAGGCGCTCGACGACCTCGACGCGCACTGGCGGGGCGCGCTCGGCGTGTACCCGCATCACTGCGAGCACATCCCCGAGCCACCGGGGATCCGGCCCTTGCCCCTCGCCGAGGAGGACTTCGTTGCTGCGGCGCGCCGCTGGGTGGACCGCGGCGTCCAGCTCGTCGGCGGGTGCTGCGCCATCGGGCCCGAGCACATAGCGGCCCTCCGCGACCAGCTGCCCACGCACGTGCCCGATGGGACGCGGCGCGCGTAGACCTACCATCAGCAATCGCGCCGATGGAGCGCAAGCCCAGGCGCCGGATCGACCCGCGCAGGCGCGAGCACATCCTCGAGGGCGTGCTGGAGGCCATCGCCGTTCACGGCGTCGAGGGGCTGACCCACCGGCGCGTGGCCGACGCGGCGAAGGTGCCGCTCGCCGCCACCACGTACTACTTCACGACGCTCGAGGAGATGCTCGAAGCGGCGCTGCTGGCCGAGACCGAGCGCGACATCGCCGCCGTGCGCGCGGTGTTTGCCGACGCGGCCCCCGCCGACGTGCCCGCGCTCCTGCTCAGCTACGTCGACAACGCGTTGCGCCAGGACCGCCAGCGGCTCGTCGTTATCGCCGAGCTGTACGTCGCCGCCCTGCGGCGGCCCGTGCTCCGCGATCTGGTCAAAGCGTGGGAACAGGCGTGGACGGAGCTCCTCACACCGGCATACGGGGTGGCGGCCGGCACGGTGAGCACGTCCATCGGCGGCGTCCTTGTGCGCGCGCTGGTGCTCGACGAGGACAGCGAGGCGACGTTGGGCCTGGCGGTCCTGCTGCAGTCGCTGCGCCTGCCCGGCCCCGCCTGGACGCGGGTTGAGCCACTCGCCTGAGTGCTCAAGCGTCCACGACGCCTTGGCGACCGCCGACCGGCGCATGTACGCGGCCAAGCGCCGCGAGACGCACCGCCGCGCCTAGAGCGCGAAGGACTCCAGGGTCTCCGGAGCGAAGAGCTCCTCGGGGGCGCGCAGCTTGCGCGCGAGGCCCTGCTCGTGCGAGTAGCGCAGGAAGGCAGCCAGGTTCTCGACGTTGCCGCCGAGCCCGTACGCCCACGGATTCGGGCCCATCAGCGCCTCGGTCTCCTCGGCGTGCGCGACGAGCCACGGCAGCGAGTACCGCAGGGCCGTCGTGTCGTGAAGCGCCGCGCGGACCTCGCCGAGCGCGGCGTCGAAGGCCTTGTAGAGGCTCTGCGCCAGCCAGCGCGCGTCCTCGTAGAGATCGCGGCGTAGCACGATGGTGTGCATGATCGGGAACAGCCTGGTCGCCTCGAAGTACGCGCGCTCGACGCTGCGCACGTCGTCGAACAGGCGCACGACGCGCCCCTGCCCGAACGTACTCGGCGCCCGCGGCGAGTAGATGGCGTCGAGCTCGCCCGCGTCGAGCATCTGCGCCAGGCAGCGGCCTTGCGGCGCGCGCTCGACGCGGATCTTGTCGGGCAGGTCGAGGGCGCGCTTCTCGATCCGGCGCGGGTCTTCCAGCCCGCCGGTCACGTACGTCACGCTGTCGAAGGGCAGGCCGTGGTGCTCGGCGAGGATGCCGCGGATCCAGACGTTCGCCGTCAGCTGGTACTCGGCGAGCCCGACTCGCCCGCCGGCCAGGTCGGCGGGCTCGCGGATGGCTCCGTCGCGGTTGATATAGACGCTCGAGTGGCGGAAGGAGCGCGAGGGGAAGACCGGGATGGCAACGAACGGCGGATCGGCGTCGTCGAGCGAGAGAACGTAGGAAGAGAGCGACAGCTCGGCGACGTCGAACTCCCGGTGGCGCATCATCCGGAAGAACGTCTCCTCCACGACGAGCGGCAGGTACGTGAGCTCGACGCCGTCGGGCACCACCCTGCCGTCGCGCAGTGCTCGCGTGCGGTCGTAGTCGTTGCAGGCCAGGGCCAGCCGGCGAGGCGTCGTCATCGGCGCCCAACCGTAGGTGTCGCGCCCGGGCACGTCCAATAGCGGTTGGGCGATCGGCCGGCAGCGGGTCGGCTATCGACCGGCCCTCCCAGCAAGCACGTCGGCAGCGGGCTATCGTCGTGCGTGGCGTGACGATCGACACCCGGATCACGCTGCGCAAGCTCGAGGTCTTCTCGTCCGTCGTGGCGCTCGAGGGTTTCGGCCGTGCGGCCGAGCAGCTCTGCGTGGCGCAGCCGGTCGTGACCGCCCATGTCCGCTCGCTCGAGGAGCGCCTGGGCGTGCAGCTCTTCTATCGCGACGGTCGGCAGATGCGCCTGACAGAGGCCGGGCAGGCGGTCTACGCGTGGTCCGAGGACGTGCTTCGGCGCACGCGCGAGCTCGAGCGTGACCTCACCAGCCTGTCGGACGGTGCCCGCGGCAGGGTCGCGCTCGGCGCGAGCATGTCGATCGGCAGCTACCGCCTGCCGCCCGTCCTGAGCCAATTCGGCGCCGAGCACCCGGAGGCCGACATCCGCCTCAGCGTCCTCGACTCCGAGCACGCGATCGAGGACACACGCCACGGGACGCTCGACTTCAGCGTCGTCGTCGCCCCCGCGGACGACGAGATCCCGGGCATGACGATCGAGCTGCTCGGCCAGGATGAGCTGATCCTCGTCGCGACTCCCGGGATGGTGGACTCGTCGCACGGCCTCGACGTCGAGCGGCTCGCGCAGCTGCCGTTCATCGACGCGCCGGCCGGCACCGTACGCCGCGAGTTCGTCGATCGTCAGCTGCGCACGTGGGGGGTGCGCGACCGCAGCGTGGTCCTGCAGCTCGGTCACCCGGAGGCGATGAAGCGCGCGACGATGGAGGGCCTCGGCGTGTCGCTCATGTTCCGGGGCGCCGTCCGGGAAGAGCTGGCCCAAGGGCGGCTCGAGGAGCTGCGCGTGGGGGGCGGCGAGCTGTGGGTCCCGGTCGTCCTGGTGCACCGCACGGGTCGGGACTTCTCGCCGCTGCACGCCGCCCTCATCGCCGCCATCCGCGACGCGATGGCGGCGCCGCGCGGCGGGGCGACGGCCACGCCGAGCTCGGGGTGAGGCCGACGCTGCGCGCCGTCGCCCACGCCTCGCGCTGACGCTGGCGCTCGCGCGCCGACGCCCGCCCAGCACGCCAGACCCCCGCGTTGCGCGCCCGGGCGAACGTCGCTACATTCGGGCCGTATACGGATCATCCGTATACGTACCATTCGCCAGCGAGGAGTCAGCCGATGGCCCTGACGGGCGCCGAATACCTCGAGAGCCTGCGCGACGGGCGCGAGGTGTGGATCGACGGCGAGCGCGTCGAGGACGTGACCGCCCACCCCGCGTTCCGCAACGCGACGCGCTCCATCGCGCGCCTGTACGACGCGATGCACGACCCCGAGATCGTCAACGTGCTGATGGCGCACGACCGCAACGGGATCCTGACCCATCGTTTCTTCGCGCCGGCTTACGAGACCGCCGACCTGCTCGCGGCGCGCGAGGCGATCGCGGCGTGGTCACGCATGTCCTACGGCTACATGGGCCGCACGCCCGATTACAAGGCGTCGTTCATGGCCACGCTCGGCGCCGACCCGAGCTGGTACGCGCCATTCACCTCCTCGGCGGACGCCTGGTACGAGAAGTACGCCAAGGACGTCCTCTTCCTGAACCACGTGCTCATCAACCCGCCGATCGATCGCGACAAGGCGGTCCACGAGGTCGAGGACGTCTATGTCCACGTCGTCAAGGAGCGCGACGACGGCATGGTGGTGCGCGGGGCGAAGATGCTCGCCACCGGCAGCGCGCTGACGCACGCGACCTTCGTGGCCCAGAACAGCGCCGTGCAGCTCGAGGAGGGCAAGGCCGAGGACTATGCCCTGGTCTTCATCGCCCCGATGTCCGCGCCGGGCAGCAAGCTCGTCTCGCGCGCCTCCTACGAGCGCCACGCGACCTCGCCGTTCGACGCGCCCCTGTCCAGCCGTTTCGACGAGAACGACGCGGTCATCGTCTTCGACGACGTCTTCGTGCCCTGGGAAAACGTGCTCGTCTACCGCGATGTGAAGAAGGCCACCGCCTTCTACGCGCAGTCGGGATTCATGCAGCGCTACACGCTGCAGTCCGGCACCCGCCTGGCGATCAAGCTCGACTTCCTCTGCGGCCTGCTGCGCCGCGGGCTGCGGGCCAACGGGACCGACGCCTTCCGCGGCGTCCAGGCCGCCGCGGGCGAGCTCGTGGGCTGGCGCAACCTCATCTGGGCGGTGACGACCGCGCTATGCCACGACACGATGCCCGGGCCGGGCGCCAGCGTCGTGCCCGCGCTGGAGAACGCGATCCTGATCCGGCTCTTCGGCACCCAGGCCTTCGGGGTCGCGCGCACGATCTTCACCGAGCAGCTGGGCGGCGCCCCGCTCGTGGTGCCGTCGAGCAACCAGGACCTGCTCTCCGAGACGCTGCGCCCGGTGCTCGACCGCTACTACCGCGGCTCGCACGGCGACGCCCACGACCGCATCAAGCTCTTCAAGCTGGTGTGGGACGCCATGGGCAGCGAGTTCGCCGGCCGCCACGGCTGGTACGAAGTGAACTACAGCGGCAACCAGGAGCAGATGCGCCTCGACGCCCTGCGCTTCGCCGGCTTCCGCGGCATCCTCGAGGGCCAGGACAAACTCGTCGACGAGTGCCTGGCCGACTACGACCTCGAGGGCTGGTCGCGCGGTCCGTGGGAAGCGTGACCGCCGCCGCACACTGCGACGCGGAGCTCTTCCGCGACGTCATCGGCCACTTCATGACCGGGGTGACGGTCATCACCACCCACGCCGACGGCCGCGACCACGGAATGTCGGCCAGCGCGGTAGCGTCGGTCTCGCTCGAGCCGCCGATGCTGCTGGCCTGCCTGAACGACCAGAGCCCCACACAGGCCGCCGTGACCCACAGCAAGGTCCTCTGCGTCAACGTCCTCGCCGAGGAGCACAGCCCCCTCGCCCGCCAGTTCGCCCGCCCCAGTCGCGACAAGTTCGCCGGGGTCGCGGTGCGGCGCGGGCGGATGGGCGCGCTGTTGCTCGCCGACGCGCTGGCAGTGCTCGAATGCGCGGTCACCTACGACGTGGCCGCCGGGACCCACCGCATCTTCCTGGCCGCGGTCAAGCACGCCGAAGCCCGCGACGGCACGCCGCTGGCGTACTTCCGAGGCGGCTTCGGACGCGTGGAGCTAACCGCCGACGGCCGCGCGTTTGCGATGCTGCGCGAGGCGGTCCTGCATCGGACCCTGCCGGTCGACGCACAGCTGGCCGTAGCCGACCTCGCCGAGCGCCTCGGTCTGACCCGCCCGCACGTCCATCAGGCGCTGCTGCGGCTAGAGGGCGAGGGCCTCGTGACCCGCGACGGCGCGAGCGTCTTCCGCCTCGTGGCGGTCGACGCCGCCTCCTCAGACGCGGCTTTCGACGCCCGCTGCGCGATCGAGCTCGGCGCCGCCCGGCTGACCGTCGGCAGTGTCGAAGGCGAGCAGCTGGCCGAGCTGCGCCGGCGGATGGAGGCGACGCGCGCGCTCATCCACGACGGGCGCTTCACCGACGTCGACGGGTACGTTTCCGCCAACGCCCGCTTCCACGAGCACCTCGTGGGTCTGGCCGGCAACGCCGCACTACTCGACGTCTACCGCCGGCTCAGCATCCCGTCGCTCATGACGCGCATGTTCATGCACCACGACCACGCCAGCGACGCGCTGATCGCCGATCACGAGGCGCTCGTCGACGCCTTCGAGCGGGGCGACCTCGACGCCGCGATCGCGACGATCCTCACGCACACCCAGCGCGCCAAGCAGACGAACGCCGCCGCCATCGCCGCCGGGGGCGGCCGCGTGTGAGCCGCGTGCGGTTCGACCTGCTCGCGGCTCCCGGTCACCTCATCCGCCGCGCGCAGCAGCACCACGCCGCGCTCTGGGTTGAGCGCGTCGACGCGGAGCTCACCTCGGTGCAGTTCGCGGTGCTCGTCGCCGTGCACGAGCGCCCCGGCCTCGACCAGCGCACGCTGGGCACGATGCTGTCGATCGACGGTTCGACCGTCGCCGACGTCTGCCGGCGGATGGCCGAGCGCGGCCTCATCGTGCGCGAGCGCAGCCCGGACGACGCACGGCGCTACGGCCTCGGGCTCACCGCGCAGGGCGAGGCCGTCCTACGCCAACTGGCGCCGCGGGTCGCCGCCCTCGGCGAGGACCTGCTCGGGCCGCTCACTCAGCGCGAGCGGGAGACGCTGATGCGCCTGCTGCGCAAGGTGGTGCTGCGTGGCTAGAGGGAATGCGCACCCGGCGTGGCGATCGGTCCATAGCCAACCTGCGCGGCGCGGTCGGCGAACGCGTATTGGACCGCAAGCGACATCCCGGGCTAGCGTCTGGCATGCGTTCCGTTGCACCGTTTCGCGCTGACCATGTGGGAAGCCTGCTGCGTCCGGCAGCGCTCAAGGAGGCGCGCGTGGAGCTCCTCGGCCCCGACAAGCACGACACGAACCTCGGCGCCCACGGCAACGCGATGCTGACCGCCGTGGAGGACGAGCACATCCTCGCGCTCGTCGCCCAGCAAGAGCGGGTCGGTCTCAAGAGCGCGACCGACGGCGAGCTGCGGCGGCGCAGCTGGTTCCTCGAGCTCTACATGTCTTGGGACGGCATCTCTGCGGACCGCACGGGCAACCAGGAGCTCGCCTGGAGGTCGACCGCAGGCAAGACGCAGCCGTTCTCGCGCGTGTGGATCGACGGGCCGATCCGGCGCCGGCAGCCCGCCATCCGCCGTGCCTTCGCCTTCTTGCGCGACGCCACCGAACTCGTGCCCAAGGTCACGATGGCATCGCCCATCCTGCTGCACATGTACGGCGGGGGAGACCGGGGCATCCTTGAGGGCCACTACGACGACCTCGACGAGTTCTGGGCGGACGCAACCGCCGCCTACCGAGCCGAGATCGCCGAGCTCGTGGACGCGGGCGCCCGCTACATCCAGCTCGACAGCACGGCGATGGCGATGCTGTGCGACCCCGAGTACCGCGACGTCGTGCGCGGATGGGGACGTGACCCGGACGACGTCCTGCGCGAGTACGCGGGGCGCATCAACGACGTCATCGCAGAGGTTCCGCCGGACGTGCAGATCACGGTCCACGAATGCCGCGGCAATCGCGAGGGCATGTTCGCCGCCGAGGGTGGCTACGACCCCGTCGCGGAGGTCCTGTTCAACGCCGTCGACGTCGACGGATACTTCCTGGAATACGACACCGCGCGGGCAGGGACGTTCGAGCCGCTGCGCCTTCTGCCCAAGGGCGACAAGGTCGTGGTGCTCGGGCTTGTGTCCTCGAAGACCCCGATGCTCGAAGCCCCTGACGATCTGCGGCGCCGTATCGAGGAGGCGTCGCAGTTTGCCCCATTAGACCAGCTCGCGCTCGGCCCGCAATGCGGATTCGCGAGCTCCGTCAAGGGCAACCCCCTCACCGAGGACGACCAATGGCGCAAGCTCGAGCGCATCGTCGACGTCGCGACGGCGGTATGGGGCGGGCTCTGACGCTCAGAGCTTGACCGCCAGGATCCCCAGCGCGCTCATCCGATCCTGGAAGGGGAGGTCGGCGGAGTAGAAACCGTTGGCAGGGTCGGTCAGAAACCCGCGCACGTCGTTATCGCCGTTGTCGTCGAAGACGATGCCGCCGACCCGCAGCTGTGGGACGAGCAGGTCGAGCACCCGGCGGTCCAGCGACGGGTGCTGGCCATCAGGCCAACCGTCGATCAGCACGATGTCGACCGGCCCGCCCACGTCGCGCAACGTCCGGGTCGCGTCGCCCTCGCGGATCTCCACGAACTCAGCCAGCCCGGCCGCGTCCAGGCTCGTGCGGGCCTGCTCGATCTTTTCGGGGACGAGTTCGGCGCCGATGACGGTGCCGCCGCCGTTGTCGCGGATGGCCGCGGCGAGATGCAGCGTCGACAGCCCGACCGACGTCGCGAACTCGACGATGCGCCGCGCGTTCATCGCTCGCGCCAGGGCGTAGAGCATGTCCCCCTGCTCTCGCCCTAGCGACCAAGGCATCGCCCGGTGGTTCCAGGGATCGGGGTCGTTCCAGTCGACGTCGCTGTCGCGCATCGCCGCCTCGTTGGCGGCGAGCTTTGCCTCGATCTCGTTGCGGACGCGGGGCTCGGTGATGGTGGGCACGACTAGCTCCTTCTCGGTCGGTCCATGGCCGGTCGCTCGAAACGGAAGTGCGCCTCGTCGACGCGGTGAACGATGCCGGGCGTCCGGCTGAACGGCTTGTCGCGCTCCCAGCGCAGGCCGGGAAGGCGGTCGAGGATCGCCTCCAGCGCGATCCTCAGCTCTAGCCGTGCCAGCGGCGCGCCGAGGCAGTGGTAGGCGCCATGCCCGAAGCTGAGGTGGCGATTCGGTCGCCGAGTGGCGTCGAAGGAGTCGGGGGCGGAGAAGCGGCGCGGGTCGCGATTGGCCGCCGTCAGCCACGCGGTGACCAGCGAGCCCGCCGGCACCCGCATCGATCCGAGGTCCACGTCGGCCTTCGCGGTGACCATCGTCGCCGGAAAGGCGGGGTACCAGCGCATCGACTCCTCGATCGCGCTCTTGACAAGCGAACGGTCAGCCCGGACCTCGTCGATGAGATCGTAGGCCGAGAGGAACAGCAGCGTGTTGACGAGTGTCGTGGCCGTCGTGTCGGCGCCTGCCGCGGTCAGGCCGAACAGGTAGGCGACCAGATCGCGGTCACGCAGCGGCTCATCCTCGACCGTGTAACCGCCCGCCTGCTCGGCGAGCAGCGTGTCTACGAGCCCGCTCTGGGGGCATCCTCGCCGCTCGGCGAGCAGGCTCATGAAGTAGTCGACCATGGCCGGCTGGTCGGGATCGGCGTCGAGGGTTGCGCGCGATGCCGCTTCGTCCAGCCACTGGACGAAAACGCCGTCGTCGGTGAGGTCCACCCCCATGATGTGGCAGATCACGCGGAGCGGCAGCGGCCGGCCGATCGCCGCCACTGCTTCGAAGGCCCCAGTCCCCTGCGCGAGCACCTCGTCGACCAGGTCGTCGACGATCCGCCGCACCAACGGCTCGAGCCCACCGAGCACGGTCTGACGGAACGGATCGGCGACGATTGATCGCAGCTCGCGATGGCGGGGATCGTCGGCCGACCACATCACCGCGAACGTCGGGTGGGTATCCGGGTCGCCGTACTTACGCGAGAACGTCTCTGTGTCACTGATGACCCGCTTGACGTCGGAATAGGCGAACACATGCCACGTGTGCCGCTGGCCGTCGTAGAACGGCGCCGTTTCGGGGTTCCAGAACGGCGGCGGCAGCGTCAACAGCAGCCGATCCTGCGTCACAGCCCGCACGGCGCTCCCTTCGCTCTTCCACCCGACTCGTGATCGCAACGGTCGCACGACTGCCGCTGGACCGCGGCTCGCGTCGTGTCAGGTGGCGCAGGCTGCGCGTGCGACAGGGTGTCGCGGCGGTGACCCCGTCGCTCACGGGGACCAAATCATCGAGATCGGCACGCATGACCGACCCTGAGCCGTGAGTGCAGCACGTGCCGGGCGCCCGCGCGCCGACAAGCGCGTCTCACTCACGGTCTACGCACGCAGCCAGCCAGGGGAGTCGGACGTGCTTGTCCATGTAAGAAACGAGGTCTTGATGGTGCGCGAGACGCTGACATTGAGTGTGCAGCGTGCGCCTGTGGACACGCTCGGCGGGGTCGGGTGCCCCACGCCTCTCATCGACGCTGCCCGCGGTCTGCTCAAGCTGCGCAGTTCTGCTTCGATCTGGCGTCGGTACGCTGGCCGTTCGGTGATCGACGCGTAGAGCTGGCACGACGCTTCGGTATCAAGCTCGACGGCCCGACTAGGTACTTGCCGCGTCGTCTTCCCACCTCGGACTCAACAGGCGCATCGCTCGCCGGGGGCGGACACGTGTTCGCATCATCTTGTCATGTCCGAGCCATGGGTCATCCGTTTCGGAGTCCCATTCGCCACCGCGCAGGTGCTGCCGCTGCACAACGATGTTCTCGCGCGAGCAGTTGCGCGCCTCCTGCCCCGGATGTCCCAGATGCGCGATGGCTGGTGCCCGAAGTGCACGCGCGTATGAGGCACGCATCGACCGCCTGGCCATCGCCTGATTGCCGAGCACAAGCAGCGCCGGTGGCTGCGCGCTCATGAGCACATCGCATCCGAGGAGTGCGTCTTCTGCGATGTGATCCGACGAGGCGCGGAACTGCTGCTGGTGACGGCGGCCATTGGAAACTCCCCGTAGGCGGCCATTGTCAACCCGAACCGAAAAGTACACCGGTATCAGGAAGCGAAAAGTGCACCACTGGGCTTGGTCTAGTGGTTCAGGCGGAGGGCCGTAGGCCCGGAGCCTGAACCGCTGGCGCTGCGCTGGTGCCCCTCTCTCTGAGTCGGTAGCTCTTGCCTTTGAGCGTGACCATGTGGGCGTGGTGGATGAGCCGGTCGATGAGGGCGGCGGCGACCATGGCGTCGCCGAGGATCTCGCCCCAGGCTTCGAACCCGCGGTTGCTGGTGACGATGATCGAGCCGCGTTCGTAGCGGCGCGCGACGAGTGCGAAGAGCAGGTTGGCGGCCTGGCGTTCGAGGGGCAGGTAGCCGATCTCGTCGACGACGATCAGGGCGTAGCGCTCGATGCGGCGCAGCTCGGTCTCGAGGCTGCCCTGGCGTTTGGCCTCTGAGAGTCGGGCGACCCATTGGGTGGCGGTGGCGAACTGCACGCGTTGGCCGGCCTGGCAGGCCTTGATCGCCACGGCGATCGAGAGGAGGCTTCTATGTTCTGTCAAGAGCAGACGCCGAGGGTGCGGGCGCGTGGCGGACGCTCGGTGGGCGGGATGGGGCCTGCGGCTTCGAGGACGCGGAAGAGGTGGCGAGCGACGTAGCGTTTGAGGCAGCGCTTGATCTCGCGTGGCGTCTTGCCCTCGGCGGCGCGGCGGGCGGCGTAGGCGCGGGTGGCGGGGTCGTGCTTGAGGCGGGTGAGCACGATGGTGTGCAGCGCACAGTTCAGTTGGCGGTCGCCGCCGCGGTTGAGCCGGTAGCGGATGGTCTGGCCGGAGGAGGCGGGGATCGGCGCCGAGCCGCCGAGCATGGCGAAGGCGCCGTCGTTGCGTAGTCGCCCGGGGTGCGACCAGGAGCAGTAGAGCTGGGCGGCGCTGATGGGGCCCACACCGATCTCGTCCAAGAGGAAGCCGACGTTGCGCTTGACCAGGCGCTCGATCTCGGTCTCCAGGTCGTTGGCTTCGGCCTCGAGGGTCAGGATCCGCCTGGCGGTGTGACGCAACGCGATGACGGTGGCGCGGTGCTCGTCGCTGTGCGAGGGCAGGGTGCGCAACCTTGCGCAGCGGTTGACGAGATCGTCGGTGTCTTGGTTGCGCAGCTGGTGGCGCAGCTCTTCGCGGGCCGTGACGACCAGCGACTTGAGCTGGTTGATCGCTTTGGTGCGAGCGCGCATCGCGCCGCGGCGCGTGATGAGCAGCACGCGGACGGCCTCGCGGTCGCCACGCCGGCGGGGCTGGGCGAGGTGCTCGCGGCCCAGCGCCTCCAGCGCGGCGCGGATCGCGTCGAGCTCGTCGGATTTGGCGCCGTTGCGACGCGCGGGCCGGGCGGGACGGTCGACCTCAACCACCCACTCGCCGTGGGCGAGCAGGAAGGTCGCCAGCCCGGCGCCGTAGCTGCCGCTGGACTCGATCGCCCACACCCGCCGGGCGCCGGCATGCAAGCGCGTGAAGCGCAGCAGCCGCTTGTAACCGAACGCGTCCGCCGAAACGGTGCGTCCGATCGCGACGGTGCCGGTGCGCGCGTCGACGATTGCCGCCGAGTGCGAGTCGCGGTGAGTGTCGACTCCGATGACGTGATCCACCCGCTCTGCGAGCATGCCCATCCAGACCTCCCGATGAGGTTGACCGTGCTGGTGGTCGGCCTGGACAGCCGCGCGGCGAGACTGTGATGGGTCACGCCCCGAAAAGGGCGGACAGGCTTCTGATGAGGCCAGCGGTGCGACAGCCAGGCCGACGCCGGCGATCGCGAACCGACAGCTCCAAGGCAAGGACACCCGCCACGGCGGGGTCAATGAGTCTTTGGGGTCAGATCCGCCACCACCGGCGCCAGCCTGGCCAACGCCCAGGACGACACCGAAAATGGAGTCTCACAGTGCGTCTTGCCGGTTCCCGGCGGCCCGAAGAAGCAGACGTTGCTGTGCTCGCTGATCCAGGCGAGTTGCGCGAGGTGCAGGATCAGCGGCTTCTCGGCGCCCGGCTGCGCGGTGAAGTCGAAGTCCTCCAAGGTCTTGTGCGCAGGAAACGCGGCGTGCCGGACGCGCTGACGGGCGCCGGAGGCGTCGCGGGCGAAGACCTCGGCCTCCAGCAGCGCTTCGAGGAACTGCTCGTAGGGCCATTGCTCGTCTCGAGCCCTCGCCGCCGTTGCCTCAAGGCGCTCGAGCACGCGCGGCGCCTTCATCTTGCTGAGCAGGTAGGGCAGCCGCTGTCCGACCACCGGGGTCTTGGTCTTGGTGCTCACGCGCAGAGCTCGGCGTAGTCCGAGAGCGCTGGTGGGACCACGTCGGGTGAGCTGACCGCGACCACCCCCATCGACTGCGATGGCTCGGGACGCATCCTCGGCGGCGGCTGCCAGCGCCCCGGCGTGTAGCTGCGTGGGTAGCGCGCGACCGTCTGACCACGATGCTCGATCCACACCAGGTCGCGATCAAAGCGCAGCTCGACGCGCTGCTGCACCAAGCTCTCGGGCGCACGGTAGAAGCTGCCGGCGTGCTTGAGATAGCCGTCCAGCGGTACCCGCGACGATCGCCGCCCCGCGGTGTCGAAGGCGACCGGCGGCAACGCCCGCACCGCTTCGCGCTCGACATCGAGACGCTCGGCGACGATGTGCCGGCTCGTTGCGTGGCGACGGGGCAGCGCCACGCGGTCGCGCCAGTCGGCGTAGACGTCGTCGAGATCCTCTAAGGACATGAACCGCCTCGCCGGCCAGAAGCCGCTCTTGTGGTAGCGGACCGCGCCCTCAACCGACCCCTTCTCCCGCGGCGTCGCCGGCGTGCACGCGGTCGCGTGAAACGCGTAGTGACCACGCAGCTGCAAAAACCGCGGGTTCCACGTGACCAGATCGCCGTCGCGCTTAGCGACCGCCGAGCGCAGATTGTCGTAGACGCACTCCCGAACCACACCACCCAGCCAGTCAAACGCACGGACGTGGCCCTCCAAGAAGGACTCGATCGTCATGTCGAACGTGAAATGCGCCGTCGACGCGCCCGAGAACGGCAACGAGCAGACAAGCGCGTAGACCCGACGCTCACGACCCGCGATCCGCGGGCGGGTCGGCATTTCAGCCCAATCGACCTGCATCACCTGGCCCGGCCGGTAGCCCGTGCGCTGCGCCGCACGCACCTCGCGCGGCCGCAATGCCGCCATCCGCTTGCGCACCAGATCGACCGAGCCCGTGTAGCCGTAGTCATCGCGCAGGATCTCCGTGACCCGCGGCGCCCTGACCGCCGGCCACTCCTCCAACAACGCGCGGATCACCGACTCCAACGGATCGAGCATCGAGCCCTTGCCCGCCCGCTCATAGCGCGGCGGCTCATCGGCACCGGCAAGCCGCCGCACCGTCCTGCGGTTAATCCCCAGCCGCCTGGCGATCTCACGCTCGGAGAGCCCGTCGCCCGCCAACGCCCGCACCTGCCGCCCACTCCAACGCGCTGCGCACCTCCCGCGCCCTCCGATCCGAATCGACCACAACGCCGACCCCGACCGTCAAGCGCGAACCGGACACCACCGCCCCGCGGTGGTGCACTTTTCAGTTCCTAACCGTGGCGCAGTATTGGGCTCCTGGCGTCAGCCATCGGAAGTCCCCGGTGGTGGCCGTCGGATCTCCCCATGGGTGGCCATCGGTTCTCCCCGCGGTTTTGTCCTGATCGCCCGGTAGGCCGGGTCGCTTCGTGTTGATCGAAGCGGCCTGGAGGGCGGGCTTGAAGACCTCGGAGGAAGTGATGGAGATTCTGGAAGCGTTTGACTTGACGGGCACGTTGCGCGGCGCGGCGCAGCTGGCTGGGTGTGATCACAAGACGGTTGCGCATTGGGTGCGCGCGCGGGAGCAGGCGGGCGGCGGGTTGCCGGCGGCGGTCAGGCGGCGGCCGCGGGTCGATGCGTTCGCGGAGAAGATCGAGGAGTGGGTGGATCGCTCGCGCGGACGGATTCGCGCCGACGTCTGTCATCAGCGGCTGGTGGCGATGGGCTATCGGGGCTCAGAGCGCACGACGCGGCGGGCGGTGGCGGAGGCCAAGCGTCGCTGGCGCGCCGAGCACGGCCGGCGCACCAGGCCGTGGATCACCGAGCCCGGTTTGTGGATGCAGTTCGACGTGCGCCACGAGGCGCTACGGAATCGGATGGAGGTGAAAGACCATCATCGTCTGGCCGTCGCAGCGGCTGGGCAGAAGCTGAGGGCAGCCTGATCCGGGAGACGCCGGGGAGGGTGGCAAGCGGCCCTGACAACGACGGGACTGGTCGGTACTGCCAGACGGCCTGGGCCCGGCAAGCAAGACAGAAAGGTGCACGTGAGAAACCAGCGTTCTAACGCCCCTCAATGCATCCACCGGCTCGAAACCTGGCGGATCGGGGCCGGACGGCGGCATAACTCTGCGGCAGTGAGAATGGCCGCGGGGGCGCCCGGACGGGTCGGTCTTAGCCGGTCCGGGTGGCCACGAGGAAAGTCTGCGGCGTACTTGTGGATGGCCGCAGGGGCAAAGCTGGGCACCGACCCTGTCGACCGATTCGTGGTGAACGTGGGAACCGATCCGGCGCCCCCCGTCCTGTTCAGGGACGGGCAGGCACGTCGTCTGCCGGTAGCGTCGGGTCGGGGCGGAGCCGCCGTATTAGTCCGAGCCGGGGAAAGCCCGGTGCATGGCGAAGGGCGGCAGCAGGTTCGCAGTGGCAGGACTGGAAGGCCGGGAGGTCGCCGGTGAATATCGGCGCGCCGTGGCCGAGCGTCCGTGAGGCGTGGCCGCGGGTACTGGGGATCCAGACGAAGCTGCACCGTTGGGCTGTTGATGATGGTGATCGTCGGTTCGACGATCTGTTCGGACTCGTGACCGATCCCGCGTTCCTTCGGGTGGCGTGGGAGCGGGTGCGGAGCAACCGCGGAGCGCGGACGGCGGGTGTGGACGGCGTGACGGCCAGATACATCACCAACGTTCGCGGCGAGGAGCAGTTCCTTGCCGATCTGCGTGCCGACCTGCGGGCCGGCCGCTTCGTTCCGTTGGCCGTGCGCGAGCGGTTGATCCCCAAGTCCGGCGGCAGGACGCGCCGGCTGGGGATCCCGACCGTGCGCGACAGGGTGGTCCAAGCCGCCCTGAAGCTGGTGCTTGAGCCGATTTTCGAGGCGGACTTTGACCCGTGTTCCTACGGGTTCCGTCCGAAGCGCCGGGCGCTGGACGCGATCGCCGAGATCCAGTACCTCGGCACCCGCTCTTATGAGTGGGTGCTGGAGGCTGACATCGAGGCGTGCTTTGACACGATCGACCACGCGGCCCTGATGGACCGTGTGCGACGCCGTGTCGGGGACAAGCGCGTGCTGCGCCTGGTCAAGGCGTTCCTGAAGTCGGGCCTGATGACGGTCGATGGCCAGAACCTCGGGACGATCACCGGCACTCCGCAAGGCGGGATCCTCTCACCGCTGCTGGCCAACGTCGCCCTCTCGGTCCTGGATGAGAAGTTCGCCCGGGACTGGAGGGAGTCGATGAGCACGGTGGCGCGCCGCCACACCCGGCGTCGCAAGGGTCTTGGCACCTGGCGGCTCGTCCGCTACGCGGACGACTTCGTCGTGATGGTGTCCGGAACCCGCGCGAACGCCAACGCGCTCCGCGCCGAGGTCGCAGCGACTCTGGCTCCGATGGGCTTGCGCCTGTCGGACGCCAAGACGAGAGTGGTCCACCTCGACGAGGGCTTGGACTTCCTCGGCTTCCGGATCCAACGGAAGCGCAAACGAGGCAGCTCCAAGCGCTACGTCTACACCTACCCGTCCAAGAAGGCCGTGATGGCCATCAAGGCGAAGGTGCGGGCGCTCACGCACAGATCAGCGTTCCCGACATTGTTCGCGCTCCTGAGTCGCCTCAACCCGACGCTCAGGGGCTGGGCCGCCTACTTCCAGCACGGCGTGTCCAAACGCACGTTCAGCGCGATCGGCGTGTTCGCCTGGCGACGCGTCGTGCGCTGGCTGCGCAAACGACACCGCCGTGCATCGTGGGCGAAGCTCCTTCGGCGCTACCTCCCCGGATGGGTGCCGACCGAGCAGGGCATCTCATTGTTCAACCCGGTCACGGTGCCGGTCACCCGCTACCGCTACCGAGGAACCAAGATCCCCAACCCATGGACAGCCACCCTCTCAACAGCATGAGCGGCATGAGCCTGCGGAGAGCCGGATGCTCGGGAACGGGCACGTCCGGTTCGGCGGGCGGGTCAGGGAAACGGACCGGGCGCAAGCCCGACACCGCGCCCTGACCCGACCCAACACCGACCTCAAGCAGCGCGGCGTCCAAGACATCCTGATCTGCTGCGTCGACGGGCTGACCGGTGTCAAGCGGCACCGAAAGTTGTCGGTCGATCGGCATCGAAAAATGTCGGTCGGTGGGTCTGTTGAGGGCGTCGTGGTGGCGCCGTTTCAGGCGGTCGCGTCCTCGGTTTCGGGTCGCTTGAGGGCGTCGAGGCGGCCTTTGAGCCTGTAGCTCGGGCCGTTGATGGCGAGTACCTCGGCGTCGTGCAGGAGCCGGTCGAGGATCGCGGCGGCGAGCGCTTCGTCGCCGAAGGTCTCGGCCCACTCGTCGACGGTCTTGTTGCTGGTGATGATCGTCGACGTGCGCGTGTATCTGCGGTTGACGACCTGGAAGATGCGGTTGGCGTCGGCGCGGTCGAGCGGCAGGTAGCCGGCCTCGTCGATCACGAGAACGTGCGGCCGCTGCAGCTGCGCGAGCTTGGTGTTGAGCTTGCCGAGCGCGTCGGCGTGGCGCAGGCCGCGGACGAGGTCGTCGAGGGTGGTGTAGCGGACCAGGTAGCCACGGGCGAGTGCCTCCATCGCCAGCCCCACAGACAGATGCGACTTCCCAACGCCGGGTGGGCCGAGGATGAGACAGCCGACCTTGCGCTCGACGAACCGCAGCGACCTGAGCTCGGCCAGGCGCTTGGGGTCCAGCTCGGGCTGGAAGCCGATGTCGAACTCGTCCAGCGTCTTGTGGTGTGGCAGGCCGGCCATCTTCAGCCGGGCCTGGTAGCGGCGGCCGTCGAGCACCCCGACCTCGGACTCGAGGACGAGGTCGAGGAACTCGCGGTAGCCGAGCTGCGCGGTCTCGGCGCGGTCGATCAGCTCGTCGGGGTCCTCGGCGATGCCGTGCAGGCGCAGCTCGGCGGCGTTGCGGCGGATCCGCTGGGTGATCAGCTCAGCCATCGATGAGCTGCTGGTAGACCGACAGCGGTCGGCGGTGCACCTCGACCTTCGGCATCGCGTCGAGGACGGTGGCGAGCGGGACCGAGTCCTCAACCGGATCCGGGAGCACGCGCGCGGGCCGGCCGCGTTCGTGGCGGGCGATGCGCTGCCCGTCCACGAGCGAGTAGACCTCGAGCTCGTCGGGGCCGAGCACGAGCTCGACGCGCTCACCCGGCGCCGCCTTCGGGACGTGGTAGCGGCGCCCTTCGAAGCTGAAGAACCCATCCCGGGCCACGACTCGCGTCGTGCGCTCCACGACCACATAGCCGGTCGGGGGCAGCGCCAGCAACGCAGCGCGGTCGCGCTCGGCGCGGACGGCCACGATCTCGCCGTGGGTGCCGTGCACGCGCTGGCGGGCGATGTCGTCGTTCCAGGAGCGCCAGGCGAGGTTCGCCTGCTCGTAGCTGGTGAAGCTGTGACCCCGCAGCAGCCGCTCTCGAACGTAGGAGACGTCGTGCTCGACCTTCCCCTTCGTCTTCGCGCGATAGGGCTGACACAGCCGCATCGAGAACCCGTAGTGATGCGCGCTCGCGAGCGCCTCGGGATGGAAGATCCGCCGCTCCAGCGTCACCTCACGCCCGACGTGTTGACGCACGACGGTCTTGGTGCGGTCATAGAGCAGCTCGCGCGGAACCCCGCCGAAGTGCTTGAACGCGCGCCGGTGACACGACCAGAACGTGACGAGATCCTGGGAGCCGGTCAGCGCGCAGAACGAGTCGCGGGAGTGGCCGAGCACCATGTGAAAGCAGTAGAGCGGCAACTCGAGCCCGGAGCTCGTGCGCAGCGGCTCCTCGTGCGACCAGTCGACCTGCGCCTGAAACCCGGGCGCGGTCTCGAACCGCACCTCCGAGCGCGCCGGCGGCTTCGGCCGCGACCGCTCCACGTAACGGCGAACCGTGTCGTAGCCGCCCGTAAAGCCATAGTCACGGACCAGGTCCTGATGCACCCTGGTGGCCAGCAGCCTCGGCTGGGCGGCCAGCCACTGATCGATCACCGGCTTGAGCGGATCCAGCTTCGACGGCATCCGCTTGCGCCGGTAAACCGGCTGCACACCATGCTCGAGATACCGCTTCACCGTCCGCCAGTCCCGACCGACGATGCGGCCGATCTCCGCGTAGGTGTAGCCCTGGCGCGCCAGCGCCCTGATGTCCATCAGCTCCTCCTCGTTGATCACGCACGCCTCCACGCTCGACGACACAAAGGCCGTCGAGCGTCAAGGCCAAGCAGGACAGAACCGCCGGGGGTGATCAGCAGCCGCGCACGCGCGCGCCGCGCTCGTCGCCCCTCCGGGGCTCCTCACCCGACACGCGCCTAGCAGCCTCCGCGAACCCCGACCGACCTACATATTTCGGTGCGCACCGAGCCGCATTATTCGGTGCTGGCGGGCAACCGGGTTCCCCGAGGCGATCGAGGCGATCTTGCCCACCACGACCGTCCAAACGTGTCTGGTGCACCTGATCCGCTCGAGCCTGAAGTACGTCCCCCGCCGCGAGCGCGAGCAGGTCGCCCGCGACCTCAAACCGATCTACACCGCCAAGGACGCCGACCAGGCCCAAGCCGAGCTCGAGACCTTCGACGAGAAGTGGGGCAAGCGCTTCCCGGTCATCACCCAAGCGTGGCTGAACGCCTGGGAGTACGTGATCCCGTTCCTCGCGTTCCCCGACGAGGTCCGCCGCGTGATCTACACCACCAACGCGATCGAGGCGCTCAACCGCCAACTGCGCAAGGCGATCAAGACCAAAGGCAGCTTTCCCAACGAGGACGCCGCCCGCAAGCTCATCTACCTCGCACTGCAGAACGCAACGCCGCAGTGGACACGAACCCGGAACTGGACGACGGCCCTGCTCGCGTTCAAGATTCACTTCGGCGACCGCGTCCCCGACACTGCAAACTGACCGTCACTGATCGACACTCACGGAGTAACCGTTACACTTAACCATCAAGCCCGCCTACACAGTTAACCGGACGCCCTCCCAGAGAGGGCGAAGTTGGCAGGTTGGTCGCGTGCGGGCAGGCGCGCGAGCGCGTGTACAGTGCGCGCATCCACCTGGTCGACGCGAGACAAGGCGATGGTGGGGGTCGGAGCCTGACGTGGTGGCAGTTCTTGCTGCTCGCGATCGGGTACGCCGCGATCGTCCAGGTCGCTGGCCGCCTCATCGGGGCCGACGTCGACGAGGACGACGGGTGGGCGACGGCCGGCAATGTTGTGGAGTCCGCGCTGATCCCGATCGCGCTCTCGTCGCTGTTCGTGATCACGTTGGCGACCTGGCTGCGATGGTGGCCGGAGATCATTCACGAGCCGCTGCGCGTGCAGCGTTGGGTGCGGATCGTGCCGATCGCCCTGGCGCTGACCGCGCTGGTGGGGTCGAGCTGGGGCAATGTCTTTGACCAGCCGGCCGGGCTCGTGCTCGCGCTGGTGCTGGTTGTGGGCATCGGCGGTGCCACCGAGGAGCTGATGTTCCGGGGTGTCGGGCTGGTCACGTTCCGACGTATGGGGCTCACCGAAGGGCGGGTTGCGCTCTACAGCTCGCTGGCGTTCGGCGCCGTGCACCTGAGTAACGCCATCGGCACCGGCACGAACGCGATCGGTCAAGCGATCGTCGTCTGCTTCACCGGCTACCTGCTGTATCTCACGCGGCGCTGGGCGGGTGCGATCTGGCTTGCCATGCCCGTGCACTCCTCGCAGGACTTCCTGATCCTCTCCGGCCAGATCGGGGTCGACCCGAGCGCCTCCCCGCTGTCGCTGCTCGTGATCGTCACGATGATCGGACTCGCCGTCCTGGTGTGGCGTCGCCGGCACCGCATCGAACCCGGGACGGCGGCAGAGGCGGTGCCGAAGCCGCTCGCCGTCTAGCAACGGCTGCTGATGTCCATGCAACTCGACGCTCGTGGGGCGGCCGGCGGCGGCCCGGCCGCTGCTCCTTTCGCTGCTCCTTATCTGTGTTGGGTGAGCGGGTCAAGCGTTGGCGGGGCGTGGGGTTGGTTGGTGGTTTGGGTCGGGTGCGCGCGGACGCCCAGCCTTATCTCGGTCCTCGTTCCGGGGTGGCTCC
>DATBKW010000318.1:0-13376 GCA_036555665.1 Solirubrobacteraceae bacterium | reverse complement strand
GTCTCGTCGGCCTCTACCGCGGCACGCAGGACGAGGAGATCTTCGCCGAGCGCGACGGCCGCCTGGGCCTCATCGAGAGCCGGGCGCTGAACCCGGGCGACTTCTACGCGCTGATCCCGCCGACCGACGACATCCACAGCGTGCGCACGACGTCGGCCCAGACCTCGGTGTCGATCCACCTGCTGACCAACGACACCGGTTGCGTGTGGCGCCACGCCTACGACGCGCACTCCGGCGAGCGCACGCCGTTTCGCTCGGGGTACGTCAACGTGCCCTGCGAGGACGAGGACTGAGCGCCTTCGGCCGCCAGGCGTCCACGCGGTAGCGGGCGCCCGCGGCGAGTGGATCGGCAGGCGACGCGAGCATCAGGCGCAGGCCGAGCTGCCGCCGCGCCCATGCGCGCACGAGGACCGATGGGGGCACCTTGAACCGCACGCGCGCGGCCTGGCCATGCGCCAGCGCGAACGAGCGCCGCATCGGCCGCAGGACGTCGCCGGGCACTCGGCCGTTGACGAGCGTCACCGTGTCAAGCCGGGCCTCCTCGATCCAGAGGCTCCCGACACAGCGCTTCCCCGTCGTGCAGCGCACGTGCGTCGCGCCGGCGCCAGAGGCGGTGATGGTGACGCGTCCGGGCACCGCCGTCGGCGCTGCGGCGGCGGCCGGGGCCGACGCGCCGCCGAGCGCGGCAAGCTGGGCGCGGATGACGGCGAGCGCCGGCCGTGCGCTCCCGTCGGCGCGCACGAGGCCCGCGTCGAAGCGGCCGTCCGGGTCGGTCTGCCATTGATAGAGGTACATGCGCCCGACGCGGTTGGAGAACGCGCGCGCGAGCTCGAAGGCGTAAGCCACCGACGCGCGAGCGCGCAGCTCGTCTCGGGGCAGCGAGACTTGGCCGTCGCGCGTGCGCAGCCCGACGATCCCGCCCGTCTCGGTGAGCCACACCTCGCCCTTGACGGCACCCATGAAGTCCTCCAGGCCGGACGCCCGGAAGTACGTCGTGTCGTAGTAGTCGTGGAGCCCCCACACGCTGGGGGCCTCGTCCAGGTCGCCGCGATAGGCGGCCAGCCACGCGAGCATCCCCGGACCGTCGATGACGTCGCCGGCCACGAGCGTGCACGTCGGACAGGCGCGGCGCGCGGCGTTGTAGTAGTCGGCCGCGCGATCGGGGCGCCCGGCCGTCGGCTCCGCCGCGTGGTTGGGCTCGTTCCACGGCGTCAGCAGATGGACCTGCGGGTAGGCGGCGACGAACGCACGCACCGCCGCCTCGTAGGCGCCGACGCTCGGCAGCGTGCACGGTGCCGACGGGCAGCGAGCGCTGCTGTCGTGATCGAAGGCGACGAGCGGCTCGACGCCCTCGGCGCTCGCCGCGCGCAGCCACGCGCCGACGCCGTCATGGGGCTCCGAGATCACGTCCCAAGGGACGACGAGCCGCGCGGTCTTGATGCCCAGCGCCCAGAAGCGTGCGTCGGCGAACATGGCGGTGCCCTGCTCGCTGATGCCGACCCGCAGACCACCGCCCGCCGGAGGCCTTGCTGTCGCCTCGAGCAGCGGCCGCCCTCGGAGCGCGGGCCCGCGCAGGCGATGGCGTGGGTGGTGGATCTTGTGCCGGGGAGCGAGCAGGCGGATCGCGACGCGCTTGTGCGCCTGCGGACCGCTGCCCTGGCGCGCTGTCACGAGCACCGCCGCGCGGCCGCGGTGAACGCGGATCAGCTGGTGCAGCGAACGAGCGGTGAGCCGCAGGCGAATCCTCGACGCGCGACCCGGCGGTACGGCGAACGCCAGCGGCAGGATGCGCAGGCGCCCGGCATCGATCTGGTGCACGGTCACGTGGCAGGCGGCCCCACCGCCACGCGGGCAGAGGACGACGACGCGGCCGAGCAGGAAGCGGCCCTTGTGGTCGACGCGGACGGTGACCTTCCCTGGCCCCTTGATCTTCGGCGGTTTGGCCGGCGGCGGTGGACAGGGCGCCGGCGGGTAGGGCGGATAAGGCGGGTACCCGGGATAACCGGGATAGCCTGGGTAACCGGGATAGCCCGGGTAACCCGGATAGCTCGGATAGCCGGGCGGGCAGCCGCCATCGGGGTGCCCGGGGTGGTGGTTCGCCCGCGCGGGCTGGCTGCCCGTCAGCAGGCACACGAGCAGGGCAGCTGCGGCGGCCCACCGGCAGCCGCTCAGGCGCCGTCTGCGTCCCTCCATGATCGCCCCCTCAGGAGTTCTCAGCAGTGCGGATGAGTCTGCGCCGATTCGTCCAGCCGTGCCGCGATGCGCGCAATTGGTACGGGTTCATACCGCTCGCCGAATGCAATGCCCACCGACGATCCGTGGGACCGCCGCTTCCGGTCAGGCCACCGGGGCGGAACCGCGTCGGCTACACCCGGAACTCGGCCTCCACCTGCTCGGGGAAGAGGTCGTCGGGCGCCAGCCGCGTGGCGCACACGCCCTGCTCGTGCGCGTACTGCAGGAAGGCGTCGAGGGTCACGCGGTTGGACTCGATCCCGTAGGGCCAGAAATCGTTTCCAAACAGCTCGGCGGCGCGCTCGGCGTTGGCCGGGCCCCACGGAACGGGGTACCGGGGCGCGTTGCGGTCCAGCGCCCGTTCGAGGCTGCGCCGCTTGGCCTCTTCGAAAGCGGTGAGCAGGTTGCGAGCCAACCACAGGTGGGCGTCGTGGACCTCGCGGCGCAGCGCGACGACGTGCATGATCGGGAAGATGCCCGTGGCGCGGTAGTACTCCTCCTCGACTGCCCGCGAGTCGCCGAACAGCCGCACGACCGCGCCGCTGCCGGCCTTGAACGCGGCCGGCGGATGCGCGGCGATGACCGCATCGAGGTCGCCCGCGACCAGCATGTCGTTGAGCGTGCGGTCGGGGACCGCGGTCAGCGACATTTCCGGCGCCGGCGTGACGCTGATCCCCTCGACGCGGCCGGGCTCGTTCGTGCCCGCCTGAAACCAGGCGATCGCGGTCAGGTCGAGGCCGTATTGATGGGCCAGGAGGCCGCGCGCGTAGACCGTCGCGGTCTGCGTCCACTCGGGCACGCCGATGCTCGCGCCGGCCAGCGCGGCGGGGTCGCCCACCGGACCGTCGGCCCGCACGTAGATCGCCGAGTGGCGAAACGACCGCGACGGGAAGGCGGGGATCGCGATCAGCGAGTCGTCGCCCGCGGCGCGCAGCGAGCAGTACTTGGCCAGCGAGAACTCCGACACGTCCCACTCGCGGTAGCGCGCGAAGCGAAAGAACGTTTCCTCCACGTCGAAGCGCAGGCAGGTCAGGTCCACGCCCTCGACGGGCACGAGCCCGCTGACGAGATCGCGGACATGGTCGTAGTCGTTGATCGCGAGCGTGAGGTGCACGTTCGCGCGCGAGCTGGCAGTCACGGCCCTCGACCGCGCGTCAGCGTTCGGGGGCGGGTTGCGCGACGGGCTCGCCGGCTTCCGACGGCGCGTGCTCGTCGATCGTCTCGGCGAGCTCTGACCGCAGCCGCGTCAGCTCCCGCAGGATGGTGTCGCGGTGGGCCTCGAGGCGATGGATCTCGTCGTCGATCTGCCCGCGGCGGCGCAGGCCCTCCTCGATCGTCTCCGAGGCCTCGGCGTTGGCCTCCTCGCGGGTCTGCCGCGCCTCGCCCTCGGCCCGCGCGCGAACCTCGGTGGCGTAGGTGTCGGCGTCCTCGCGGACCCCGTTCGCGTCGGCCTCCGCCTCGGCGCGCAGCTCGGCGCACTCGGTCTCGGTCAGGCGCCTGAGCTCCTCGGCCTCCTGCTCGGCGGTCAGCAGGATGTGGGCTGTCGACTTGCCGACGAGCTCGAGCTTGCGCTTGACCGCGGGATGCCCGATGTCGTTCGCCGCGTCGGTCTCCAGCCAGTCGACGAGCTGCTCGAGGAACTTGTCGACCTCGTGCTTGTCGTAGCCCCGGCGGGCCAGGGTGAAGCCTGGAGACCGCAGCCGTGCGATGTCGTGCGAATCCACGGTGCTTGCAGCCTAAACGACCGGCGGCGCGGTGCCGCGTACGCTGTTGGGAATGGACACCTTCCTTGCCGTGGCAAGCAAGCGCGAGGCGCGCCGGTACGACGGCCGGCCGCTGCCAGACGACGCCGTGCGGCGGATTCTGGAGGCCGGACGGTTGGCCGGCAGCTCGCGCAACCGGCAGGCGCGGCGCTTCGTCGTCCTGCGCGATCGCGCGATCGTCGAGCGCGCCGCCGCCACCGTCCACGTGCCGTCGAACGTGCTCGGCGCCGCGCTGGTGGTGGCGATCGTCACCGGCCGCAAGGGGCCGACGGCCTTCGATGCCGGGCGCGCGGCCCAGAACATGATGCTTGCCGCCTCCAACGAGGGCATCGGCTCGTGCCCCAACGGGATCTCCGATCCCGAGGCGCTGGCGGCGATCGTCGGCGCGACCGAGGAGCAACTCGCGCCGGTCCTGACCTTCGGCTATCCGGTGCGCGCGGCCGACCCGTCGCGACACACGGCCGACGAGTGGATCGGGCGTGCGGACCGGCTGCCGTTCGACGAGATCGTCCAGGTGCGCTAAGCGGTGTGCAGCAGGCTCTCGACGCGCTTGACGCCGTCGACGGCCTGCGCCGCCTTGACGGGCTTGTGGATCTCGTCGTCGGTCTCCAGGCGCCGCGCAGGAAGACGGTGCCGGCCTCGGCATTGACGCTGATGTGGGCCTTGGACACGTGCGCGTGGCGGAAGGCCTCGCTCTCGACCTTCTGCGCCAGCGTCAGGTCGTCGGCGGGCTCCGTGCAACTCACTCAGAGGGCGAAGCGCGGATCGGTGGCCGCGTCGCGCACGCGGACCTCGAAGTGCAGGTGCGGGCCCGTCGCGCGGCCGGTGGCGCCGACCAGCCCGAGGCGTGCGCCGGCCGCGACGCACGCGCCGGGCTGCACGTCGATGCGCGAGAGGTGCGCGTACCAGGTGGTCACCCCGAGGCGGTGGTTGAGCACGACGAGCCGGCCGTAGCCGTCGTCCCAGCCGGCGTACGACACGCAGCCGGCACCTGCGGCGCCCACCGGCGCGCCCGCCCCGGCCAGGAGGTCGAGGCCGGTGTGAAAACGATTTCCGCGCGGCCCGAAGCCGTCACCGATCGGCGCGCCGACCGGCAGCCGGAACCGAAGCGGCGAGCGCGGCGGCGGGCGTCGCACGCGCGCGACCGTCAGCGGCCCAGCGACGTCGTCGGGCGCGATGCCCGCCCACACCTGGAAGCGCTGCAGCGCGGCGGCGAAGCGCGGTCCGGCCTCGCCGTCGAACGGACCCGACGCGAAGCCCGCGCGCGCGAGCATGAACTGCAGCTCGGCGACGTCCCAGCCCTTGAGGCCCGCCCGTACGGGGCGAGCGCCCAGCCGCGGGCGCCCGCGCCAGCCCAGCGCGCGCCGCGTCGCGGGTCCGGCGATGCCGTCGACGGCCAGCCGCTTGCGCGCCTGCAACCGCCGCACCGCGGCGACCGTCGCGGGGCCGCTGACGCCGTCGACGGTGGCGCCGTAGTACCCGCGCGCGTAGAGCGCGACCTGCAGCGCAGCTACGCGGGCGTCCGCCCCCTTGGCGGCCGGTGCCGCGAGCGCCGCCACGGCCAGGCCGGCCGCGAGCACCGCCACGGCCAAGCCGGCCGCGAGGCTCGTCCCTCGGACCACATGTCAGTGGTTCGCCCTCGGCGCCGGGCTGTCCTGCCCGGTCGCTGGTACATCGACGAGGACGGCGTCTGGGGGGCTTCGTCCGCGGCCACCCCCGCCTGCACGGCGACTACCTGCGCGCGTTCGCGGCGAGCGACCTGCCGGTCGACGCACTGCTCGAGCCGCCGCCGAACCGCACCTGGTTCGAGTGGCAGCAGCCGGCGTGGACGCACGTGCCGGAGGCGTTCGTGGAGGCGTTCGAGTGGATCCCGGCGGCGATCGTGTGGTCGCTGGAGAAAGGGTAGCTTCTGGCCAATATGACCATGGTACGATGACCATGGTCATGAAACGCATCAGCGCAACGCAATTCAAGGCCCATTGCCTCGCACTGCTCGATGAGGCTGCAGGCGGCGAGGAGATCGTCGTCACCAAGCACGGCCGCCCTGTCGCGCGGGTGGGTCCCGCCGAGCCGTTAGAAGACCTCACTGCGAGCGTGACCTACCACGTTGACGACGACGCGCTGATCGAGCCGCTCGACGTCGAGTGGGACGCCGCGCGGTGATCGTCCTCGACACCCACGCCTGGATATGGTGGCGCGCCGATCCCGACCGGCTTTCCGCTGCGGCAGCGCGAGCCGTCGCCGAGGCCGACCGGGTCGGCATCAGCTCGATCAGCGTATGGGAACTCGGCATGCTCGTCCGCCGAGGGCGGATCTCGCTCGATCGCGAGGTCGTACGCTGGACGCGCCAGGCGCTCGCCGACGATCGCGTCGCGGTGCTCGCTCCGGATGCCGACGCAGCCCTCGACGCCGCGCTGCTCGATGACCGATTCCCGGGTGACCCCGCGGACCGGCTCATCTACGCGACCGCACGACAGGCCGGCGCGCGCCTGGTCACGCGCGACGCCCACATCGCGCGCTTCGATCCCGCACGCGTCGTGTGGTAGAGGCTCCGACTCCCCAGCGAAGCACGAGCACCGGCACGAGCACCGATAGCGGGTCGGCGCCCAGTTGATGTGCTGCCGCGAGCCGGCCCCTGCGCGTGCGCCTTGAATCCTCATGGGTTCGTGCGAGAACCCGCGTCATAGGATCCGCCGATGTCCGTGGACGGGAAGACCGCGATCGTCACCGGCGCCGGCACCGGGATCGGCCGCGCCACCGCGGTCCTGCTCGCCGCGCGCGGGGCGCGCGTCGTGGCGGCGGGGCTGCAGCCCGAGCGCCTGGCCGAGACGGTGGAAACGATTGCTGGCGCCGGCGGCAGTGCGATCGCCGTGGACGCCGACGTGTCGGATCCCGAGGCGATCGAGATGGTCGCGGCGCGCGCGGCCACGGAGTTCGGCGGCACCGACGTGCTCGTCAACAATGCCGCCGTCTACCCGATCGGTCCTTGGCACGAGATGGACGCCGCCGAGTGGGACGCGGTCTTCGCGACGAACATCCGCGGCTACTACCTGATGGCGCGCGCGGTGCGCCCGCAGATGCTCGCGCGCGGCGGTGGCGCCGTTGTAAACGTTTCCTCGGTGACCTTCTTCACCGGCAACGCGCTCCTCCTCGCCTACGTCGCCTCCAAGGGCGCGGTCATCGGCTTCACGCGCGCGCTCGCGCGCGAGAGCGGCCCCGAGGGCATCCGCGCCAACGCGGTCGCCCCCGGCGCCTTCCCGACCGCGGCGACCGAGATCCATGCCGACCAGGAGGGGCTCTGGCGCGACGTGCTCGAGGCTCAGTCGATCAAGCGCCGCGGCGAGGTCGAGGACGTTGCGCGCGCCATCGCTTTCTTCGCGAGCGACGACTCGAGCTTCGTCACGGGCCAGACCCTGCTGGTGGACGGCGGCTGGATGTACTCGTGAGCTCCAGCCGCGCGTTGTAGGTGCGCGCCATGTCGCGCGCCCAACGCTCGGCCGGGAAGTCGGCGGTCTTGGCGAAGGCGCACAGCCAGTCCGACGGGTCTTCCTCGCGCACGACGAGAAAGCGGTCGGGTTCCTCGACGACCGTCAGGCGATCGTTCACCGGCACCGGCCCCCGTCGGTCACGAAACGACCTCGCCGCCGCTCACGCGCGCCGACCGCCGACCGTGACCACCACCTCGCCGTCGCGCACCCTGACCGGATAGCGCCGCAGCGTGATCTCCGGGTAGGCGAGGCAGCGGCCGGTCGGCACGTGGTACTCGAGGCCGTGCCACGGGCAGGCGATCACCTCGTCCTCCATGACCCAGCTCGGGCGCCAGCCGCTCTCGGCGTCGGCTTGCAGCGTGCCGGTGGCGATCCGCCCCTCGCACAGCGGGCCGGTCTGGTGCGGGCAGACGTTCGGCAACCCGTAGAGGTCGCCCTTGATGTTGAAGACCCCGATTCGGCGCCCGTTCGCCTCGACGACCTTGTGCGTGCCCGGCGGGAAGTCGGCCAACCGGCCGACGACGACGTCGGTCACAGGCGGCGCCCCGTCGCGTCGATCCCGAACAGTGTGAGCGCGTTCTCGCCGAAGACCTTGCGCTTCTGCTCGGGCGTGAACGGGACCTGGTTGAGCTTCATCGGGTGATCGAAGTCGTGATGGGGCCAGTCGGAGGCGAACACCGTGGTGTCCTCGCCGTCGTAGAGCTCCATCAGCGTCACGATGTCGCGCAGCTTCTCGGGCTCCTCGATCGGCTGCGTCGCAACGTAGACGCGCTTGAGGTAATGGCTGGGGCGCTCGGTGAGGAAGGGGACCTCGCGGCGGCGTTCGAGGTACTCCTTGTCGAGCCGGTTGCAGACGAACGGCATCCACGAGATGCCCGCCTCGGTCACGCCGATCCTCAGCTCCGGGAAGCGCACCACGACGCCAGTCGAGACCATCGAGATGAGGTTGGCGATGATCGAGAAGGTGTGGCTGGTCGAGTGGCGGGCGAACTCGGTGTCGAAGCCGTGGTTGTTGAAGGGGAAGACCGGCGAGGTGACGGTCACAGCGTGCAGGAGGACCGGCAGCCTCGCGTTCTGGGCGGCGTCGAAGATCGGGTCGTAGCGACGGTCGCCCCAGAGCGGATCGAGTCCGGCGCAGGGCAGATAGACGGCGACGATCGACGGCTCGTCGGCGTACTTTGCGATCTCCCGCGCGGCGTCTTCGGGGTCCTGCGGGCAGGCGACGATCGCGCCGAGCAGCGCGTCGTGCCGTGAGGTCCACTGGTCGACGAGCCACGCGTTGTACGCGCGCGCGAGGGCGGCCGCGTAGTCGCGCTGCGGCAGCACCGGCAGCTTGAGCAGGTGATCGGGGAAGAGCACCGCGAGGTCGACGTGGATCGCGTTGAGCTCGGCCACCATCTGCTCGGGCGTGTGGACCATCCGCGTCGCCTCGTGTGAGGTCGGGAAGCGGGCGGTCAGCGTGCCGTCGCCGCCGGGCGAGAAGCCCGGGATGTCGAGGTAGCGCTCGGGGACGTCGGCGACGTTCTTCAGCGCCACGTCCCACGGCCCGTCGCAGTACGGCGCCAGCGCGCCCGGGCTCTCGTGGACATGCACGTCGGCATCGACGATCAGCAGGTCCTGCAGCTTGCTGTGCCCCGCCTCGCGCGCGGGCCGGCTCTCCACGGCCATGCGGCGATCATCGCACGCCCGCTCGCGCCCACCGCACGGCGCGCGCCTCGAGGTCGGCGACGAACGCGTGCTTGCCCTCGACGTAGGCGACGCGGTCATCAGCGTGGCGCGCCGCGACGGCGCGCTTGAGCGCTCCGTAGTTCGCCGCCTCGTCATCGTGCGCGCGGAGGAAGTCGCGCACCGCCAGATGGCGAAACTCGTGCTCGCTGCCGGATCGGCAGACGTGCAGGTGATGCGAGCGCGGGTGCTCGGGCGGCTTGGCGAAGAAGTGGTAGTCGGGCGAGTCAGGGTCCGGCACGAAGAGATAGCCGAGTCGCTCAAGCGGCGCGGCGAAGGCCTCGCGCCGCTCGATGGGGACGACCGCGAGCTGCAGGTCGATGATCGGCTTCGCGGCGAGCCCCGGCACGGCGGTCGAGCCGACGTGTTCGCAGCGGATCGCGAGCGGGCCGAGCGCGGCCTTGATGCGACCGAGCTCCGCTTGCGCCGCCGCCGGCCACCGGTCGTCGTAGTCGACGATCCGCACCGCTTCGCTCACCGGCGCACGATTAGCATCCCGCCGTCATGGAGGTCGCGCCGGGCATCCACCGCATCGAGGGCGACCTCGGGGAGCGCTACGTCTGCCAGTACCTGCTGCGCGGCGAGGAGCGCACGCTGCTGGTCGACACCGGCCTGCGTGACATGCCCGCGGAGGTCATCGCGCCCTATGTGGACCTCACCGACATCGACGAGGTGCTGATCTCGCACGCCGACGTCGACCACTGCGGCGGCAACCGCGCGCTGCGCTCCGCGGCCCCGGCGGCGCGGTTTCTCTGCGGCGAAGCGGACCGCCCGTGGATCGAGTCGAACGCCGCGATGCTCGCCGACAACTACCGCTGGTACGAGGCCTATGGCTTCGGCCCGTCGGCCGACGACGTCGCCTTCCTCGAGCGCGAACTCGGCGGCGACGCGCCGATCGACGTCGGCCTGCGCGGCGGCGAGACCCTGCGCCTCGGGCCGTCCTGGCGCGTCGAGGTGCTCGCCCTTCCCGGCCACACTCCCGGCCACCTCGGCCTCTGGGACCCGCGCAGCGGCGCCGCGATCATCATCGACGCCGTCCTGTCCGACGGCGTCTACGACCGCGCCGGCAACCGCCTCATCCCACCGCGCTATTACTCGGCGCGCGACTACGAGGCAACGATCCGCCGCCTCCGCGCGCTCGACCCAGCCCTCCTGCTCACCGCCCACTACGACGTCATGGAGCGCGACTCGGCCCGGGCGTTCCTCGACCGCTCGCTGGCCTTCGTGCAGTCGGTTCGCGATGCCGTGCGCGCCGGGACGACGACCGATCTGTGGCCGCTCACGCAGGAGGTCGACGCCGCGGTCGGCCCCTTCCCAGCTTTCACCCATGAGCTCGCCGCGTCGGTGCGCGCACACCTGGCCGAGGCCTGAGAGGGTTGGGCCTCGCATGGCCATGACTCTCCGTCTCAGCGATGAGCAGACCGAAGCGCTCCGCCGCTGTGCGGATCGCGAAGGCCGGAGCATCCATGAGGTCGCGCTCAGTGCCCTCGACGAGTACCTCGTGCGCGCACACGACGACGAGCGCACGGACCGCCTGGGCGAGACGGGCGCTCAGCGCTATGCCGAGCTGCTGCGTCGGCTGAGCGAGTAACGCATTTTCGTCTCCAAGCAGTGCGGTCGGCCGCCGTCGGCGTCTTGGCGCGTCGCAGCTTCCCGAAAGTGTCCTGTTACGCCGACGGCGGTCGGAACGAAGAGCATGGAGACCACTCATCTCATCCTGTTGCTCGTCACCGTCAACCTCGCCGCCACGCTCGGCCTGGGTGTTCTCTGGTGTGCCGTGCTCGCCGCCTTCTTTGCCGGTGTGCTCTTCGACCGCGCAATCGGGCGCTCCGGACCGATGGACTAGCGGCCATCCCGCTTGCGGGTGCGGTGCCGCGTCCGTGCGCGCACACCCTGCCCGAGCCCTGACCCCCGTCGCGTGCCGGCCGGGGTAGCGTGGCGCCATGCCGATCCAGCCGCCTTCCCGCGAAGAGCTCGCCGGCCTCGCCGGAGCCTTCGAGCTGCACCTGACCGACGAGGAGGTCGAGGCGTTCTACGCGCTCGCCGAGCCAACGGCGGCGGCGTACGCCCGGCTCGACGAGCTCGAGGACGAGACGCTCCCGGTCAGGTACCCGCGCGCCGATACGGGCCACCGGCCGACGGGCGACGAGAACCCGTCCAACGGCTGGGCCTGGCGCTGCTCGATCCCGGGCGCCGACGACGGCCCGCTCTCCGGCCGCACCGTCGGCATCAAGGACAACATCTGCGTCGCCGACGTCCCGATGCTCAACGGCTCGCCGATCCTCGAGGGCTACGTCCCGCGCGAGGACGCGACTGTCGTCACGCGGCTGCTCGACGCCGGCGCCCACATCATCGGCAAGACCGCGGTCCCGGCCTTTTGCTTCGACGGCGGCGGGCTGACCGGCTATCCCGACCCCCAGCCCACCAACCCGCACGACCCGGCCTACCTGTGCGGCGCCTCGTCGAACGGCAGCGCCGCGGTCGTCGTCACCGGGCAGGCCGACATGGCGCTCGGCGGCGATCAGGGCGGTTCGATCCGCCTGCCGTCGTCGTGGAGCGGGTGCTGCGGCCACAAGCCGACGCACGGACTCGTGCCCTACACGGGCATCTTTCCCATCGAGCTGACGCTGGACCACGTCGGCCCGATGGCACGCACGGTCGAGGACTGCGCGCTGATGCTCGAGGTCATCGCCGGCGAAGACGGTCTCGACCCGCGGCAGGTCGGCGTCCGCACGCAGCGCTACGTGCAGGCGCTCAACGACGGCGCCGAGGGCCTGCGCGTCGGGATCCTGCGCGAGGGCTTCGGCATCCCCGACGTCTCCGAGCCCGACGTGGACGCCGCCGTGCGCGACGCGGCCGCTGCGCTGGGCGCCGCCGGCGCCGCCGTAGAGGAGATCTCGATCCCGATGCACCTCGACGGCCTGCCGATCTGGAACGCGATCGCCCTGGAGGGCGCCACCGCCCTCATGGTCCGCGGCGACGCCTTCGGCACCAACCACAAGGGCCACTACACGACCGACCTCGTCGACTTCTACGGCCGCGCACGCCGCGAGAAGGCCGACGAGTACTCGATCACCGTGAAGATGACCGTCCTCATGGGCCACTGGCTCTCCGAGCGCTACCACCACCACTACTACGCCAAGGCCCAGAACCTCGGGCGCCGGCTGCGCGCCGCCTACGCCGAGGCGCTCGAGCGCTGCGACGTCCTCGCGCTGCCGACGACGGCGATGAAGGCCATGCCGATCCCGACGGACGGCGGGCTCATGGGGATCCTCGGCGCCGCGCTGGGCAACCTCCACAACACCTCGCCGTTCGACGTCACCGGCAACCCGGCGCTCAGCGTGCCGTGCGGCATGTCCGACGGCAGGCCCATCGGGATGATGCTCGTGGGCCGCCACTTCGACGACGCCACGGTGCTGCGGGCGGGGCACGCCTACCAGCGCGCGACCGCGGTCTGAGTCAGCTGATCATCCGACCGACCGCATCGACGAAGCGATCGGCCGTCGCCACGAGCTCGCACGCCTCGTCGAGCTCGAACGTCGCCGCCGCGTAGTCGCTCGCCTCTCGCCGCGGCTGCGCGCGCTGGGCAGCGGCCGACAACTGCGCATCGAACGTGCCGCCGACCACGAATCGCCGGCCCTGCACCGCGACGAAGTCGTCGATGCGATCGAAGGCCGCGTCCAGACGAGAAGCGGTCACGCCGGGGCCCCGAACGCCGTCAGCGTGACGAGCTCGCCCTCGACCGCAAGCCCCGTACCGGCGAGCCCGCCGAACTCGAAGCGCAGCCCCTCGCCGAGGCCGATCGTGCGGCCCGCCTTTGCGCGCGCGTCGAGCAGGAGCTGGACGAAGTCGCGCGCGTCCTCGAGCGTCGGCACCGGGCAAGCTCCCGCGGAGAGCGCATCGAGCGCATACCCGACGACGAGCGGATCGTGGAGTGCCGCGAACGCCTCGACGTCGCTGACGTAGTCGAGCACGACGAACCGCCCTCCGATGGCGGCGAGCATCCCCACCTGGCTGCACTTCATCTCGGCCTCGCGCCCGACGCGATCCAGCAGCTCGCGCCGCTCCTCGAAGACGCCGTGCAGCGCGCCGGTGCCCGACACGACCCCGTGCCGCGCCGACGTCGCCGCGACCGCCGCCCAGACCTCGTGCTGCGCCGCGCGTGGCT
>DATBKW010000317.1:0-8108 GCA_036555665.1 Solirubrobacteraceae bacterium | reverse complement strand
CCGGTCGAACGTTGCGGGAAGACCCACTAGTCGTACAGCGCGCCGCAGCTGACGTTGGCGGTCGCCGCAGTCATGCTGCGTGCGCGATCGGAGGCGACGAACGCGGCGACGTTGCCCACGTCCTCGAGCGTGGCCGAGCGGCCGAGAAGCGTCGCGCCATCGATGCCCGACACGATCGCCTCGCGGCCTTCGAAGTCCTCCGGCAGCGTCTCGGCGATCCCGCTGGTGCGCAGCGTCACGACGCGGACGCCCGCGTCGGCGAGCTCCATCGACAGCTGGCGGCGCATGGCCTCCATCGCATGAAAAGCCGTCTGTAGGCCGCCGAGGTGGTAGCCGCGAGGCGGGTCGCCCTCGCCGCCGAAGACGAGGATCACGCCGCCTTCGCCGCGGGCCATGTGGCGCGCCGCGGCGCGCGAGGTGACGAACAGCGTGCGCACCGCGGTCGCCACCGGCTGCACGTAGTCCTCGACGTCCATCTCGGCCATCGGCGTGCCTTGGACGACCCCGTGGCCGATCAGGTTGAAGGAGATGTCCAGGCTGCCGGCGGCGGCGACGACGGCGTCGGCATGCTCGTCGACCATGCGCGCGTCGAGCGCATCGACCTGCGCGACGTCGGCCGCTCCGCCGGCACCACGGATGTCCGCGGCCACCCGCTCGAGCTTCTGAAGCGTGCGTCCCGCGAGGAACACGCGCGCGCCCTCGCGCGCGAAGGTTCGTGCGACGGCGCCGCCGATCGCGCCACCGCCGCCGTAGATGACTGCTTTCTTGCCTTCGAGCAACATCGATTGCCTCCCTGGTTCGCGTGTTCTTTGCAAGACAAGAC
This sequence comes from Solirubrobacteraceae bacterium, assembly GCA_036555665.1. Lineage (GTDB taxonomy): Bacteria > Actinomycetota > Thermoleophilia > Solirubrobacterales > Solirubrobacteraceae > JAOPZW01. The sequence continues at coordinate 7,285 of DATBKW010000317.1, read as the reverse complement.
CCTCGCGGATCCCCGAACTCATCGGTCGCGCGGGCTACAGGACGTCGAGCAGCTCGTGCGCGCTGTCGAGCACCGCGTCGGCGTCGGCGAGCTGTGCGGCGGTGAACGGGCCCGTGGCGACCGCGATGCAGCGCAGGCCGTCGGCCCGCGCGCAGGCGATGTCGCGCGGCGTGTCGCCGATGATCACGGTCTGCGCGCGGGGGTAGCCGCCCGCTCGTGCGCGGGCGATGGCCGGCAGCTCGGTGCGGTCCTCGTGGTCCGAGCCGAAGCCGCCGACGCCCGGCTCGAAGTAGTCCCCCAGTCCCGCGCGCGCGAGCTTGAGCCGCGCGACCGGCTCGAGGTTGCCGGTGAGCAGGCCGAGGATGACGCCGTCGCGCCCGTGCAGCGCGTCGAGCACATCGGGCACGCCCGGCGCCACGTACGCGCTGAGGTCGTCCGGGCACAGCCGCGCGTAGGCGGCCACGCAGGCGGCGCGGAAGTCGTCGCGCCCGTCGTCGAACCGCTCGGCGCTGACGCCGCTGAGCAGGCTGATGTCGCGCGCGATCTCGACGTCCGTGCGGCCGGCCGCCTCGACCTTGGCGCCGCGCGGATCGGTGATGCCGTAGACCTCGCGCAGCGCATCGTGGACGGCGGCCACGTGGGCCGCCGTGGCCTTGAGCAGGAGGGTGCCGTCGATGTCGAAGAGCAGGAGCACGCCCGGCATTGTGAGGATCAGGCCGCCGTGCGCGCACCTCCCCTCGCGCGGCGAGCGACGATGAGCCCCGTCGCCCCGGCCGCCAGCCCCAGCAGGCCGACCACGAGCGCGACGATCGCCAGCGTGTCGTTCGACGACTGCTTCTCGACGACGGTGCGCGTCGCCGCGGGCGTCGCGGCCTGCGATCCCGTCGCCGCCGCCGGCAGCGCGCCCGGCCCCGCCTCGCCACCGGCGACGTCCTGCACGACGCCGCCCTTGGCGGTGACGTCGATCGTCGGCGCCGGCTGGTCGGCGTCGGGCGGGCCGATCCAGCGCGCGACCTTGCCGTTGCTGTAGGTCTGCACCGTCTTGAACGTCAGCACCTGGCCGGCGTGCCCCGGCAGGGCCACGGAGATCGGGAAGTTCGCAAACTCACCCGGGCCGATGCCCGCGCCGGAGCGCGCGCTCCAGTCGACTTCGCTGACCTGCGTGTCGATCGGCCCGTCGTCGGTCTGTACCGGCTTGGCGAGCTTGGACGTCAGCACCTTCGAGGTCCAGCCGGGCGGCGGCTCGGTGGCGACGCCGATGAAGCCCGGCGGGAACTTCACCTGGAGCTTGGTCGTCTTCGCGTTGTCGAGCTCGTTGGGCACGCGAATGTCGAGCGTCACGTTCGCGCCCGCGGGCACCGCATTGGGGTGCACGCTGACGTGCGCGCTCGCCGACGCGGGGATGGCGAGCAGCGCCGCGGCGCCCGCCAGGAGGTACCTCTTCATCGTGATGCTCCTCTCGTCTGGTCTCCGCCGCGGCGGCGGAGCGCGGCGAGGACGGCGACGCCGCCGAGCGCGACGAGCAGGCCGGCGACGACGAACGGCAGCGGGCCCGGCCCGTCGTCTCCGCCCTCCTCGGCGGCCGTCGCGGGGCCCGCGGCCTCCGAGTGACTCGAGCTCGCGGGCTTCGCCGCGGCGGTCACCGTCACACGCGGGGCCGGCTCGTCGGCGTCGGGCGCACCGATCCAGCGCACGACCTCCCCGTTGCTGTACGTCTGAACCGCCTTGAAGGTGAGGACGTCGCCGGCCTTGCCGGGGATCTTCACCGAGATCGGCAGGTCCAGGAACTGGCCGGGAGCGATCCGGCCCAGGCCCGTGCCGCTCCCTGTCCAGACCATGCGGCTGACGCCCTCGGTGATGGGCCCGTCATCGGTCTGGATGGGCGTGGCCAGCTTCTGCTTGACGACCTTGACCTTCCAGCCGGAGAGCGGCTGGTAGGACACGGCGGCAAAGCCCTCGGGGAACTTCACATCGACCTTGACGGTCGAGGCGTTGCCACGCTCGTTGGGAACGCGGACGTCGAGAACCGTGTACGCCCCCGCCACGGCGGTGTTGGGCTGAAGGGTGACGTGGGCCTGCGCGGCGGCCGGGACGGCGAGCGCCCCGGCGGCGGCGAGAACCACGATCTTGCGATGCATCGGGTCTGGTGCTCCTTGTTTGATCGTTGCGCGGAGACGGCCGGCCGGCGCGCTCATCGCACGGGCACCGTCAGCGTCTTGGTGTACTCGTCGAAGTCGGAGACGCGATCGACGATCGTCAGGTGCCAGGTGCCCCCGGGCGAGAGGACGACCGCGTCGGCGATGTAGTGGCCGGGGCCGGCCTTGTGGACCGTGACCGGCAGCGGGCCGATGCCCTTGTCGTGCTGCATCGCCTCGACGGTCAGCTCCTTGGTCTTCGTGTACGGCGCGCCGCTGCGGGCGTCGAAGAGGTACACGTGGAGCTGGTTGGCGCCGACGCGCGCGGGGTCGAGCGTCGTCTCGAGCTCGATCGGGCCTATCCGCGTCGTGGTCGAATAGGGGCCGCCGTTGGCGCTGGACTTCGGCGGCGCATAGCTGACCAGCGCCGAGGTGACGCCCAGGACGACGACGAGCAGCACGACCTCGGCGCGCAGCGTGCGGCGCAGCAGCCGCCCCGACCCGCCGGGCGCGTCGCCGTCCGCGGCCAGCCGCCGCAGCGACGGGACCACGCGCCGGCGGTTGACGGCGCCCAGCGCGATGAGCGCCATCAGCAGCACGAACTTGATGACCACCGCGCGACCGAACGGGGTGTCGAAGAGGTGCGACAGGCCGCCCATGTCGATCAGCGCCTGCGTGACCCCGGTGATCAGAAGCGCCGCCACGCACACGAGCGCCATCGGCGAGAAGCGCACGAGCAGGGCTGCCAGCAGGCGGGTGCGCTCGGGCGGCGCCAGCCTGCGGGTCGCGCCCGGCAGAACGAAGAGCAACATGACCAGGCCGCCCACCCAGACGCTCATCGCGGTCACGTGGACGACGTCGAGCGGCAGCAGCACCGCCACCGGGTGCAGCGTCGTCGCGTGTCCGGCCAGCGCGGGCGAGAGGAGCAGGAACCCGACCGGAACGGCCAGCGCGGCAAGCACGCCGCGCGAAGGCCCGGGCGCCGGGGCGACGCCCGCCGCGCCGACCGCCGCCGGGCGCAGGACCGCGACCGTGCGGCTGCCGGCGCCCACGAGCAGCACGCCGCCGAGCACGAGCCACGCGACGACGCGCAGGCCCCACACCGTGCCGAACCGCGTGCCGAGGACCTCGCGCACGACGGTCGGGTCAAGCGCGGACCAGAACGTCGTCCCCGACGCCGTCGCTCCCTGCAGGACGATGCCGAGCGCGCCCGAGATGACGCCGACCACCACGGCGATCCACAGCAGCCGGCGCGCCCGCCCGGCGAAGACCGCGGCGGCCTGCGGCCAATCGGCGCCCGCGCCGGCGGCGACGGCAAGCGCCGGCCGCCAGGCGGCCAGCAGGAAGGCCAGGCCTCCGACCGCCAGCGCGATCGCGAGGTAGTCGAGGCCGCGCACCACGCCGAAGGCGGCCTCGGTCACCGGGCCGGAGCTCGCGCCGGCCAGGAGGTCGGCGACGGTCTCCCCGGCCGCACCCGGCCTGCCGATGCTGAAGACGACGCCGCCCTCGACCGGGTGGCTGTCGGCCGAGATCACGCGGTAGGTCGCCGTGTAGGTGCCGTCCGCGAGATGCGGCTTCAGGCCGGCCGCGACCTCGGAGCCGCGCCCGCCGGGATGCACGACCTTGCCGTCGTCGACGCGCTCGCCCTTGGCGTCGAAGACCTTGACCGCGCCGAAGTTGCCCTCGACCGCTTCGCCGAAGCGGAAGACGACCGCGCTCGGCTGCGTCTGCAGCACGGCCCCGCGCGCGGGCGAGGTTCCCTCGAGCTGGGCGTGCGCGAGCGCGGCCGCGGGGCTGAGGGCCAGCACCGCGAGGGCGAGGACGAGCGCGCGTGTCACCACGCCTCGGCGGCCTCCTTGGCGGGCGCCCGCTCGCGGCGCCGGCGCGCGAAGACGACGCCGCCGACGGCCAGCAGTGCGAGGACGCCAAGGCCGATGAACATCCCGACGGGCGCGCTTGACTGCTCGGGCTGCCACACGAGCGTGCCCTTGATGGCGCCCGGCTGGTTGCCGATCTGCAGCGGGATCGAGTAGTCGAAGACCTTCGTGCGCTTGGACTTGTCCTTGACCTGCGGGGGCAGGCTCTGGCTCATCCAGTGCATGCGATGGTCGTGCCACTGGACGCTGCCGGTGCGATCGATGACCTTCCACTGCGGCGGCGCCTTGGGATCGGCGCTCGCGGGCACCTTGACGTCGGCGTAGCGGTCGTCGTTGAGGTAGTAGGCGGGCGAGCGCTGGTTGAGCTCGACCGTGCCGTTGCCGAGCACCCGCGCGTACGGCTCGCCGTTGTAGCCCTGCACCGTCACCGTCTGGCCGGTGCGGTTGGTCATCTCGAAGCGGTCGTCGTAGTTGAGCACCTGCAGCTTCAGGCCCGCCACCTTGGGCGTGACGGCATCGACGATCGAGCGGTAGTTCGGGTTGCCCTGATGCGCGCTGGCGGCGGGCGCTGCGATGAGCGCCGCCGCTGCTGCGAGGGCGAGGGCGCGACGCATGGCGCACCTCCTCTGTGGCGGTTGGCGGTAACAGGCGAGCGATCAGCTACGCGCTCAGCGCGCAGCAAACCGGGCCGGAGGCCCGCGCTCGGCCAACCAGGCCGCAACCAGCCGTCCACCGCGCGGCACCAGCACGCGCGACGCACGCCCCACGCGCGCGACAAGCCGCCGTGCAGCTCGCCGCACGGGCTCCGCGAAGCGCGCCACCAGCCGCTGGATGCGCTGCTCGCCCACGTACCGGCCGGCGAGCAGCGGCAGCGCCAAGGCCAGGAACGGCGACGCCATCAACACCTGGGCCCCAGTGGCAGCCTGAACCAGTACCAGCACGAACGTCAGCGCCGTCAGGCCCAGCAAAAGGTGGAGGTCGCGGCGTGCCACCGCGCGCAAGAGTAAACGCTCGCGGAGCCGCTGTCGCCCAACCGATGGGTCAGAGCCGGGAGGAGGCTTCCGAGGCGCTCCTGCCGTGCGTCGGATGCTGCGCGTCCTCGCGCAGCCCGTGCCTACACTCGAGCCGCGATGCGCCGACGGCTGGGAATCCTTGTTCCGCTGCTGGTCGCTGGAACATTGGTCGCCGGCTGCGGGGGCTCGAGCGCGGGCGGTACTCCACCACCACAGCCACAGCCGACCGGCCAACCGAGCGACTTTCCCGTCGCGCACGGCAAGACCCTCGACGACCTTGTGGCGATGGCGCAGGGCAAGGGCCCGGTGCTCGCGCCCAGTGTGTCCATCCTCCACAAGGGAGTCGACCGCTACGGGTTCGGCCTCTTCGACACGGCTCGCAAACAGATCACCGGTGCCCAGGTCGCGATCTACACCGCCCGCAACGACGGAACCGACGTACGAGGGCCGTACATCGCGCGCTCCGAATCGCTGACCGTCCGACCGCAGTTCCAGAGCGAGACGACCGCCAAGGATCCGGCCGCCGCCAAATCGGTCTACGTCGCCGACGTGCCCTTCCACCGAACCGGCAAGCAGGACGTTGTCGCCATCGCCAAGCTCGACGGCCGGCTGCTGGTCACCAACGGCTACACCGCCAACGTCACCCACCCCACCGCAGCCCAACCGCCCAGCGTCGGCGATCGCGCCATCAGCGTTCATACCCAGACGCTGACCGAGGTCGGCGGCAACGCCGCGGCCCTCGACACGCGACGCCCCGAAGCCACCGACCTGCTCCAACTCGACCTCGCCAAGGTGCTGGGCAAGCGCCCCGTCGTGATCACGTTTGCCACCCCGCAGCTGTGCCAGAGCCGCGTGTGCGGACCGACCGTCGACATCGTCGAACAGGTCAAAGCGACAACACCCAAGAGCGTCGCCTTCATCCACCAAGAGATCTACAACGACAACCAGATCAACAAAGGCGTGCGCTCCCAGGTCGCGGCCTGGCGGCTCCCCAGTGAACCCTGGACCTTCGTCATCGACAGGCACGGCACCATCACCGCCCGCTTCGAGGGCGGCTTCTCGGTCGGCGAACTGGAGCGCGCCATCGCCAAAGTGAGATGAACCTCACCGAAGCCGCCGGGGTGAAGGAGGTCAGCGGCCGGCGAGGCGCCAGTAGGACGTCCGCAGCCGCGAGCCCGGAAGGTTCATCTCGATGTGGATGTGGTCGGTGTGCGGGTTGGGTCCGCCGTAGCTGCTGCGGGCCACGCCCGTGTTGCGCACCTGGTACTGCTGGTGGTTCCAGATCCAGTACTGGATCCCCATCGCGCGAGCCATCGCGGCGCCGCGGGCTGACATCCGCCGCATGAAGCGGCGCACCTGCGCGGCCTGCGCCGGGTTGCCGGCGTTCCGGAACCAGTCGTTGGCGCGACCGACGCCGTGGATGCTCGTCTTGGACGTGTCGGCGGTGTTCGGGCGGCAGTTGTATCCGCCGATGTCCTGCGCGCCGAACTGGTAGCGGATCCAGTCCTGCAGTCGCTTGGCGCCGACGGTGAAGCCGCCGGAGCAGTTCGCACCACCGTTCCACGGCCCGGCGTCGTCGTAACGCGCGCGGTCCCGGGCGCTCGTCATGTCGCCTGGGAACTTCTTGCCTGAGGACGGGCGCTTGGGCGGCGGCTTGGGCGCCGGTGCGCCGGCGGCGCCGGGAGGCGCACCGTGCGAACCGTTGCAGTTCGGGACGCCGCGGAACGGACCGTCGTTGTCGCCGCCGCTGGCGTAGACGGCGTTGACCCAGCCGGCCTTGTTGTTGTCGGCCAGCGTCCAGGCCCAGTTGTTGTTGAAGAACTCGCCGCGGGTGACGCGCCCGCCGACTTGCTGGCAGGTGACCCAGTTTGTTCCCTTGTGCAGGTAACCAACCGTCCTCGGCCCGGCCTGCACCGGCGAGCCGCCGGACTTGCCGTTGCCGGGAACGTAGAAGCTGCAGTTGTACTTGCCGCCGCCTCTCGGACTGCACGGCACCGGGGCGGCCGCCTCCGCGACGCCCGCGCCCACTACGACCGCCGCGAGCGCGGCCGCAGCGGCTACGAGGACCCCCGGCCTGCGCGCAACCCTCTCGTGTATCGCCTTCGTCATGGCATGTCCTCCGTGCTTGCTTACGCACTCATAGAGGGGCCGCGGCGCTCGTCTATTCCACGTCTGTACCTTGACAGTTACGTAACAAGATGGGTACGCTTGTCCACGTGGAGGCTGTTCTGCGAGCACTGGCGGACGAGAGCCGGCGGAC
>DATBKW010000316.1:0-4669 GCA_036555665.1 Solirubrobacteraceae bacterium | reverse complement strand
GGGCGTGGACCCGCAGGACATCGAGGCCGCCCGGGCCGCGGAGGTCGAGTTGGCGATCGGCGTCGCGCGCGGCGAGGCGACGCCGGAGCGCCTGCGGCGCGCGGGCGCCGTCGCCGTGGTGGCCGATCCGCAGGAGCTGCTCGGGCAGACCTCCGGTTAACGCCGACGCAGCCCGCCGGGCCGAGCGCGTCGGGTGAGTGAAGGTCGTGTATGGACGGCGCGCGCGTGGCGGCGTCGCGGGCGTCCGGAGTGCGCAGATCCCGTATCGGTTGCGCCGCGGCCGGCGCCGCGAGCGCGGCCGCCACGAGCGCCGCCCCGGCCCACTTCGTACCCGCGAAGAGGATGTGCCGCATCGTGACTCCTTCCGTGGTGGAGATCGCCCGCTGCGACCTCCGTGCGGCCACCGTCCGCCCGGGCGGTTGTGGGCCGGAGAGCGCTGCGGTAAACGCCGGTAGATCGAGGCGGACGGCCGCCTATGGCGACGGCTTCCGGCAGGTTTGGCTGCGTGCACTGGTGGTGCGTCGCCGGAGGCGTACAGTGCCGCTTGAGCAGTACATCCAGCGAAGGAGGATCGTGATGATCGGTGCCCTCATCGTCGGGTTCGTGGCGGGCGTGATCGGCCGCATGCTCATGCCGAACGATCCGTTCCGGTACATGAGCGGTCCCAAGTCCTGGGGCGTCTCGATCCTCGTCGGCCTCGCAGGAGCCGCCCTGGGCTACCTGATCTTCACGGTCGGACTCGGCATCGGCGACACCGACGTCTTCGACTTCGGCGGGATCATCGGCGCGGTGATCGGCGTCTTGATCGTGCTCGCCATCGCCGGCGCGGTGGTCAAGAGCCGGGGTACCCCGCCCGGACGCCCGGACTCGAGCGCGCCGTCGGGCCCCGGCGCGGTCTGAAGCTCGCCCGGGCGGCGGCTGCGCCGCTGCTCAGTCGGGCGGCAGCCCCAGCTGAAGCTTGCGTAGCAGGTCGGCGAGCCGGCGCTGGTCGGCTTTGCTCAGCGCGGCAAGCAGGCGGCGCTCGTTTGCCAGGTGCGCCTCGGTGAGCGTGTCGATGAGGCTGCGGCCGGCGGCGGTGAGGGTGATGAGCGTGCCGCGCCGGTCGTCGGGGCCGGACCCGCCGCCCCGCATCCGCCGGTACTCCTGACCGTCTGGCGCTGGCCGGCGTTCGGGTGCGGTCAGCCGCCGGAGCTCTGAACGCTGGGGCCCTGGGAGCCGGAGCCCTGCGGCGCCGCGCCCTGCCCGCCGCCGCCACCGCCACCGGGGAAGCCGCCGCCACCGCCGCCGAACAGGCTCGCGAGGCCGCCCGACACGCCTGACGCCGTTGCGTTGATCTGCGTCGCGGTGACCGTGCCGTTCGAGTGCTTCGTCCCCTGGACGATCACGGTGTCGCCGGGATGGATCGCGCCCGCCGTCGTCGACGCGGTCCGGTTGACCTTCGAGTTGCTCGTGGTCTTGACGCGGATCACGTTGCCGTCGCTGTCCTTCACGTAGAGGGTGCTGCCGTGCTTGTTGGCCACCGAGCCGATGGTTGCGTTGCTCCGACCGCCCCCGCCGGCGCCGCCGCCGCGCCCGGGGAAGCCGCCCGCCGCGCCGGTACCACCACCGGCGCTGCGCGCTGCCGCGAATCCAGTGGGAGCCTCGCTCGTCCCGCCGCCGCTGCTGTCCTGGTGCTTCTGCACTTTGACGCCGCCGATGAAGCCCAGCGCACCGATCAGCACGCCGACCAGCGCCGCCGACAGGGGCGTGACGATCCGTCGCTTCCGACGCGGCGGCGGCGAGTCGTCGCCGTCGTCGTCGACGGGCTCCCAGTCGTCTTCGTAGGGGTCGTCGAGCTCCAGGAGCTGGTCGTCGCGGTCGGGCATGGTGGTCTCCGTGTCGGGATCGGTCATTCGAATCTGAGGGCGTCGATGGGGCGCAGCGCGGCTGCCCGCGCCGCTGGGTAGGTGCCGAAGAACAGGCCGCAGGCGACGGCGGCGCCGAAGGCCAAGAAGATCGAGTAGACGGCGATGACGGGGTCGACGCCGGCGATCGTGAACTGGCTGCCGACGATCCCGACGGCCACGCCGAGCAGGCCGCCGAAGACCGACACCAGCACCGCCTCGATGAGGAACTGGGTGAGGATGTCGGCCCGGCGCGCGCCGATGGCCTTCCGGATGCCGATCTCGCGCGTGCGCTCGGTGACGCTGACGAGCATGATGTTCATCACGCCGATGCCGCCGACGAGCAGCGAGATCGCGGCGACGGCGCCGAGCAGGGTGGTGAAGACCTGCGTGCTCTGGTTCGACGCCTGGCGCACCGAGCCCTGGTTGATGACCTGGAAGCCTGGGTTGCTCGTGTCGGTGACCTTGTGGCGCTGCTCGATGATCGAGGTCACCTCCGCCTGCGCGGCGTCGAGCGTGCCCTCCGAGCGGCCCTGGACGGTGATGTTGCTGATCGAGCCGTAGCCGCTGATCGTGTCCTGCACGGCGGTGATCGGTGCGATCACGACGTCGTCCTGGTCCTGGATGCCATTGGAGCCCTTCGGCTTCGTCTCGCCGATGACCTCGAAGCTCGTGCCGTTGACGCGCACCAACTGCCCGACCGGATCGCCGCCCCCGAACAGGTTGGTCACGACGGTCGGGCCGAGGACGACCACGCGGCGATGCTTCTTGACGTCCTCGTTGGCGAACATCGCGCCGGTTGCGACCTGGTAGTCACGCGCCTGCGCGTAGGAGGGAGTGGTGCCGACGAAGGACGACGGCTGATAGGTCGTCGATCCGGCCACCAGCGTGGTGCCCGTCGCGGTGACGACCGGCGCGGCGGACTTGACGTTGGGTGCGTTGAACTCGTCCTGCAGAGCGGTCGCATCCTGGGTGGTGAGCGTCAGGCCGCCGCCCCCGCCCCCGAAGCGAAACCCGCCGGGGCCGCCGGGGCCGTTCTGGGCCTGCACGATGAGGACGTTGGAGCCGAGCGCGTCGATGCCGGCCTGGACCTGCTTCTTGGATCCGTTGCCGACGGCGACGAGCACGATCACCGCGGCGACGCCGATCGTCATGCCGAGGATCGTCAGCCCGGAGCGCAGCTTGTTGGCGGCGATGCCGGCCAGGGCGATCCGCAGCGTCTCGACGAGTGTCACGCGGCGTCCTCGTGCGTTGCCGTGGGCTCGTCGGAGAGGATGCGCCCGTCGCCCAGGCGGATGATCCGCCGCGCGCACGCCGCGACGTCGCTCTCGTGGGTGATGAGCACGACGGTGCGGCCACCCGCGTTCAGGCGCTGGAAGAGGGCCAGGATCTCGCCCGACGAGTGCGAGTCGAGATTGCCGGTCGGCTCGTCGGCCAGCACGATCGCCGGATCCGTGACGATCGCCCGTGCGACGGCCGCGCGCTGCTGCTGGCCGCCCGACAGCTCGGACGGCCGGTGGTGCAGGCGATCTGTCATCCCCACCGCGGCCAGCGCCGCCTCGGCGCGCCGGCGGCGCTCGCGGCGACCGAGCCCGGCGTACGCGAGCGGCAGCTCGACGTTCGCCACCGCGCTCGTGCGCGGCACGAGGTTGAACGACTGGAACACGAAGCCGATCTTGCGATTGCGCAGATCCGCGAGGTCGTCCTCCGGGATGTCGCGGACGTCGGCGCCGTCGAGCAGGTACCGGCCCGCGGTCGGCGTGTCGAGGCACCCGAGGATGTGCATGAGCGTGCTCTTGCCGCTGCCCGACGGGCCCATGACCGCGACGAACTCGCCGCGCTCGATGCGCAGCGACACGCCCGCCAGCGCGCTGACGGCGATGTCCGCGCCGAGGCGATAGACGCGCTCGACGTCCTCGAGAGCGATGACCGGGCGCGGCCGGCGTCGTGCCCGAGTGGGGTGGTTCACGGCGTTCCCCCGGCAGGCGGACCCGTTCCGCCGCCTCCGGCGCGCGGGGCGAACCCGCCGCCACCGAGGCCGCCGCCGCCGAACCCACCGAAGCCGTTGCGGCCGAACCGGCTGATCGCGTTGTTGGCCTGGTTGGCGCCTGACCCCGCCGCACCGGCGGCAGCGCTGGTCGAACGGACGACGATCGTCTCGCCGGCCTTGAGGCCGCTGACGATCTGCGTGGTCGAGTCGCCGACGACGCCGGTCTGCACCTGCCTGGTGGTCTGCTTGCCGTTGGCGACCACGGTGATGGTCGATCCGCTCACGGCCTGCGAGGGGACGGCGATGCCGGTGACCTGCGAGGTGACGATGTCGGCCGTCGCGCTCATCCCGGCCTTCAGGTGCCTGCCGGTCTGATCGAGGGTCAGGGTGACCGGGTAGCTGACGGCGCTGCTCGACGAGCCGCCGCTGGAGGAGGACGAGAGCACGCCGATGTGTGTCACGTGTGCGGCGAACTCCTCGCCGGACGCCGCGTTCACGGTGACCGTGGCGGCCTGGCCGACCTTGACCGATCCAATGTCGGACTCGCTGAGCGAGACGTCCATCTTGAAGCGGCTGATCTGTGCGAGCGTGATGAAGCCCGAGGAGCCCGACGAGCCCGACGAGCCCGACGAGCTTGAACCCCCGAGCCCGCCGTCGACACTCGCGCCGCTCGACGAGCTACTCGATCCGTTCGATCCACTCGATCCGTTGCTGGACCCCGATCCGACGGTCTGTCCGACGGTGCCGTTGATCGCCGCAATCGTCCCCGTCATCGGGGCGCGCAGCGTCGTGGCGG
>DATBKW010000315.1:0-10065 GCA_036555665.1 Solirubrobacteraceae bacterium | reverse complement strand
GCGCGGGCGTGGCGCTCGTCGGCCTCGCGGTGCTCGTTCCGCTCGCGCTGCTGGGCGCCGCGGGCGGCCTGGCGGCCGGCGCCTACCGCCGGCGCCGGCGCGAGGCCGCGCTGCAGGGCTGACCGGCACATGCGGCGCGGCCCTCGTGGCCGCGCCGCATGCCGGGGGGATCAGCAGCTGGACTTGTAGAGCGCGTCCTGGTTCTGCTCGAGGTTGTCCTTGGTGATCGTCACCGAGCCGGTGCCGATCTTCTTCGTGGTGGCCTTGCCCGTGAGGGCGTTGTAGGCCTGCTCGACGCCCTGGGAGCCGATGTCGGCCGGCTTCTGGGCGATGAGCGCCTGGACGACGCCGTTCTTGAGGTCCTCGACCTGCTTGGGACCGGCGTCGAAGCCGACGATCTTCACCTTGCCGAGCTTGCCCGCCTCGCGGACGCCGGTCGCGGCGCCCTCGGCGGAGAACAGGTTGGTGGCAAAGATGCCCTTCAGATCGGGGTTCTTGGCCAGCGCGGCCTTGGTCACCGCGGCGGCCTTCGCCGCGTCGTCGTCGTCGTACTCCTGGCCGACGTAGGTCAGCCCGAGCTCCTTGGCACCGTCAGCGAAGCCCTTGCCGCGGGCGTCGGTGGTCGAGATGCCGGGCTTGACGTTGACGACGAAGACCTTGCCCTTGCCGCCGATGAGCTTCGCCAGCGCCTCGGCGGCCGCCCTGCCGCCGGCCTCGTTGTCGGAGGCGATCTGCGACACGGCCATGTCGGGCTGGTCGAGCGTGGTGTCGACGAGCACGATCTTCGTGCCGTTCTGCGACATCTGCTGGATCGGCGCGAACATCGCCTTGGTGTCGGTCGGCGCGACGAGCACCGCGTCGGGCTTCTTGGCCGCGACCGCGTTGACGACCGGCGTCTGCAGCGACGGATCGAACTTGTCCGGGCCCTGGAAGTCGAGCGTCACGCCGAGCTCCTTGGCCTTGGCCTGGGCTCCGCAGTTCATCGTGATGTAGAACTCGTCGCCCTTGACGCCCGCGATGAGCGTCATCTTGTAGTTCTTCTTGGCGGCGCTGCCGGAGGCACCGGCCGCGGTGGTGCTCGTACTGCTGTTGTCGTCGCTGCCGCAGGCTGCGACGGAGAGAGCGAGGATCGCCGCACAGGCTGCTGCGAACCAGGTTCTGCGTGCCATGGGGGGAACGGACCTCCTCCTACTGGGTGGTGACTGTCACCGCTGGTCCTGGGACCGGCGGCGCAATTGGTCGAGATACACGGCGCCGATGAGCACCGCGCCGACGGCGATCTGCTGCCAGAAGGCCTGGACGCCGACGATGATGAAGCCGTTGTTGAGGACGGCCGGGATGAACACGCCGAAGACGGTTCCGAGCATCGTCCCGATGCCCCCGAACAGGCTGGTGCCGCCGATGACGACGGCGGCGATCGCCTGCAGGTTGTCGGTGTCGTGGGCGCCGATCGTGGTGGTCGAGAAGCGCGCCAGCGACAGGAACCCCGCCAGCCCCGACAGCGTGCCGGCCAGCGCGTAGACCTTGATCAGGTGCAGGTCGACCGCGATGCCCGCGCGGCGCGCGGCCTCCTCGTTGGAGCCGACGGCGTAGGTGTAGCGGCCGAAGCGCGTGCCGGCGAGGATCACGCCGAACACGAGGGCGACCGCGAAGGCGATGATCACCAGCCACGGGATCTGGTTGAAGGCGCGTCCGATCCCGATCGTCGTGATCAGCTTGAACGGCACCTCGCGCTCGTCGACGCCGCCGGTGATGACGAGCGCGGCGCCCAGCGACATCCCCAGCGTCCCGAGGGTGACGATGAGCGGCGGGATCCGTCCCTTGGCGACCAGGAAGCCGTTGATCAGCCCCCACCCGAAGCCGGCCGCGAGCGCGACGACGAGGCCGAGGATGATCACGCCCCAGTCGTTGCCGCCGGTGGCGTTCATCGCCTTGGCCGAGACGACGCCGCTGAAGACGAGGACCGCGCCGACCGACAGGTCGATGCCCGCCGTGATGATCACGTAGGTCATGCCGGTCGCCAGGACGAGCAGCACCGCGGCGTCGGTGGCGATGTTGCGGAAGTTGGCGCTGGAGAGGAACGAGTCGGGCTTGAGCAGGCTGAAGACGACGATCAGCCCGACGAGGATCAGGCCGACCCACGTGGCCGATCCCGAGACCAGGCGCTGCCAGAACGGGACCTCGCGGACGGCCTCCTCGGCCTCGACCTCGGGCTCGTCGGCGGGCGTGGTGGTGACGTCGGTCATGGGGTCACCTCCCCGGGGGTGTCCTGATCGCGGCGATCGAGATCGTCGTGCGTGATCGCGCCGGTCATGGCGCCGACGACGTCCTCCATCGAGACCTCGCCGCGGCGGAAGCGCGCGACGCGCGTGCCGAGCCGCAGGACCTCGATGCGGTCGGCGACCTCGAAGACCTCGGGCATGTTGTGGCTGATGAGCACGACCGCGAGGCCCTGGTCGCGCACGCGCGTGATCAGGTCGAGGACGTTGCGCGTCTGGACGACGCCGAGCGCCGCGGTCGGCTCGTCCATGAAGACGACCTTCGACGCCCAGGTCACCGCGCGTGACACGGCGATGCCCTGGCGCTGGCCGCCGGACATGGTGGCCACGGGCGCGCTGGTGTCCTGCAGGGCGACGCCGAGGTTGTCGAACGCCTCGCGGCTCTGCGCGCGCATCGCCTGCTTGTCGATGAAGCCGAGCTTGCCGAGCAGGCCCGGGCGCATGACCTCGCGGCCGAGGAACATGTTGGCGCCGGCGTCGAGCTCGGCGGCGAGCGCGAGGTCCTGGTAGACGGTCTCGATGCCGAGCCTGCGGGCGTCGAGGGGCGAGTGGATCGTCACCGGCCGGCCCTCGAAGAGGATCTCGCCCGCGTCGGGCTCGTGGACGCCGGCCAGCGACTTGACCAGCGTCGACTTGCCGGCGCCGTTGTCGCCGACGAGCGCGACGACCTCCTTGGGGTAGACGTCGAAGTTCGCGCCGCGCAGCGCACGCACGCGGCCGAAGCTCTTGACGATCCCTCTGGCTTCGAGCAGAGGCTCGGGCATCAGGCGGGCTCCTTTGCGACGGTGGGCACTTCGGGGAGGTCGTCGGCGCCCGCGTACAGGCCGGCCGCCACGCCGGCCAGCAGCGCGGCGCCCCGGCAACCGGCCTCGACGACCGGCGGTGCCTCGAAGGCGCCGAGGCGGCGCTTGGCGTCGAGTACGGCCGGGTCGCGCGCCCAGCCGCCGGTCACCACCAGCCGGGTGTGCGGGCCGGCCACCGCGTCGATGCGCCCGATGACCGCTTCGAGCTCGTCGGTGGCGACGTCGATCGCCGCGCGCCAGATCGCAGCGGCCGGCGCGTCGGGCAGCCGCAGCGGCGGGCGCTCGAGCGAGCGCAGTTCGAGCTCGAGCGCGGGCGCGTCACCGGGAGCGGTGGCGAGCGCGCCCGCGTCGAGCTGCGCGCGGTCGGCGTCGCCGACCGCAAGTCCGTCGAGGACCTCGCCCAGGGCGAGACCCGACCACAGGCCGGCCAGCAGGCACTGGCGGCCCTCGGCCACGTGCCAGCCGACCGTCACGCTGGCCTCGACGCTGCGCCGCCGCGCAGCGGCGTCGAGCGGCGGGGCGACGACGCGCACGAGCGCCTCGGCGGTGCCGCACGAGTCGAGCAGGTCGCCGGGCGCGATCACGCCGACGCCGGCGCCCGCGACGAGGTGATCGTGGCCGGCCACGGTGAGTACCGCGTCCTCGGTGCCCGGCAGGGCGCGGCCGTCGCTGCGGCCGACGTCGGTGCCGGCGACGACCAGGTCGGCGAGCAGGTCTTCGGGGAGGTCGGCCCAGTCCAGCGCCTCTTGGTAGGGCGCGATCGGTTCGAGGTCGAGCAGGCCGGTGCGCGACGCCAGCGACAGCTCGCTGACCTGGCGGCCGCCGAGGCGGTGGACGACGAGCTCGGCGACATTCAGCCAGCGGCGCGCGCCTTCGGTCTCGAGGTCGGCGAGCTTGGCCAGCGTGCACAGCGCGCTCGGGAACAGGCCGGTGCGCTCGGCGAAGTCCGGCAGGGCGCGGGCCATGTCTTCGGCCGCCCGTGCTCCGCGCGAGTCGTGCCAGGCGATCGCCGGGTGGAGGGCGCGGTCGTCGGCGTCGAGCAGAGCACCGGTCTCGGCGATGCTCGCGACGCCGATGGCGGCGACGTGGCCGTCGGGCGCGTGGGCGAGCGCCTGGCGGGCGGCATCGGCGGCCGCCTCGACGAGCCTCTCGGGATCGGTCTCGGCCCCGGTCGGGACTCGTTGCCACGGCGTCGGGACCTGGCCGAGGGCGAGCTCGGCGCCGTCGGCGTCGAGGACGGCGGCCTTGCAGGCCGAGGTGCCGACGTCGATGCCGAGAAGCAGCTCGGTCATGGCTTCGGGGGCCGGCATGCGATGGCTACGAGGTCGCCGTCGGCGATGAGGCGGCCGGCGGCGTGCGGGACGAGGACCGCGTCGCCGCGGGCGACGTCGAGGCCGCCGATGGTGCCGGCGCCTTCTGTGACGATGACCACGGCGAAGCCGCGGTCGAGGTGCGCGCAGACACCAGCGGGGACGATGTGCTGGGCGGTGAAGAAGGCGGAGGCCGAGGGCGGCAGCAGCTCGGTGACGGGGCCGTTGGCGCGCGGACCCCGCAGCGGCGCGGGGTCGCGGGCGGCGCGCTCGACGCTCTTGAGCGCCTTGTCCCAGCCGAGCCCGAGTGTGGCGGCCTGCTCGTCGTCGATCGCGAACCCCTCCCACTCCAGCATCACCGACAGGTCGGTGGGCTCTTGGAGCTCGGCGATGAGCATGCCTTCGCCGATGGCGTGCGGGACTCCCGCGGGCACGAAGATCGTGTCGCCGCTCCTGGCCTCGAGCGGGTTGAGGGCGCCGAGCAGGGCGGCGTGATCCTGCTCGGCGACCCAGCCACGCAGGGTGTCCTCGTCGAGGTCCTCGCGCCAGCCGACGTGGACCTGGGCGCCGGCGCGTGCGGCGATGACGATCCACGCCTCGGTCTTGCCGAAGGCCAGGTTCAGGTGCTCGCGGGCGAACGGTCCGTCGGGGTGGTGGTGGACGGGCAGGCGCTCGCCGGCGTCGAGCAGCTTGACGAGCAGGGCCGGGCTGGTGCCGAAGCGCTTGACGTGGTCGGCGCCGAGCCAGTGCTCGGGTTCGGCTTTGAGCGCGTCGCGGACGAGCGTGTCGTCGGGCAGGCGGCTGAGGCCTTTCTCGCTCTCGCCGAAGAGCGTCGTCGCCGACCCGATCCACTCCTCGGGCGAGTGGTCGCCGCCGACGTCGATCCCGCGCAGCTCGGCGATCGCCGGGCCGCCGCGGTAGAAGTGGCGGATCGGGTTGGGCGGGAGCTTGACGGGCTGCGCGGTCAACGCGGTTTGACCTCTCCCGAGCCGCGGGCGACGACCTCGCACGCGATGATCAGCCGTTGTGGCAGGGCGTCCTCGCCGTCGAGCCGCGCGTAGGCGAGGTCGCTGGCGATGCGCCCCATCTCGGCCGGGTCGTGACGGACGACGGTGACCGGGACCGGCAGCATGTCGGCCAGCTCGAAGTCGTCGAAGCCGACGAGGGCGATGGGCGCGGGCGCGTCGCCCAGCGCGCGCAGGGCGCCGATCGTGTTGCGGTTGTTGGCGGTGAAGAGCGCCGTGGGGCGGCGCTTGGCGGGCAGATCGAGGAGCTTGCGCGCCGCGCGCTCGGCCGAGGCGGCGTCGTGCGAGCCGGTGGCGACGAGCTCGGCGCGGGCTGCGACGCCTGCGCTCTCGAGCGCCGCGTGGTAGCCGGCGAGGCGCTCCTGCGCGGTGTAGAGCGACGGTGGGTCGCCGACGAAGGCGATGCGCTCGTGGCCGTGTTCGAGGAGGTGCTCGGTCGCGGCGCGCGCGCCGCCGAGATTGTCGAGCAGCACGGTGTCGGCGTCGATCCCGCGCGGCGGGCGGTCGAGGAAGACGATCGGTGTGCCGGCGCCGATCTCGGGCAGCAGGTAGCGGTGGTCTGTCCCGGCCGGGACGATGAGCAGCGCATCGACCGAACGGCGCAGCAGCCTGAGGACCAGCTCGCGCTCGCGCTCGGCGTTCTCCTCGCAGGAGCCGGTGATGAGGATGTGGCTGCGGGCGTGCGCGGCATCCTCGACCGAGCGCGCGATCGCCGAATAGAACGGGTTGGCGACGTCCTCGATGACCAGGCCCAGCGCGTTGGCCCGGCCGTGACGCAGCGACCGGGCGACGTCGTTGCGCGCGAACCCCAGCCGCGCGATCGCGGCCTCGACGCGCGCGGCGGTGTCGGCCTTGACTCCCGTCTCACGGTTGACGACGCGCGACACCGTCTTCAGGCTCACGCCCGCGGTGCTCGCCACGTCTCGCATCGTCGGCCTCGGCACGTCCTCGGTCCTCCAACCCAGAGCCACTGCCTTTCGCTGCCGTTGACAACGTTGTCAGTGGGCTGGGCGGGACCCTAGCCGGGCGATGACAACGATGTCAAGCATGCCGATCGCCCCGCCGCGCGCCCCGGCTATCCGCTTCCCGTGGCCGCTCGCCGCTCCGCGCGGCCCCCGGCCACTCCGCCTCCGCCCGCGCTCGCCGCTCTCCGCGCGCGCTCGCCGCTCCGCGCAGCCAGGGCAGTGAGGATGACAGGCCTCGCACCGCGCCGGCGTCGGCGGCTCGTCCAGCGCGGCGGCTCAGCACACACGCGTCGCTGGCGGTTTTGCGCGAACTTCGTCGGTTTGGGTTCGGAAACCGGAAGTGATTCGACGAAGTTCGGGTGCGGGTCGCCGGCGACGACAACAAGCGCACGCGCCACCACGAACTCCTTTTCCTCATTGCCCAAGGCCGCGCAGAGCCGCGGATTCCCGAGCGGTCAGACCGCGCGCACGAGCGACGCAACGCGCGCAGCCATCACCACCCCCGCGGTGTCCGTCTCCACGCTCGCCGCGCCACAAGCCACCCCGAACTCCACCGCCTCCCCGAACTCCGATCCGCGCTCGAGCGCAACGACCAAGCCGCCGAGCAACGCATCGCCCGCACCGATCGGGTTGCGGACGACCGACACACGCGGCGAGGCGAGCCACCGCGAGCCGTCGACCCCAGCCGTTGCAGCGCCCGCCGCAGCCGCGGTGACCACGGCGCGCAGAGCACCGCGCTCGACCAAGGCCCGCGCGGCCGCCAGCGCCCGCGAGCGCACGACGGCAACGGAGCCTGCCTCGACGGTCTCGTCGGCGCGACCGTGCAGCACCCCCTCGGCCTCCGCGAGGTTCGGCGTCACCACATCCGGCCCGGCGGCAAGCGCGGCCGCGAGCTGCGAACCGGCCACATCGACCACCGACACCACGCCCCGCGCCCGCGCCAACTCGACGAGCCGCCCGTACGCGTCATCCGGCGCGCCCGGCGGCAGCGAGCCGCTGCAGGCCAGCACCCGCGAGCCCGGCAGCGCGTCGGCGACCGCGCGCTCGAAGCGCGACCAGTCGCCCTCGGCCAGCGCCGGCCCGGGCTCGTTCATCACGGTCGCCCGCCCGGAGCGCTCGAGCACGATCGCCGCGGAGCGGATCTCGCCGGCCACGTCGACGCCGCGAAGCGTCACGCCCTCGTCGCCCAGGAGTGCCGCCGCAGCGGCGCCCGTCCGCCCCGGCACGAATCCCACGAGCACCGCCGACGCGCCCAACGACCGCGCCAGCCGCGCGACGTTGACACCCTTGCCGCCCGGCGTGATCACCGCCTCGTCGAAGCGCAGCACCTCGCCGGGCCGCAGCTCGGCGATGCGCAGCGTGCGATCGATGGTCAGGTTCGGGCCCGCGATGACCACGGCGGCGCATGCTGGCACGGCCCCGCGCATCTGACAACGTTGTCAGGCCGCGTGAAGCCGCCGCGCAGGCTGAGATAGGGTCGAGCGGTGTCCGCCGCCTACCGCCTGAACCGCCTCTTCCACGCCACCTCGGGCCGCTGCATCGACGTCGCAGTCGACCACGGCTTCTTCGGCGAGCCCAGCTTCCTGACCGGCATCGAGGACATGGCGGGCGCGATCGCCACCCTCGTCGAGGCCGGCCCCGACGCGATCCAGCTCGCCGTCGGCCAGGCGCCGTTGCTGCAGCGCATCCCAGGCCGCGAGAAGCCCGCCCTCGTGCTGCGCGTCGACCTCGCCAATGTCTACGGCGCCGAACCGCCCCGCGAGCCCTTCAGCCGGGTGATCGACGACGCCATTGGCCACGCCGTGCGCCTGGACGCCGCGTGCGTCTGCGTCAACCTCTTCGACATCCCCGGCGCGGACGGCCTGCGCCGCGAGTGCATCGACAACATCACGAAACTGCGCACGGCCGCCGACCGGGCCGGCATGCCGCTCATGGTCGAGCCGCTCGTGATGGCGCCGGGGCGGGGTGGCTACGCGGCCGACGGCGACGCCGATCGCATCGTCGCGCTGGTCCGTCAGGCGGCCGAGCTCGGCGCCGACGTCATCAAGGCCGACCCGACCGACGACCTCGCCGCCTACCACCGCGTCGTGACCGCGGCGCGCGTCCCGGTGCTCGTGCGCGGCGGCGGCCGCGTCTCCGACGAGGAGATCCTCGAGCGCACGCGCGCCGTGCTCGATCAGGGCGCGCGCGGGATCGTCTACGGACGCAACGTGATCCAGCACGCCGACCCGGCCGCGATGGTCGGCAAGCTGCGCGCGGTGGTGCACGGAGACCGCGAGCGGTGAGCGCGCAACCCGTCCGCGTCGGCATCGTCGGCGCCGGCCTCATGGGCCGGGAGCTGGCCGCCGCGATCGGCCGCTGGAGCGCCCTGGAGGACCACCCGGCCCATCCCGAGCTCGTCGCGGTCTGCGACACGAGCCCCGAGGCGCTGCGCTGGTTCGACCGGATCACCAGCGTCACCCACAAGACGACCGACTACCGCCACCTGCTCGACGACGACAGCGTCGACGTCCTCTACCTCGCCGTCCCGCACCACCTCCACGAGCGGCTGTACCTCGACGCGATCGAGGCCAAGAAGGACTTCCTCGGCGAGAAGCCGTTCGGCATCGATCTCCAAGCGTCCGAGCGCATCGTCAACGCGATCGAGCAGGCCGGGGTCTTCGCGCGCTGCTCGAGCGAGATGCCGTTCTTCCCCGGCGCCCAGCTCGCCTATGAGACCATCGCCGCCGGCGCGCTCGGCGACGTCATCGACGTCCAGCACGACTTCCTGCACTCGAGCGACCTCGACCGCAGCAAGCCCATCAACTGGAAGCGCCAGGCCGAGTTCTGCGGCGCGATCGGCGTCATGGGCGACCTCGGCATGCACGTCGCCCACCTGCCGCTGCGCCTCGGCTGGCGCCCGGTCACCGTCTACGCGCAGCTCAGCGACCTCGTGACCGAACGCCCCGACCAGCACACGAAGAGACCGACGCCCTGCGACACGATCGACAACGCCACCCTGCTGTGCGACGCGGGCTTCCCGCTGACCCTGCGCACCTTCCGCATCGCACCCGGCCACATGAACACGTGGCGGATCACCGCCACCGGCATGGACGGCGGGGTCAGCTTCTCCACGGCGCAGCCGAAGACCGTCCACCGCTTCGCCGTGCGCGACGGCCGCCAGATCTGGGAGCGCTTCGAGGTCGGCAGCCAGTCGGCCTTCGCGACGATCACCGGCCCGATCTTCGAGTTCGGCTTTGCCGACGCGATCCTGCAGATGTGGGCCGCCTTCCTGGCCGAGCGCGCCGGCGCCCTCGACGGCAGGTTCGGCTGCGCGACGCCGCGCGAGGCGCTCGACGCCCACCGCCTCTTCGACGCCGCCCTGCGCTCCGGACAGACCAACAAGGCGGAGCCCGTCTAACCTCCCACCGTGGCCACCGTCGAGGAGAGCCTCGATCTGCTGGGGCAGGTGCCCGTCTTCGAGACGCTGGCGCCCGAGGACCTGCAGCGCGTCGCCGAGGTCGCGGTGCCGCGGACCTTCCCCGGCCACCACGTCATCTTCCGCGAGGGCGACGAGAGCGACACCTGCTACGTCGTGCGCTCCGGGCACGCGCGCGCGATCCGCGAGCACGCCGACGGGCGCATGATCGCGCTGGCCCATTTCGGCCCCGGCGACATCTTCGGCGAGCTCGCGATGTTCGACG
>DATBKW010000314.1:0-8682 GCA_036555665.1 Solirubrobacteraceae bacterium | reverse complement strand
GTGGCGCCGTTGGCGGCCTGAACGGTCAGCTCGCGCACGCGCTGGACGACGTCGTTGAGCGAGGACAGCGCCGAGTCGCTGGCGTCCAGCCAGCTCTTGGCCTCGTCGACGGAGTCGCTGTAGGCGGCGGTCGCGTCGATGTCGGCCTGCAGGCGGGTGGCGCGCGCGGCGGCCAGCGGATCGTCGGACGGCTTGACGACGCGCCTGCCGCTCATGACCTGGTTCTGTGCGTCGGAGAGGCGCTGCTGCACGCGCTGCAGGTCGGTCAGGAGGTGGCGCTGGGACATGCTGGAGGTGATGCGCATCGCTACAGCCCCACCCGGCCGGCGCGGTTGATGAGCGTGTCGAGCAGGTCGTCGACGCTCGACATGGCGCGGGCCGACGCCTGGTAGCCGCGCTGGAAGCGGATCAGGTTGGCCATCTCCTCGTCGAGCGAGACGCCCGAGACGTTCTGGCGGCGGTCCTCGGCGCTGTCGAGGGCGGCCTGGGCGATCGACTGCGCGCGCTCGGCGTTGTCGGTGTCGGCGCCGACCTGGCGCACGAAGGCGGCGTACTGGGCGCCGGCCGCGCTGGTCGTGCTCAGCGCGGACATCGCGAGCGCGACGTCGTTGGTGCCCGACGCGCCGGAGCCGGCGACGGCCGCTGGGATCGCGTCGCCGAGGTGGGCGGCCACGGAGCCGGGCACGCCCGTGCTCACGGTGAAGTACGTCGAGCCGAAGGCGGCGTTGACGTCGGTGGCCAGGGTGGTCGCGACCTGGTCGAGCGAGGCCAGGTAGCCGGGGAGCGTGGTCGAGGTCAGCGTCTGCAGTGCGCCGAGCTGACCGCCGCCGGCGCTGAAGGTCGACGGCAGCGTGGCGGGCCAGTCGACGGTCGTGTCGCTGACGACGGACTGGTTGCCGAGCATGACCTGGATCCGGCCGCCCGCCTGGGGGACGATCGAGACGTTGCCGTACTGGCTGAGCTGGTCGAGGATCTGGTCGCGCTGGTCGAGCAGGTCGTTGGGGCTCTGGCCGGCGTCGACGGCGCTGTCGATGGCCTTGTTGAGCTTCGCCAGGCTCTTGGCGGCCGCGGCGATCGGCCCGTTCGCGCCGGTGGTGGCGTCGAGCTGATCCTGGGCCGCAGCGGCGGCAGCACTGATCTCCGAGGACAGGCTCGCGAACGAGTCGGCCAGTGTCTTGGCGGCCTCATCGACAGCGGTCTTCGCGCCGGGATCCTCGGGGTGGTTGGAGAGGTTGGTCCAGGCCGCGTAGAACTTGCTCAGCATCGCGTTGATGCCGGTGGTCGACGGCTCGTTGACCGCGCTCTGCACGTTGTCGAGCGCCTGGGCGCTGGTCGAGCCGTCGCCGAGGGCCATCGTCTGCGCGCGCACCTGCAGGTCCAGGAAGGAGTCGCGGATGCGCCGGTAGGCGGTGACGTCGACGCCCTGTCCGATGAAGACGCCGGAGCCGTCCTGGGTCGCGCCGCCGGTGACGTGCAGGGCGGCGGCGGCGCCGAGCGTCGCCTCCTGACGCGTGTAGCCGACGGTGTTGGCGTTGGCGACATTGTGCGTGGTGACGTCGAGGGCCTGCTGCTGGGCGAGGAGGCCGCGAAGCGACGTCTGCAGTCCGAGGAAGCTCGAGATCGCCATCGGTCAGGCCTGAAGGTCGAGGGTCCGGAAGGGCGAGTACGCGGCCGGCCGCGCCGGCGCGGCGGGCGACATGGTCGCGGCATAGCCGGTGTCGGGCTCGGCGCCGAGCTCGCGCATGAGGTGGTCGAGGAAGGCGAGCTCCTGGCGCATCAGCGCGCGGTTGATCGCATGCTCCTTGCCGATCTCGGCCAGCAGGCCGCGCAGCTCGGCCGAGCGCTCGTGCGCGACGGCGGCCTGCGCGGGCGCCAGCAGGGCGGCCAGCGCCTCGAGCGTCACGGTGTGCGGCGGGATGCCCAGCGCGGCGCCGGCGGCGGTGAGGATCGTCGTGCGGCTGTTCTCCAGGGCGGCGCGGCGGCCCATCTCGGCCTGAATGTCGGTGAGGCGCGCGAGCACGTCCTCGACCTGACGACCGCGGATGGCCTGGCCCTGGCGCAGGACGGTCTCCAGCAGCCGGCGCGCGGATGCGATCTGCGCGTCGAGGTGGGCGATGACGTCGTCGCCGAGGCCCGCGGTGTGCACGAGCGCGGTGCTCACGAGCCGGCCTTCCGGATGCCGAGGTCGAGCCCGAGGCCGCCGGCCTGCTGCACCGCGTCGCTGAGCGCGTCGGGGAGCATCGAGGCGTAGGCGCCGCCGAGCGCGTCGGAGCTGCCACCGCTGCCGTCGGAGTCGTCATCCCAGCTGCTGACGGTCTTCATCATCTCCTGGGCGAGCTGCTGCAGGAGCAGCTTCTCGAAGCCCTTGGAGACGTCGTCGGACTTGCCGGCGGCGGAGGACGCGGCGGCTGCGGCGGTCGTTCCGGCGACGGGCTCGATCATCGCTTGATCCCGTTGGCGATCTCGAGGGCCTGGTCGGCGACCTGGATCGCCTTGGAGGCCAGCTGGAAGGAGCGCTGGGCGTCGATCATGTCGGCCATCGCGTCGCCCATGTCGACGTTGGAGGCCTCGAGCACGCCGGAGTGCAGCGCGGAGGTGGCGGGCGCGGCGCTGACGGGGCCGCTGGCGGCCGTCGCCTGGAAACGGTTGCTCTCGCCGCCGTCGAGCCCGGCGGGGTTCGGCACGGCGACGAGGCGGATCTGGCCGGCCTTGCGACCGGCGACCGTCACGGTCCCGTCGCCGGCGATCGCGACCTGCTCGGGCGTGGTGCCCTTGGGAAGCGTGATCGGCGGGTCGAGCAGCGCGCCGTCCTGCGTGCCCAGGCGGCCCTGGGCGTCGATCTGCAGGTTGCCGTCGCGCGTCAGCCACTGCCGGCCGTTGAGCTTGAGCTGGATGTACCCGGGCCCCTCGATGGCCACGTCGAGCGGGTTGCCCGTCTCCTGGACGGCGCCCTGGCGGTCGTCGCGGCCGATCATGCTCGCGGCGGCGCCGGCGCCCAGGCGCACGGCGGTGGTGGCACCCTGCGTCCCCTGCGTGTACGCGAGGTCGCGGTAGGCCATGCGGACGTGCTTGTACCCCGTCGTGCTCGCGTTCGCGAGATCGTTGGCGACGGCGTCGAGCCTGCTCTGCTGCGCGGCCATGCCGGCCGCTGCGGTGTACATCCCTTCCAACATTCGGGAGAAACCTTTGTCTTGGCGCGGCCTCCGCAGCAGGCGGTCCAGCCAACGCACCTTGTTGTTCCCCCGCAGTTGTCGGCCGCGGAGCGCGAGGCTTTAGGAAATTGAAAGCGGGACCCGCCGAAAGCGGCCACGTGGCCGCTTCGGCACCCGCTAGGCCGACAGTCCGCCGACCTGCGTGGCGGTCTGCTGCAGCGTCGAATCGATCGTCGTGATCGCGCGCTGCGCGGCCTCCATGGCGCGCATGGAGCCCATCAGGTCGACCATCGCCCGGGCGGGGTCGACGCCCGAGCCCTCGAGCGAGCCGCTGCGCACCTCGCCGGCGGCGGTCCCGCGGGCCGTGCCCGTGAAGTACGAGTCGCCCTGCTTGGCCGGGTTGGCGACGTTGAAGACCGCCACCTTGCTCGGGTCGATCGTGCCGTCCTTGGACACCGCGATCGGCCGGTTGCCGGCGCCGAGGACCTGGTGGCCGAGCTGGTCGACGAGGTTGCCCTTGGCATCGGAGGTGAACGAGCCGTTGCGTGTGTAGCGGACGCCCTGCGGGGTCTGCACGCCGAACCAGCCCTCGCCCTGGATGGCCAGGTCGAGCGGCTCGCCGGTGTCGCGCAGCGCCTGCGGGGTGAAGTCGGTGACCTGCTCGTCGATGGCGGCGCCCTGGCCCAGCGGGCCGACGCTGCCGCCCTCGGCCGTGTTGCCGAGCAGCAGGTCGCCGAAGGAGCGCTGCCCGACGCGGTCGGCCGTGTAGCCCGGCGTCGAGGCGTTGGCCAGATCGTTGGCGAGCTGGTCCTGCCGGGCCATCTCGGCCAGCATGCCCGACGCTGCGATGTAGAGCCCGCGCTCCATGCAAGCCTGGTCGTCGGCGGCCGATCAAGGAACTTGAATGCAGATCGGCTCAGAGCTCATCCTCCTGCGAACGCTGGCGCCGGGTTCGTCGCTGCCGGGCCCGACGCTGGCGCCCGGCGCCGTCGTGGCCGCGCGCGTGCTCGATCGCCGGCTGCTCTCGCTCGCCGGCGCACGGGTACCCGCGACCCTGCCCGACGACGTGCGTCCCGGCGATGCGCTGCGCCTGCGCGTCCAGGAGGCGGGGCCGGAGCGCGTCGTGCTGCAGATCGTGCCCCAGGCGCAGGTGCCGCCAGCCGCCACGGCCGCCGTTGCGCTGCCGGGCGGCGCGTTCGCGCGGGTGATCGAGGACGAGGAGGGCGCCGGTGGCGGCGCGCGCGGCGGCCGGGCGGTCGTGTTGCGCTACGACTCGCCGATGCTCGGGCGCCTGGACATCCGCCTGTCGCAGGCCGGCGCCACCGTCTATGCCTCCGAGGGCGCGCCGGCCGACGCGGCCCGCGCCGCCGCGGGCGACCTCGCCTCGGCCCTGGGCGCGCCGGTCGCGGTTTTGGCGCGCAGGAACTCGGTCGATGCCCGCGCGTAGACACGCCGCGGCGCTGCGCTACGACGCCGAGGCCGGGGGCGCGCCGCGGGTCGTGGCCGCCGGCAGCGGCGAGCTGGCCGGGCGCATCATCGCGCTGGCCGAGGAGCACGGCGTACCCGTGCGCGACGACGCCGCGCTGGCCGAGGCCCTGGCGCGCCTGCAGCTCGAGGCCGAGGTGCCCGAGGAGCTGTGGGCGGCAGTGGCCGAGGCGCTCGTCTGGGCCTACCGGCTCACCTCGATCCCGCGTACGTCGCCGTCTTCGTCGACGAGCACGTCGACATCGGCATAACCCAGGCGCGCGAGCTGGTCCGCGAGCGCCTCGGGCTGGCGCGCGCCGAGCTCGAGCAGCAGTGCCCCGCCCGGCCGCAGGAAGCGCGGGCTGTCCTTCAGGACCCGCCGCAGGACGTGGGTGCCGTCGTCGCCGCCGTCGTAGGACCGCGGCGATTCGAAGGTCAGCGTGTCGCGCTGCAAGAGCGGCAGATCGGTGGTCGGCACGTAGGGCACCACGCCGACCACCACGTCGACGTGGCTCGCCAGCGCATCCGGCAGCGGCGCGAAGAGGTCGCCGCGAAAGACGTCGACGCCGTTGGCCCGCGCGCAGGCGACGGCCCGCTCGTCGACGTCGGAGGCGACCACGCGCGCGGCCGGGCGCTTGGCGGCGAGCGTGGCTGCGATCGCGCCGCTGCCGGTGCAGAGGTCGATCGCCGTGCCGTCGGGCGGCAGGCGCTCGGCGGCGCGCAGCGCGAGTTGCTCGCTCTGCGGGCGCGGCACGTAGACGCCGGGATCGACGCGGATCTGCAGCCCGCAGAACGAGACGCTGCCGGTGACCCAGGCCAGCGGCTCGCCGGTGAGGCGGCGCGCGACGAGCTCGTCGAGCAGCTCCGCGTCGCCACCGGCGCACGCGAGCAGCTCGCCGGCCTCCTCGTCGGCCGCGACGAAGCCGGCGCCCGCGAGCACCTCGGTCAGCGCCGCGCGATGAGTTTCGTCCGGTGGCACGGTCTAAGGGGTGGTATCCAAACCCAGCAGCCCAGGAGGATGTCGTGAGCACCACCCAGACGCGCATCGACAAGGTCGGCACCGTGGTCATCCCGGTCTCCGACCAGGAGCGTGCCATCGAGTTCTACGTCGACACCCTCGGCTTCGAGAAGCGCGCCGACGTGCCGTTCGGCGAGGGCTACCGTTGGGTCGAGGTCGGCCCGGCCGGCGCCGAGACGACGATCGCCATCGTCCCGCCGCCGCCGGGCAAGCCGACCGGTAACGTCGAGACCGGCATCGGCCTGCAGACGAGCGACATCGACGCGCTGCACGCCGACCTGAAGGCGCGCGGCGTCGACGTCGACGACGAGATCGGCCGGATGGGCGACCCGGTCCCGCCGCTGTTCTGGTTCCGCGACCCCGACGGCAACACGCTGATGGTCGTCGAGGTCTGACTTGTCACGCCGCGGCCCGCACCGGGCCGCGGCGCACCGGCCAGTCGTCGAAGCGCCGGTAGATGCTCGAGCCCAGGCGCTCGATGTCGGCGCCGTAGACGTGGATCGAGATCGTCGGGCCGTCGGCGACGGCCGTCACCGCATGGATGTCCTCGACCGACGGCACGATGACCTCGACGTGGCCGGGCAGCGCGTCGATGGTGCCGGTCGGCTCCAGCCACCGCGCGCCGCCCGCCTCGACGGCGCGGTAGCGCGTCTCGCGCTCGCGGCCCTCGTAGACGCCGACGATGCACCACGACACGTGGTCGTGGATCGGCGTGCGCTGGCCGGGCAGCCACACAAGCGCGACGACCGACAGCCGGCGGCTGGGGGAGACGTGCAGCAGGTGTTGGCGGTAGTGGTCGGGATCGGGCTCGCGGTGCTCGGGCGCCCGCCAGCCGTCCTGCTCGAGCAGAGTGCTCAGGCGCGCGCCGATCGCGTGCGGATCGCCGACCAGGCGGTCGATGTCGGAGGTGAAGGCGGTAAAAGGAGAGGTCGCCATACCTTTCTCGACGCGCCCGCCCGCATCCCGTTCCTGTGGGCTTGATCACAGACGCGCCATCATCAGCGCTTGGTCACGATCGACGACATCCGCCCGCTGGCCCTGAGCCTGCCGCGCACGACCGAGGCGATCGTCCGCGACCGCGTGAAGTTCCGCGTCCGGCAAATCGTCTATCTCGCCTTCTCGCGCGACGAGACCCAGATGGGCTTCGCCTTTCCCAAGGAATGGCGCGAGGTCCTCGTCGGCTCGGACCCCGAGAAGTTCCTCATGCCCGTCGGCGGTGACCTGCGTTACAACTGGGTCGAGGTCCGGCTGGCGGCGCTCGAGCCCGAGGAGATGCGCGAGTTCGTCGTCGACGCGTGGCGGATGGTGGTGCCCAAGCGCGTGGCTGAGGCCTACGACGGCTCCCATACTTCGTGACATGACGACCAACCGCTCCATCCCGTCTGCGACCGTCGTTCCCGTCCTCGTCTATCCAGATGTGCAGAAGGCCGTCGACTGGCTCGGCACAGCGTTCGGTTTCGTCGAGCACGTGCGCATCGGCGACAACCATCGCGCGAGCTGGGCTTCGGCGACGGCGCGGTCATCGTGGCCGACGTGCGCCACGACCGCCGCCCGCCGCGCGCGGGTGAGGCCACGCACTCGGTGATGGTGCGCGTGGAGGACGCGCGCGGCCACTGCGAGCACGCGCGTGCGCACGGCGCGCAGATCCTCATGGAGCCGACCGACTTCGAGTACGGCGAGCGTCAGTACGCCGCGCAGGACCCGGCGGGCCACCGGTGGACGTTCTCCGAGACGCTCGCCGACGTCGCGCCCGAGGAGTGGGGCGGCGAGACGATCGTGCCGCGCTAGACGCCGGTCAGCGCCCGAAGCGCCGTAGAAACGCGCGGGCGCGACCGGACACCTCGGCGAGCTGCCGGCGGACCTCGGCCATGCCCGCGCGCAGGTCGGCATCGCCGACCTCGACGGGCATCATCGAGTCCTGCAGGTGCGCCAGCGCCGCGTCGGCGCGCTCGACCGCCGCGACAGCCAGGTCGAGGAAGCCCTTGACCCCGTGGGACGGGGCGCCGGACGGCGGGGCGGCGAAGTCGTGACGCGGCAGGCCGTGACGGTCGGCGAACTCTGCGTGCGTGCGCTTCGCGCGGCCGTAGGCCGCCTGGACCGGGCCGAAGAGCTGGTCTTCGAGCTGGTCGGCGCTGGTCTCGTCGAGCAGCTCGTAGGCGTCGCCGAGCGCGCCCAGGGCCAGGCCGATGTCCTCGGCTGCCGCGGCGAGGGCGTCGAGCATCTCGCGCTGGGCCTCGGCGGTGACGTATGCCATGACCCACACGGTAGCCCCGAACGACCGAAGGCCCCGCACCAGGCGGGGCCTTCGAACAGGAGACGAGCGGTGTCCGGTGCTACGCGACCAGGGCGAAGAGCTGCTCGTCGGCGGAGAGGGCCTCGCGCAGGGTCTTCTTCATGGCCGTGTGGATCTGGCAGACGCGGCTCTCGGAGACGCCGAGGATCTCGCCGATCTCGGCCAGCGTCAGGTGCTTGACGTAGAGCAGCACGGCGACCTCGCGCTCGCGGCGCGGCAGGCGGGCGAAGGCCTCGCGGAAGCGGTCCTTGGCCTCGCTCTGGGCGGCGGCGTGCAGCGGATCCTCGCGCGGGTCGTCGCCGGCGATGGTGTCGACACGCTCGATCGTGGTCTGGTCGTCGGCCAGGACCGGCGTGTTGAGGGAGGTGACCTCCGAGCGCGAGATCTCGTCGCGCCGGCGGCGCAGCTCCTCGACGGAGACGCCGAGCGCGTCGGCCATCTCCTCGTTGTTCGGCCGGCGGCCGTGCAGCACGGTGAACTGCTCGACGACCTTCTCGATGTCGCGCTCCCAGCGGCGCACCGAGCGGGGGGCCCAGTCCTGGCGGCGCAGCTCGTCGAGCACGGCGCCGTGGATACGCGTCCACGCGTACTGCTCGAGCGTGGCGCCCTTCTCTGGGTCGTAGCGCTCGATCGAGTGGATCAGCGCCTCGAGCCCGCAGGCGATGAA
This sequence comes from Solirubrobacteraceae bacterium, assembly GCA_036555665.1. GTDB lineage: Bacteria > Actinomycetota > Thermoleophilia > Solirubrobacterales > Solirubrobacteraceae > JAOPZW01. Next base: position 88 of record DATBKW010000314.1, on the reverse strand, counting down.
GTCCTCGGCCTCGCAGCGGGCCGGCATCTCGCGCAGCTTCTTGTAGACGATGTACTTGACCAGCGGGGCAAAGGTCAGGACCAGGCGG